>JBCCZS010000221.1:0-4842 GCA_039187035.1 Pseudomonadota bacterium | reverse complement strand
TCGTCGACGTCGACGATATCGACCGGTTCGGCGGGGTCGGCGGTCTGTCGGCGCGTGATCGCGGCGCGGTCGGTCATCGGCGTCACCCTGCTTTTCGGTCGCCGGCGCGGCGCGCGGGCGTTGAGGCGCGGGGCCCGTCCGTCGACGGTTTGGCCGCAGCGCCTGAAATCTGGACGGCGTTATCGCCCGGGGCCTCGTCGGGCGCGCCGACGAGCCGGAGGTCCGCGTTTTGGCGGCGACGGCGCAGCAATTCAGCCAAGACCTCGTCGCGCGGGCCGAAAAGGTCGACCGCGCCGGCGCGCAGCGACAAAATCCGGTCGACGCTGGAGAGCGCTGACGGGCGATGCGCGACGATGACGACGGCTGCGCCGAGGCCCTTCATGCCCTCGATCGCATGCGCGAGCGCTTCTTCGCCTTCCTGATCGAGGTTCGAATTCGGCTCGTCGAGAATGAGGAGTTTCGGCTCGCCGTAGAGCGCGCGCGCCAAGGCGACGCGTTGGCGCTGGCCGGCCGAGAGGCGAGCGCCGCCGGGCCCGATTTCCGTATCGTAGCCGTCCGGCAAACGCAGCACCATGTCGTGCACGCCGGCGCGCACGGCCGCTTTGACGACCTCGCGCGCCTCGCCGTCGGTCAAACGCGCGATGTTCTAACGAACCGTTCCCGCGAAGAGTTCGACATTTTGCGGCACATAGCCGACGGCGGCGCCGAGCGCGGCGGCGGGCCAATGGTGAAGCTCGGCTCCGTCCAGCCTGACCGCGCCGAGCGTCGGGCGCCAAACGCCGGCGAGGAGCCGGCATAGCGTGCTTTTTCCGGATGCGGACGGCCCGATGACGGCGAGCGCTTCGCCCGGCGTCAGCGAGAGCGAGACGTTCGTGAGGATCGGGCGATCCGCGCCTTCGGGCCGGAACGTCGCGGCCTCGACGCTGACGGCGCCGGTCGCGGCCGGCAACTCCATGGCCGGCTTGTCGGCCGGGTGGGCGTCCAGCAACGCGGCGAGGCGCTCATGGGCGGCGCGCGCGGCGACGAACTGGCGCCAGGCCCCGAGCGCTTGTTCGACCGGCGCGAGCGCGCGGCCCAACAGAATTGATCCCGCAATCATCGCGCCGCCGGTGAGGTCGCCCGCGAGGACCAGCAACGCGCCGACGCCGAGGATCGCCATTTGAACGGTCTGGCGCAGCCCCTTCGTCGCGCCGGTCGCGATCGCGCCGCGCTCTTCGCCGACGCCCGACGCGCCGGCCGCATCGGCGAGGCGCGCGCGAAAGCGGGCAAAGACCGCCGGGCCCATGCCCATGGCGGCGACAGCCTCGGCATTGCGCAGCGCCGCATCGACGGTCGCATGGGCGTCGGCCTGCGCGCCGGCGCCCTTTTTAAGCGGGTCGCGCGTCAATCGTTCGTTCGCGAACGCAAGCGCGGCCAGCATGGCCCCGGCGACGAGCGTCACAACGCCGAGCGCCCAATGCAGCATGAAGATCGCAAAGACAAAGACGGGCGTGAACGGCGCGTCGAACAGCGCTTTGACGCCCTGCCCTGACGCGAACTGCTGCATGACCGACAAATCGCGCAGCGGCGCGGAGCCCGGCTGCTTGCCGGCGAGCGTCGAACGCAGGCTTGCGGTCGCCACGTCTTCGCTTAAGCGCTCAGTGAACCACCCGGCAACGCGCGACAGAACCACGGATCGCAACGCGTCGAGAAAGCCCAAAACGGCGAAGCACGCGACGGCGATAACCGTCAGCATCAAAAGCGTTTCGGGACGCCCGCTCGACAAGACGCGGTCGTAGACCTGCAGCATATAAAGCGGCGAGGCCAAATAAAGAAGGTTCAACAGAAAACTGAAACCGGCGACCGCAACTAAAGGCCGACGCGCGTCGGCCACGCGGGAGAACACCGGATCGTCCCGCCCGTCGGCATGCGTTTCGGATGCGTGCGTCGTCGCGGTGCGCGTCATCGGATCGTCCCTGCTGCACGCGCCGTGCGGCGGCGCGATAAACCCGGAACGGATGTCGGAACGCTCTTTAGATACGGTTAACGCTAACGCCGCGCCCCATGGTCGTGCGGGGCTCGTCGACGTCCCGATCGTCGGCGATCGCGGGTGCGGGCGCGCGCACGCGCGTTCGGTTATTTTGGGCCCGAAAAAACGTTACGGGCTCTTGGCGGCGTCGCGACAAACGTCTTGCAACATCGGATGCAAGGTGTCGCAAATTCGACACGCCTCGCGCGCCTCGCCGGTCAACGTCCCGCACGTATCGCCGCCGGGGGCCGCGCCTGCGCCGCCGGCCGCCGCCCCGGCGCGGCTATCGTCCGGCCCCGCCTCGCCGAGCAAGCCGCCGCCGCGGCCGTCCGCATAAGGACCGAAGAGAATGCCGGGCTTGGCCCCCTCGCTCAGCCGCCACAGATCGACCGCCGCCTCGGTCGTTTCGAACGCCATGAAATTCTTCCATGCCTGCGGCCGCGGAAAGGCGACGCTTGCATCGAACGAGACGGTTTTCAGCGTCGTCGCGCAATCGCCGGAGCGCGTATAGACGAACATCTCGCCGGGCTCGGGGCGCATCGACGGGGGCGACGGGCGGTGGCCGCGGGGGAAGAGACAGAGCGTCGCCTCGCCCGCGAACACCATCTGATCAAAGTCGGCTTTGACGATCCGCACGGCGCCGTTGAACGCCTCATCATGTTGCGCCTTCAAGTACCGCTCGCCGTCCAATTCGCCTTCGACGAGCGCCTCGGTCGTCGTTAAGCGTTGATACTCCGCCGGGCGTTTAAGCCGGATCGCAAGACCGTTCGACCCGACAAGGCCGCCGACGACGGGCCGCGTCGTCTGCGAGGGCAAACCGCGCGACCAGGCGGCGAGATCGGTCGCTTGCAGCGCAAACTCTTCCAGTTTGCGAACGCCCGCCAACTCCATCAACGGCATCAAGTCGCCGGCGGCGTCAAAGCGCCGAACGGCGACTTGATCCAACGTGTCTTCCGCCCGCGCGGTGAAGGCCGATCCGACCGCCGACAAGCCGTGGGCGCCGGCGCCGAGTTTGCCGTCCATGTAGGGCTCGGCGGCCTTGCCGTCGAATTGCGCCCCGTCCGCCGCCGCCTTTAGCGTTACGACGGCTTTCGCCTTTGAGAAGTCCGCGCCCGACGCCTTCGGATCGGCCGGCGTATTCGTCAGCACCAGACGGACGCGCCCTGAACGCGCCGAGGCAATATGGATCGAGTTTACGCGCTCGCGCCCGGCCGCCGAGCGCTGCTGCGACGGCGCCGTCAGACATGGCGTCGCCTCCCCGCCGCCGCTCTTGCCCGCTTCCCCTTGCGCGGTGCGATAACAGTCGAATACCGATTTTCCGCCTACGGTTATTTCAGCGATCGCCACCTGAATATTATCGACGAAATTGCGGTCGCCGCCCTGCTGCGCCGTGTAAAGAAAAGACAACGCGGTTCGCGGCCGCGAAAAGTTGAACGAGATTTCGACGCATTCGCCGGCCATCGGGTTGATCTCGCCCGACCATGATGCGACGCCGACGTCGCCTACGGACAGTTCCGCACAGCCGCCGAAGACATGGTCGATCAATTCGGCGTCGGTTACGCCTTTCCCGCTGTAGCGTCCGCCTTTTGCGTATTGGGCCATCTCGGCCAAAAATTGCGGAAAAATATGCTGCAAGCCGACGATCTTCTTGTTCGGCACGACGTCGCGCAGCAACGCGTCGACCTGCGGGAGAACGTCGGGGATCATCGACAACGCATAGAGTCGGTTGAATTCTTCGAGGTCGGCTCCGAAATAGCGCTCCGCGACGTGAACCCAGAACCCGTTGGTTCGGTATCCCGGCGTCGACGAGATTTTGACGCGGCGCCCGAGCGGACGGTCCAGCGGATCGTCATACTCACGCAATTCATAAAACCGACGGGCGTAGCGGTTGGCGAACGGCAGCGCATAAAGATCGGCGATCGACGATTTGTACCGTTCGCGTTTCAAATAAAGGAGTGCGGCGGCGTCCGGCGCGCCCTCGTCCAACCAGGTGTCGGCGCTGCTCGCAAACGTCACGCACCGATAGACGGGGCGCGCGTTGCGCTGAAAGACGTGACCGAGTTCATGGGAGAGCGCGAGGTCGAGCGTCGGCCGACGTTCCGGCGGCGCCAAAACGTTCATCGCTTCGCCGATCTCGATGATGGTCAGATCCGCCGCCGCCGGATCGCCGCCGCATTGCCACGTCGCTGCAAACAGCGTTTTGCGCGGCCCGCACGAGAGGAGGTTGTATCCGTCCGCCAACGTCTGATTGGCGCCGGGGAACGGCTTCGGCCGATACGCCAGCGTCCTCGGATACGCCAACCCTTGCGCGACGAACCAGCGGAATGCGTCCGTGACCACGACCGGCGCATGATCGGCGATCTCGGGCAAGATCGACACGCTCCCGCGGGCGTAACCGGAGGGGCCGGGCGCGATGCAGCGCCGCGCGCCCATCGCGTCTCGGGCCGCTGCGTCGATCGCGTCTCGTTCCGCGTCCGTCAGCTTGAACAGCCGGTCGCGATCATGCAACAGCGCGCTGTCCGCCAACGGCAAAAACATAAAGTCGTAAGGACGCGGATCAGTAGACTGCGCCGCGGCGGGCGACAGCGCCGCCGCGACGAACGCGAACGCCGCCAACCCCCGCCGCAGCAAGGCCGGGCCGATTCGCATGGCGCTCCCCGTTCCGCTTCCGACACGAGGCTACCGGCGAAAGCGCGGCCGATCAACGGCCGGTCGACCGCCGCGCTAACGTCGCGCACCCCGCGGCCCCGGACGAAACGACCGGCCCCGGCCGCCCTCCCGGTTAAACCGCCGCAGCTTCCTTTGCTCGGCGCTTGCGCAGGTGCGGCTCTAGC
>JBCCZS010000220.1:0-4881 GCA_039187035.1 Pseudomonadota bacterium | reverse complement strand
TGGTCGGACGGCTTTTCCCAATCGCGGGCGTCGGCATGGATGGCGAAGGCGTCGCGCCCGCCGGCGAGCGCGGCTTTGCGTAGCGCCGGCGAGACCCAAATGTGGTCGAGCCGGCGACCGCGGTTCGACGCACGCCAGTCCTTCGCGCGGTAGGACCACCAGGAATAAAGTTTCTCGTCGTCGTCGTGCAGCGCGCGCGCGACGTCGACCCACGCGCCGGCCTCGCGGACCGCGTCGAGGCGCTCGACTTCGGCCGGCGTGTGCGAGACCACTTTGAGGAGTTGTTTGTGCGACCACACGTCGTTTTCGTGCGGCGCGACGTTGAGATCGCCGACGAGGACGCGCTTTTTCCGCCCCGTCGCCATCGGCGCCGTCCAATCGCGCATCTCATCGAGGAATTTTAGTTTGTGATCAAATTTTTCGTTGACGGCCGGGTCCGGTTCGTCGCCGCCGGCGGGCACATAGAAATTATGGATCTCGATCCCGCCCGGGGCCGTCGCTTGGATGTGCCGCGCGTCTTCTTTGCCGCAAAATCGTCGGATCTCGATATTTTTTAACGGGACGCGCGCGGCGATGGCGACGCCGTGGTACGCAGATTGTCCGGATACGGCGAGATGGTCGTAGCCGATCGCGCGGAACGCTTTGGCGGGGAATTGATCGTCCCGGCACTTGGTCTCTTGGAGACAAAGAACGTCCGGCGCGGTTTGCGCGAGGAAGCGTTCGACGATCGGCATGCGCAACCGCACCGAGTTGATGTTCCACGTCGTAATTTTCATCGGGCCTCCTGCGCGCGCCGACGCGTTGTGTTTCCCCGTCGGCTTCGTAAGACGAACCGCGTGCCCGCGTCGAGCGCGCCGACTTCGTCGGGCGCGTCGAGCGCGCCGGGCCGAAAGGGGCGTTCGCCGATGGAGGGAATGTTGCCGGGCAGCGTCGAAGCGGGCGAAGCGCTCGGCGTCGTCTTTGCGTGTTTTTGGACCGCGTATTTGACGGCGGCCTTCGGCGTCGGCGGGGGGCTTGCGCTACTCGGCGTCATGGCGCTCGTCTTGCCGCCGGTCGCCGTCATCCCCGTGCACGGCGCGGTGCAGGCGGGGGCGAACGCGAGCCGCCTCTGGCTGTTGCGCAGGCATGCGATGCTTCCGACCGTGGCCTGGTTCACGCTCGGGAGCCTTGCGGGCGTCGCCGTCGGCGCGCCGGTCGCGAGCCGGGCCGACCCCGACCTCGTGCGCGCGGGCGTCGGCGCGTTCATCCTGTTCAGTCTGTGGGCGCCCTTGCCGGAACGCCTGCGTCCCGGGCCGCGTTGGAACGCCGCCGCCGGGGCCGTGAGCGCGTTTTTGACGATGTTCTTCGGCGCGACCGGCCCGTTCGTGGCTGCTGCGGTGCGCGCGGCGGGCTTTGATCGCTTGCGGACGAGCGCGACGCACGCCGCGGCGATGACGACGCAACATGCGTTGAAATGCGCCGGCTTCGCCTTGGCCGGCTTTGCGTTTGCGCCTTGGGCGGCGTTCATCCTCGCTTGCCTCGCGGCGGGCGCCGCCGGATCGACCGTCGGGGCCCGGCAATTGCGGGCGACGAGCGACGGGCTTTTCGACCGCGTTTTTCGCGGGTTCTTATCCGTGCTCGCCGCCATTTTGATCGTCGCCGGTCTTGCCGCCTTCGTCCGCAGGCCGGCGTGAGCCGGACAGAGTCCCGCAAGGATCGGTTAACCTTACCCGCCCTCGCAGTTTCTAATGAAATCGCGGCCGCGTTGTTTACCGAACCGGCCGCAGGATGGACGAAATTACGGTTAGTAGCGTTGGGACGGAGCCTTGCGATGCGGGCGGAATTAGCGGCGGCGGGTCTTTGCGTACTCACCGCGGTGATCGGGGTACGGTATATCGAGACGCGCCAGGAAGCGGCGGACGCCGCGGCCGCGTTAGCCGCGCGTCCCGCAGCGCGCGTCGCGCAGCAAACGACCGGGCCCGGCGCCTATCGCACCAGTTGGCGGCGCGAGGTCGTTTTGCGGGCCGGGCCGGACCGTCAGTTCCGCGTGTCGGCCGGGGTCAACCGCCGGTCGATGAATTTCCTAGTGGACACGGGCGCGGCCTTCGTCGCCCTGCGCGAAAGCGATGCGCGCCGTGCACGGATTTATGTCACGCGGTCGGACTTTACGTCGCCGGTGTCGACGGCGAACGGCGTAACGAAAGCCGCGCGGGTGCGCGTTGATTCGATCGAGATCGACGGGCTATTGGTGCGCGACGTCGACGCCTTCGTGTTGCCGGACGACAAGCTCGGCATGAACCTTCTCGGCATGAGCTATTTGTCGCAGATTAAAAGCGTTGAAGCGCGCGGAGAGGAAATGATCCTGCGCGGGTGAGGCGTCCCTGGCGCCGGGGCCGGCGCGGCTCTATATCGGCGTCGTGATCAACGATCTCTACAGCGAACGGATCTTGGCGGCCGCGGCGGCGGCGCCGCCGGCCCGGCGGTTGCCGCAGCCCCACGCCTCGGCGCGTAAGGCGAGCCGGGTGTGCGGATCCGAAATCGTCGTCGACCTCAACGTCGACGACGGCGTCGTCACTGATTTTGGCATGGACGTGCGCGCCTGCGCGCTGGGGCAGGCGTCGGCGTCGATCGTCGCGCGCCGCATCGTCGGCGCGGAGACGGATGCATTGCATCGTTTACGGACGGAAATGCGCGCTATGCTGAAGGACGGCGGCCCGCCGCCGGCTGGCGAGCGATGGCGCGAGCTCGCCGCGTTGGAAGCGATCCGGGATTACCCGCAACGCCACGCCTCGGTCTTGTTGGTGTTTGAGGCGGTCGCCGACGCGCTCGCCGCCTGCGCCGAACCGGGACGCGATGTCGCAGATCGGCCGGCCGCACCGCCGGACGATCCTTCACATCGGTGTTAGCCTGCGATGAGCCGACACCCGGACGGGTTGAATCATGGCGCAATATAGCCAACCTTAACCAGGTAACCGCCGGCCCTGTTCTCTCCCCCTTCAGGCCTCGGTTAAAGTCGCCCGTGCATGCTCTCCCCCAACACCTTGCAAGGGCGGCGCTTTTTCAATTCACCATGCGGTTCATTTTGCGGCCGACGTCCCGCCGCAAGTCTCGGCGTCCGGCAATGATTCGGCGGACGGGCTCATCCGGCCGCGTTCGGACGGTCAGTCGCCGGAGAACCCGCGCGCAAATTCCGCACCCGCGCCGGTCGCTTCGGCTTGCGCGTGCAACCAGTCTTTGAACGCGCAAACGGCGGGCGCGCGCGCCTTCGCCGGCGGATGCACGACATAGTAGGCGAAGCTCGACGGCGTCGTCAGATCGAAGGGCACGATAAGACGGCCGGCCTCCAAGTCGGCGAGCGCCAACGCCGCTTTGGCGAGCGCGACGCCTTTGCCGGCGACGGCCGCCTCGATGACGAGGCTCGACTGATTGAATTTCAACCCGCGCCGCCCGTCGACGCCGTCGACCCCGGCGGCCTTCAGCCACATCGACCAATTCGGGATGCTGTCGTCTTTGTCGGGGCTTGCGTCGTGCAACAGCGCCTGGCGCGCGAGGTCCGCCGGTCGTCGCAAGCCGTGCGGCCCGTCGAGGAGCGCGGGGCTGCACACCGGCACGATCGTCTCCGACATCAGCCGTTCGACCGCGAGCCCCGGGTAATCGCCGCTGCCGTAGCGAATGGCGAGGTCGACGTCGTCCACAGCGAAGTCGACCACGTCCATGTCCGCCGACAGCCACACGTCATATTCCGGGGCCGCGGCATGGAACGCGTCGAGGCGGGGGACGAGCCATTTCGCGGCGAGCGACGGCGCGACCGAGACCTTCAACCGCAGCGCGTCGCGCCGCGCGGTTAGGACCTTCGCGGCCTCGCCGATCCGGTCGAACGCGTCGCGCAAGACCGGCAGGCTCGCTTGCGCCGCGTCAGTCAGCAAAAGCGCACGCTTTTCACGGCGAAACAGCGGCGCGCCGGCATAGGCCTCCAGCGCTTTGATCTGCTGGCTCACGGCCCCGGGCGTCACGTTCAGCTCTTCAGCGGCTTTAGTGAAACTCAAATGCCGCGCGGCGGCTTCGAATACGCGCAGGGCGTTGAGCGGCGGCGGTGCGGTCATTAGCGCCTCTTCTCGAATTTGTGAGCGGCCGACGGGGATTTACTTGAAAGACCACCATGCGGCTACAAAAGCCTAAAAAAAACAGTGAGATACGATGATACATTTCGGATCTCTAAGTTGTAGTCGATAGAAAATCTAATCATCGATCGATAATTCATCGCTTGGCGTCCCCGGCCGGCCGCCTACGTTGGCGTGAGCCCGTCGTCGGGCCGCACACTATTTTATAATTAGGAAAGCTAAAATGATGAAGAGTTTTCCGCTGTTCGCCGTGTTGCGCGGCCGCCGCGTGGTGATCGCCGGCGGCGGCGAGGAGGCCGTTCGCAAAGCCGCGCTGTTTGGGCGCGCAAAAGCAGATCTGGTCGTCGTCGCGGCCGATATCGACCGCGCCGCATTCGAGGCTGCGGGCGTGCAGGCGCGGTTCGTCGCGCGGGACGCCGAGCCCGAGGATTTCGCCGGCGCGTTCATCGTGGTCGTCGCCGACGCCGGAGACGCCTACGCCGAGGCGTTGGCGCGGACGGCGCGGGCCGCCGGGGCGCTCGTCAACGTCGTCGATCGACCCGCGCTTTGCGATTTTACGACGCCGTCGATCGTCGATCGGGGCGACGTCGTGGTCGCGATCTCCACCAACGGAACCGCGCCCGTCCTCGGCGCCAAGCTGCGCGCCGTCGTCGAAGCGGCCGCGCCGCCGCGCCTCGGCGCGCTCGCGGCTTTCGCAGGGTCCTTTCGCGACGCGGTTGCCGCCGCCGTGCCGAAAGCCTCGCGGCGCCGCTTTTGGACGACGTTCTTCCGTGGACCGATC
>JBCCZS010000219.1:0-4990 GCA_039187035.1 Pseudomonadota bacterium | reverse complement strand
GGCGAAGTAGCGCCGATAGTCGATCTCTTGGAACGCCTCGCGATCAAACTGATCGCGCGCCACTTGGCCGACAAAGAGAACGAGCGGCGTTGAATCCTGAAACGCGGTGTGCACCCCCACCGACCCTTGCGTCGCGCCGGGCCCGCGCGTGACCATCGCGACGCCGGGCCGACCCGTCAGCTTCCCGAACGCTTCGGCCATATTGACCGCGGCCGCCTCATGCCGGCACGCGATCAACCGTATACGGTCGGACGCGTCGTACAGCGCGTCGAGGACGGCGAGATAGCTTTCGCCCGGCACGCAAAAAACGTGGCTGACGCCGTTCGTTAGGAGCGCTTCGACGATCGCTTGCGCGGCGCTGCGGGTCGCGGTCACGGGCGGATCTCTCCTCGCTATCGACGCGCCGGGACTTGCGGCGCGGCGCGCATTGACGTCATTATGTCGCAGGGTTGCGGATCAGCGAAAGGCGGCACGACGTGGGAACGAAAGCGGCAGCGGCGGCGACCCGCGGCGATGTCGACCTCTCAAAAGAGTCCTTAGACAAGCTGCGCGCGCGCGTCGATGCGCGTTTGCAGGCGCATTTCGCCGACGCCGGCCAGGACGGCGCGCTCGTTTGCGCGATCCGTCACAGTCTTTTGTCCCCAGGTAAACGCTTGCGGCCGATCATCACCCTCCTCGCCTGCCGGCAGAGCGGCGGCGATGTTGACGATGCCGTCGACGCGGCGGCGGCGGTCGAAATGGTGCATGCGGCCTCGCTCATCATGGACGATCTGCCCTCGATGGACGATGCGCGTTTGCGGCGCGGGCGGCTGACGACGCACGTCGTCTTCGGTGAAAACGCGGCGATGTTGGCCTCGGTCGGCCTATTGAACGAAGCGTATCGCGTGCTTGCGACCAGCAAGGCGATCCCGTGCGGGCCGCGCCTGCGCGCGCTTGATCGGCTGACCCGGTCGATCGGTATCGACGGCCTCATCGGCGGCCAGCAGCGCGATATCGGCTCGCCGGCAGCGCCGGCCGACGCGCGGTCGTTGTCGGACGTGCAACGCGGACACGTCGAAAAGACCGGCGCCTTGTTTGGCGCTGCAGCGGCGATCGGCGGTGAAGCGGCGCACGCGGACGCCGAGACGGTCGACCTCCTCTGGGCCTATGGGTGCGAGCTCGGGCTCGCCTACCAGGCGCTGGACGACGTCGTCGATACGACGACCTCCAGCGAGGCGGCCGGCAAAGACATCGACCAAGACGCCGGAAAGTCGACCGTCGTCAGCTTCCTCGGCGCCGAAGGCGCCCAGCGCGCCGCCGAACGCTGGCTCGACCGGGCCGCATCGTCCGCGAAAGCCGCCGCGACGCGCGCCGCCGGACCGGGCGGCCCCGTCCTCCTCGCCGATCTCGCCGGCATGATCGGCGCGAAATTCTGCACCGCCGCGGGGCACGCGCGCCCGTAAGCGCCGCGCCCTCCCGCGGGGATTTCATCACCCGTCTTTTGTTGAGCGGCGGCGCCTGGCGCCGATCAGGCCGGCGCGTCCGCCGGGCGGCGCCAAAGGCCTTGGCGCGACGGCGGGGCCCCGAATTCCGGCAATAGGCTTTGCGGTGCGGCGACGAGCGCGCCGCATGCGGCGAGCACGGCTTTGCGACGCGACGACACAATAACCCGCCGGTCCCAGGCTCGTGCGCCCTGTGCGCGCACGGCGCGGCCGATATCGCGATAGACGTTTCGTGCAGCGCCGACTGCAGCGGCGGACCGTAGCGACAAGCGGCGAAATCCGTATCCGGCCGATTCGTAATATCGGTCCGCCTCGCACAACAGCTCGCCCACGACGCCCGCAACGCCCGCGCGCGCCTCGCTTGCCAGGACGGCGGCCGGATCGGCCGCAACGCCGCGTTCCGCCAATTTGTCCGCGGGCAAATAAACCCGCCCCGCCCGCGCATCGTCCATGACGTCGCGCGCGATATTGGTCAACTGAAACGCCAAGCCTAAATCGCACGCCCGGTCGAGCGTCGCCGCGTCGTCCGAACGCACGCCCATAACGATGGCCATCATAACCCCGACGACGCCGGCGACGCCGTAGCAATAGGCCATAACGTCCGCCATCGTCGCATAATCCCGGCGTTCGACGTCAAACGAAAACCCGTCCAGGAGATCGGTCGGGTAGCGCGCCGGAATGGCGCATTTGCGCGCGACGAGCGAGAAGCCGTCAAACGCCGCCTCGCCCGTCCGCTCTCCGTTCAGGGCGCGGAGGGTTTTCTCCCGTAAGTCGGCGAGGCGCCGCGCTTGCTCCGCCGGAGACAACGTCGCGTCGGGCGCGTCGCCGCCGAGATCTTGACCGTCGATCACGTCGTCGCAATGGCGGCACCAGGCGTAAAGCATCTGGACGTCGGCTTGCATGGCCTCGCCAAAAAAAAGCGAAGCCATGGCGAAGCTTTTGGAGCCCTTGGCGATCGTCTCGCGACCATGTGCGGCGAGCCGCTCGGCGCGCGCGTCGGGCCGGTCGTCGGATCCGTCCGATGACGGATTGATGAACGCAGCGTAGACGGACATTATTCCGCGGCGAGCCTCACCTGGCCGACATCTTCCAAGACGATGCCGGCGGTGGCCTTCGCCGACCCCACGACGCCGGGCACGCCCGCGCCCGGATGCGTGCCGGCCCCGACGAAATAGAGGTTTGCAATGCGGTCGTCGCGATTGTGCACGCGAAAATACGCCGACTGCGTCAGGATGGGTTCGATCGAAAACGCCGAACCGGCGTGCGCGTTAAGTTCAGTGACGAAATCGTCCGGCGTAAAGATATGCGCCGTGACGAGATCGTTCCGCAAACCGGGCAAGTACCGCTCTTCCAGATAACTAAATATCCGGTCGCGATAGCGCGGCCCCTCGACCGACCAGTCGATCGGCGCTTTTTCAAGGTTCGGCACCGGCGACAGCACGTAATAGCAATCGCACCCTTCCGGGGCGAGCGCGGGGTCGGTCGCGGTCGGGCGATGCAAATAAAGCGAGAAGTCGTCCGGCAAATCCGGCCCGGCGAAAATCTCGGCGATCAACTCGCGATAGCGCGGCCCGAACAAGATCGAATGGTGCGCGACGTCCTTATGCTGACGGTTAAGACCGAAATAAGCGACGAAGAGCGAGTTTGAAAACCGTTTGCTCTTTAAGCGCTTGGACATTTGTTCGCCGCGCGGCGCCGCGCCGAGGAGGTTTTCGTAGGTGTGCACGATATCGGCGTTCGACCCGACAAGGTCGACGGGCACGCGCTCGTCGCCTTCGAGGATCACCGCCTCGGCGCGGTCGCCGGAAACGGCGATCTGTTTGACGGGCGCGTTGAGCCGCATCGTGCCGCCGAGATCGGCGAACAGTTTCGCCATGCCGCGAATGAGCGCGCCGGTGCCGCCCCGCGGGAACCACACGCCGCCGCGCCGTTCCAACGCATGGATCAGCGCGTAGACCGCCGACGTTTTGAACGGGTCGCCGCCGACGAGAAGCGTGTGAAAGCTGAACGCCTGGCGCAGTTTGGGGTCTTTGACGAAGTCGCACAGCCGCGCGTAAACGCTGCGATAACTCTGTAGGCCGACGAGTTCCGGCATGGCGCGGATCATCGACCAGAAATTCAAAAACGGCACGGCGCCGAGTTTCTGGTAGCCCTCGCGGTAAAGCGCCTCGGAGTATTCGTGGAACCGCGCATAGCCGTCGACGTCCGACGGGTTGCGCGCCGCGATTTGGCGGTAAAGCGCTTCTTCATCGCTGCAATAATCAAACGTCTCGCCATCTTCCCAGCAGAGCCGATAAAACGGATCGACCCGCATGAGCTCAACATAATCGGCCATGGAGCGGCCGGTGAGCGACCAGAGTTCTTCGAGCGAAGCCGGGTCGGTGATGACCGTCGGCCCCGCGTCGAACGTAAACCCGTCTTTCTCATAGACGTAGGCGCGCCCGCCCGGCTTATCGCGTTTTTCAAAGACCGTCGTTTTGATGCCGGCTGACTGAAGGCGTATCGCCAGCGCCAGCCCGCCGAAGCCCGACCCGATGACGGCGGCGGTTTTGTTCATGTCGCAAGGTTCCCTCTGCGCGCGGCGCCCCGCCGTGCGGATAATCGTGGACGCGTAAGGCCGCGTCGGCCGCCGACCGTTTCGTCAACGCCTCTTGCACTACGCGCGGGCGCGCGGCGGCGATCAGCGCGTGCAGTCGCTTGCGGCGTTGGGACGGGCGTCGGGCTGCGGTGAAATCGTCCAATGGGCATGACAGATCTAGAAGTCTACCGGACTTTGCGCGCCGGCGCCATCGTCGCGAACGGTGTACACGGGGCGCGATTCGACCCAGGCCAGACAATAAAACCGACATTGGGACCGTTATCGGGCGAATGGGGCGGTTTCTCGGCGCGCGGTCGCAATTGCGACCCGCAGGCGGCGCGCCGGGGGGAAAACGGCGCGATTGGGGCGCGCCCGTGACCCATTTCGCCGCTCAAATCGCCTAAGAGGCACGAAATGGCGCGTTAACGCGCTGAAATCGCAGGATCTTCCCAAAAAGAGACGCGTGCCGCGATTTGGTGGAACTCGCGCCCGAATTCCTTGGTGTTCTTCACGTGTCGGCGAGGCGGACTTGAAACGCCGACGGGAGAGAGAAGCGAGGGAGAGCGTACAATGGGTATCTTGGTTGTTCTGACGACTGTTCTGACGGCGATCATCGTCGCCAATGTCGGACTGGCGGCGTCCAGTTTCGTGACCCTGCGGAACGGCGCAAACCGCGCAAACCGCGCCGCCGTCTAACCTCGGACCCCCGATGCGACGGCGCCGGCGTCCGCGGCGCGACGTGATCGATCAAACGGCCCGGCTGGGGAGAGCGGGCACCGGTCGGCGGCGTCAGGAGAGCCCCCCGGACTGCGCCGCGGCGCCCGGCCGGGGGGCCCGCGCCAAAATAAAAAAAGGAGGCCCCCGCGGCCGCGGGTGTATTGAGGGGGGTGGTGAGGGCAAGGGGCGAAATAAATAGCGCGGCAAAAGGGTT
>JBCCZS010000218.1:0-4999 GCA_039187035.1 Pseudomonadota bacterium | reverse complement strand
TCGCTATCGTGCAAGAAGAACTCTTGCCTACAGCAATAGATCAGCTGGCGGTAGCCGAGGCATTACCAAATCGAACTCTCAATCTTCTTAGAAAGATATCTTCGACTAGCGGCGTCGAGTGATCAACGCCCCCGCGCCGCCGAGGATCGCGGCGAGCCGATAGCCGATTTGGTATACCGACGATAAGACGTCGAGCGGCGTTTCGTCGTCGGCGACTTCGATGCGCCAGGCGTCGATCAAGACGTCCTGCGACGCCGACGCGAGCGTGCACAAGACCGCGGCGATCGCGATAAGGCCGAGCTGGGTTTGCGGCGAGGCGAAGGCGATGACCGCGAGCGCGGCGATGATGGCCGATTGCAAAATCAAAATGCCGGCGCGGCGCTGGCCCATGCCGAAGACGCGCGGCGTCGGCATGCGGTCGACCGCCGGCGCCCATAGGAATTTAAAGCTGTAGATGATGATCACCCACGAGAAGACGCCGATGGTCTTCACCTCAACGCCTTCTTTGGTGAACCAGGCGAGGAGCGTTCCGGTGATGAGCGCGTAGGGTAGACCCGCGGCGAAGCCGAGCGCGAGCATCGCCAGCGTTTTGCGTCGGCGCAACGCAGCGAGGGCGACGACGAAGGAGCCTTTGCCGTCGCCGCGCGCCGCGTTCTCGGTATCGGGCGCGGCGGCTTCGGACGACGAGGTTGACGACATGGGCGTGATCCGTCGGCTGCTGGAAGCGGGGGCAGGGAGCTCGCCACCACGTCATCGGTTAACGGCGTTTCTTCATTTCGCGAAACGCCGCGTCAGCTTTGCCGGCGCGCGTGTCGAAATCGAGGCGCCCCCCGGTCGTCCGCAGAAGGTCAGACCGACAAGGTCAGGCGCCGCGGGGTCAGGCGCCGCGGGGTCAGGCCTCGCAACGGGCGGGCGGTCACGCCGCCGTCCGCCGGCCGCACCATTTGCGGACCATCGCTTCGAGGTCGTGCGGTTCGAACGGTTTGGACAGGAAGTCGTCCATGCCCGCTTGCAAACATTTCTGGCGGTCGGCGGCCATCGCGTTCGCGGTCAACGCGATGATCGGCGTCTCGCGCACCGGCCCCGGTTCGGCGCGGATCGTGCGCGCCGCTTCGATCCCGTCCATTTGCGGCATGTACATGTCCATGAAAATGAGGTCGTAGCCGCCCGTGCGCGCGGCTTCGACCGCTTCGGCGCCGTTCGCCGCGACGTCGACATGGTGGCCGGCGCGGCGGATTAACGTCGTCGCGAGGACGGCGTTGATTTGGTTGTCTTCCGCGAGCAGCACTCTGCGGCGCGGACCGCGCGGCGCGGCTTTCGGCGCGGGCGGCGCGGGCGGCGGCGGCGGGGTGACGCCTTGGCCGCCGCGCGCAAGTTCGCGCACAAGCGTCGAGCGGCGGATCGGTTTGATCAGATAGCCGCGGAAGCCGACGGCGCGGAACGCTTCAATGTCGCCGCGCTCGCCCGAGGTCACCATCACGATCGCCCGCGAGGCCCGACCGGAGAGCGCGTCGCCGCCGCTACGGGCGATCGCGCGATCGCAGATCAGCGCGGCGTTCGGCATCTCGTTCATCGCCAGCGCGGCCGCGGCGGCGTCTTCGACGACGGCGAACGACGTTAAGCCGAAGCTCTCCAATTGCAGCCGCAAGACCCGGCGCAGGGTCGGCGAGGCGGTCGCGACGACGACCGGGTCGCGCATCGGCGGGAACGGCGCCGGCGGCGCGGCTTCGGCCCCGACGCGCACCGCGAAAGAAAACGTGCTGCCTTTGCCCGGGGCGCTTTCCACGGCGATCTCGCCGCCCATCGCCTGGACCAGTTTGCGGGAGATCGCGAGGCCGAGGCCGGTGCCCTCGCGCTGCGCGTCGCCGCCGCCGACCTGGCCGAATTCTTCGAAAATCCGGCGCTGGGCGTCGAACGGGATGCCGACGCCGGTGTCGCGCACGGCGATCGACAGAACGCCCGCGTCTTGGGAGTCGTCGACGGTCCCGTACCGCATTTCGACGGCGACGCCGCCGCGGTCGGTGAATTTCACCGCGTTGCCGGCGATGTTCAAAAGCACCTGGCGCAAGCGCGCTTCGTCGCCGACGACGCGGGTCGGGAGCGCAGGGTCGGTGAAAACGGCAATTTCGACGCCTTTCGCGCCGGCGCGCGTCGCCAACAATTCCGCGACCCCCTGGACGAGGGCCACGGGATCGAACGGCGCTTCGGCGAGCTCGAAATGGCCGGCGTCGAGTTTTGAATAGTCCAAGAGATCATTGATCAGCGCGAGGAGCGCCCCGCCGGATTGGCGCACCGCGTCCGCGTAGGCGCGCTGATTGGCGCTCAACTCGGTGTCGAGGAGGAGCCCGGTCATGCCGAGAATGCCGTTCAGCGGCGTGCGCATCTCGTGGCTCATGGTCGCCAAAAACCGCATCGCCGGGGGCGTGGCGTCGGCGCTTGCGGCGGCGTAATCGGCGGCGGCGCCGGATCCGGGGGCGATCGGCCCGGCTGTCGGTCCGTCGTCGGCGGTCTGCGCGGGCCGCGCCGCCTCGCTCGGCGGGCGGTCCACCGAACCGGCGTAAAGGCGCTCGCCGCTTGCGAGCGTCGTTATGTCCCAGGTCACGACCGCGGGGCCGTCGGCGAGCCGGACGTGGGTGCGAACCCGCCGCGGGGGCTGACGGTTGCCGGGGTGGCCGGCTGCGCCGGGGGACGACATCGACGAGGCCGGCGCGTCGGCGGCGCGCCCGGGGTCGAAACGGCGGTCAATCCAGGCTGGCGCCGGCGCGCCGAACGCGGCGGCAAACGCGCGATTGACGAAGCGGATGCGCCCCTGCGCGTTGCACACGGCGATCAGTTCGGAGTCGGCCGGGGCGTCGGCGCCGGGGCCGCCGCTTTGCGCCTCGTCGGGCGCGACGGCGCCAAGCGGGCCGTTACGGCTCCGGTCCGCGCGGTTATCGCGCGCCGATCGTTTCTCGTCCGTCGCCTCGGCGCGCGCGTCGTCGCGGCGCGTTGGCGCGATTGCCGACATGGGGGTCACGTCACGTCCCTCGGGGCCCGATCGTCGCCGGCGGCGTCCCCCCGCCGCGCGTCGGCCTTTTCGGGCCGATAGTCGCGCGGGACGGATAAGAAACCGTTAGGGCGGCGCGCCGATCGCACCGGGCGAACCCGGCGCGCCGGGCCCGCCCACCGGGCCCGCCGCACCGTCGCGCGGCGCGGTCGGCGCGGACGCGCCGCGATAGCTGACCGCCTCGGCGATATGGCGGCGGCGCACGCCGTCGACGCCGTCGAGATCCGCGAGCGTGCGCGCGAGCCGCAAGACGCGAAAATAGCCGCGCGCGGAAAGCTGGAGCGCTTCGGCCGCCCGCGTCAGCAGCGCCGCGCCCTCGGCGTCCGGCTTGGCGACCCGGTCGAGGTCGGCGTCCGGCAAGGCCGCGTTCAGCGTTTCGGCATTCTTTGCATCCGCCTTTGCATCTGCTTTGCGCGTTTCGCCTTCCGCCGCCTCGAGCCCGTCGCCGATGCGGCGCTGCGCCCGTTCGGCCTGCGCGTCGCGCGCCGCCGCGACCCGCGCGGCCACGGCCGCGCTCGGTTCGCCGTCGCCCGGGGCCGCGAGGTCCGCGGGCGTCACCGGCGCCAGCGCGATCGTTAAATCCATGCGATCCAACAGCGGCCCGGAAAGGCGAGCCCGATACGCCTCTTCGCAGTTCGGGCCGCGCGCGCAGGTGCGCCCGCCGGCGCGCCCGTAGCCGCAGCGGCACGGGTTCATCGCTGCAACCAGCTGAAACCGCGCCGGATACCGCACATGGAAGTTCGCGCGGGCGATCAACACGTCGCCGGTCTCGAGCGGTTGGCGCAGGCTGTCGAGGACGGGCGCGGAGAACTCCGGCAACTCGTCGAGGAATAAGACGCCGCGATGCGCCAGCGACGCCTCGCCCGGCCGCGCCCGCGCGCCGCCGCCGACCATCGCAGCCATTGACGCCGAGTGGTGCGGCGCGCGGAACGGACGCACCCGGGTGAGGCGTCCGTTCTCCAAAAGCCCCGCCATCGATTGGACCATCGAGACGTCGAGAATTTCCGCCGGCGACAAGGGCGGCAGCAAGCCCGGCAGCCGCGCCGCGAGCATGGATTTGCCGGCCCCTGGCGGGCCGACCATGAGGAGATTGTGCCCGCCGGCGGCCGCCGCTTCGAGCGCGCGTTTGGCGGTTTCCTGGCCTTTGACGTCGGCGAGATCCGGCGCCGGTCCGTCGTCCGCCAACGGCCCCGGCGTCGGCGCGGCCATGGCTTGGACGCCTTTAAAGTGGTTGATTAGCTGGATGAGGCTCTGCGGGGCGAGAATGTCCGCGTCGCCGCCGGCCCACGCCGCCTCCGGCCCGCAGGCCGCCGGACAAATCAGGCCCAGCCCGTCGCGATTGGCCGCAACCGCGGCCGGCAACGCCCCGGCTACGGGCGCGAGCGCCCCGTCGAGCCCCAATTCGCCGATCACCCCGTAACCGGCGCACGCGTCGCTCGGGCATGCGCCGACCTCGACCAAAAGCGCCAGCGCGATCGCCAGATCGAAATGGCTGCCTTCCTTGGGCAGATCCGCCGGCGCCAAATTGACCACGACGCGCTTAGCCGGCAGCCCGAGGCCGATCGCCGCGAGGGCCGCGCGCACCCGCTCGCGCGCTTCGCTGACCGCTTTGTCGGGCAGCCCGACGATCGTGAACCCGTTCGCGCCGCCGGCGATTTGCGCCTGGACGCGGACCGGCCGCGCGTCGACCCCCTGAAACGTATAGGTTTCAATCTGCGCGACCATTCGCCTGTTCCTCGGTGGAAGAGCTTGGCGCAACAGCGCCTTTCCGCCTATTAGAACAAAAATAGAACAAAAGCAAACGAAGCTTTAAGCGCCCCGCTGCGGCGCGGCGCTTGCCCGCGGTGCGGCAATCGGAGAACACCGAAAAGCGCGGCCGCACCGTCGTTTTCGGGCGCGGTCGCGCTTCCGCATGGCGGTTTCTTGTGGGAAAACGTCGGCGGGTGATGCGGT
>JBCCZS010000217.1:0-5036 GCA_039187035.1 Pseudomonadota bacterium | reverse complement strand
CGCCATCCTGCGTCAATGACACGAAAGTAACGCGCGCATCGTCAGGCGACCGTTTGCGCTTTACTAACCCTTTCGTCTCAAGCGACCTTATTGTGCGTGTCATCTGAGATTTGTCGCGCGCGGCGGCGGCTGACGACGGCGATCCGTGGACGGCGTTGTCGGGCGTTCGGCTCAACGCGCCGGCCAAAACCGTCTTCTGGCTCGACTGGTCCGACGGTCCCGCGTTGGTGCGGCTGACCGCAGACGCCGCCGAGGCCAACGCGTACGTCGCGACGCTCGAGCGGCGCGCCGGCGCCGCCGCGCGCCGCGCGGGCGAGGCGTTCGACGCAAGCCCGATGACCGTGCGGTTCCGGATCGACCATGTGGACGAGGCGGGCGACGTGCGGTTGACGGTCGACGGGCGGCCCACCTTTGCAAGCCTCGCCGCGCACGTCGGCGGCTTGCGCATTTGGTTTGGCGCCGACCACGTCGACGTCGTCTACGCCGACCCCTTGTCGGCCGTCGGCGCCGGCGCGGCCCAAGAGGGCGGTCTCGTCGCGCCGATGCCGGGCGTCGTCACGTTGCTCAAAGCGGCGATCGGGGACCGGGTGGAAGCCGGCGACACGCTCCTCGTGATGGAGGCGATGAAGATGGAGCACGCCGTCAAAGCGCCGCACGCCGGCGTCGTCGAAAGCTTCCGGTTCGGCCCGGGCGACGCGGTGCGCGAGGGCGAGGAATTGGTGGCGTTGAGCGGGGACGAGACGGCGTCGTGACCGAGCGCGTGCGTCTTGTCGAAGTCGGCCCGCGCGACGGCCTGCAGAACGAGAATGAAATCGTCTCCCTGGAGACGAAGGTCGCGCTCGTCGACGCTTTGTCGGCCGCCGGATGCCCGGTCGTTGAGGCGGGCGCGTTCGTCTCGCCGAAATGGGTGCCGCAAATGGCGGACACGGCCGAGGTCATGGCGCGCATCGCGCGCCGGCCGGGCGTCGCCTATCCCGTCCTGACGCCCAATCTCAAAGGCTATGAGCGCGCGCGCGCCGCGGGGGCCGACGAGGTCGCCGTCTTCGGCGCGGCGTCGGAAACGTTCAGTCAAAAGAACATCAACGCGTCGATCGCCGAAAGTCTCGATCGCTTTCGGCCGGTCATGGAGGCGGCGAAAGCCGACGGGGTGCGCGTACGCGGTTATGTATCCTGCGTCGCCGGTTGCCCGTATGAGGGCGCCGTCGCCGTCGCCGCCGTCGTGCGCGTCGCCTCGGCGCTTCACGCGATGGGCTGTTATGAGATCTCGCTCGGCGACACGATCGGCGTCGGCGTCGGCCCGCAGATCCGCGACGTCGTGCGCGCCGTCGCGGGCGACGTGCCGATGACGACGATCGCCGGACACTTTCACGACACGTACGGACAAGCGCTCGCGAACGTCGCGGCGGCCTATGACGAGGGCGTGCGCGTGTTCGACGCGTCCGTATCGGGCCTCGGCGGATGCCCTTACGCGAAAGGCGCGTCGGGAAATGTAGCGAGCGAAGACGTCGTTTATTTTTTTGAGGGGGCCGGCGTTCAAACCGGCGTCGATCTCGATGCGTTGATGGACGCGAGCGTCGCGATTGCAACGGCATTGGGGCGCCGGCCGGGCGCCAAAACCACGCAGGCGCGACGCGGCTCCGACGTCAAATGATCGATTGAATGCCGACGGCGAGGAGCGACAGACTGGCTCCCGTCGTCAAGCGGACGCGCAGGGCGGGGTACCACGCCGGCAAGCCGCCCGCCCGCGCGGCGCGCCTGTCGCGAAGCAGCAGATAGATCAGCGCGGCGATCAGCATGCCCGCCCGGGCGCTCGTCGGCAGAAGGATCCCGAACGGCAGCGTCGGCCACGCCGCGGCCGCGGCGACGAGTGTTGCGATCATGCCGGAGAGGAGCGCCTCGCGCGTCGGCGCGCGGCCGAGGATCAACCCGCCCGCCCCGATGCCGGCCATATAAGCGGTGATGATCGCGCCGTACGCGATTGCGAGCGCGCGCGCGGGTGCCGCGAGGCCGGCGCTCGGTTCGGTCCAAACGCCGATCGCTGCGGCGAAAAACGGCAAAAGGCCGGCATAACCGAGCGCAGTCAGTTCGCCGCGGCGCGCGTTGTCGTCCGGGGCTGAGGTCTCGCGTCCGTCGGTCATTCCCCGGACGATTTAAAACAAGTCGTGTTGGAGAAGAAGGATGAAGACCGTCAGAAAGGAGCCGAACACCAAAATCGTCAGCGGTGTGCGCACGCCCAAATACCAGGCCGGGGCCCCCGCGCCGCGCCGCGTCGCCATGAGATCGTCGATCAGGAGCACCGGCAGCGCGCCGAGGATCAACAACATCTGAACGAACGGCATACGGAAGAACGCAAAGATGACGAGCGAGAACAGAAACGGGAGTATGCCGCTGAAGAGCTGACGAAAGGTCGGCCCCTCCGGCATCATGACGGCGACGCCCCAGCGCACGCCGCCGAAAAACGCGATCAACCCGGCGCCGAACACCTGCATGTAAAAGACGCGCCAGTCGAAGGCGCCCGGTCCGTCCGGACGCGGCGTCGGCGG
Organism: Pseudomonadota bacterium; assembly: GCA_039187035.1. Lineage (GTDB taxonomy): Bacteria > Pseudomonadota > Alphaproteobacteria > Caulobacterales > Parvularculaceae > JAJFFW01. The sequence continues at coordinate 2,493 of JBCCZS010000217.1, read as the reverse complement.
ATCGAGCGCGACGGACATCGCGATGAGGATCAGCGGCAACGCGCCGGCATAGGCGAGTACGGCGGCGGACTGGGGCAGACCCTGCGACGCCGGTTTCTCCGCGCCGGCGTCCTCCGAGCCCGGCTCGCCGGCTGCGGCAGAGGCGCTGCCTTTGGATCCGATCCGCCACTTGAACATACGCCCCTCCGACACGCGTGCCCGGGGCGGTCATCGACGCGAGCGCGGCGCGTATGCGACACGCGGGGCCGAGAAGACCCGCCGCGCACGTCTTTCCCCTTGACGGCGTTAACCATTACAGGATGCGCAAGCCCGCCGGAAGGGCGCCGAAGGCACGCCGCCGGGAAATCGTTGCGCGAGCCGTTACGCCGCAGGTTCGACTTCGTTCGCTTTGGGATCGGCCGGGATCGCTTCCCAGCTTGCAACTTCGCCGTCGACGCGCGTGCGATCTTCCGCAGACACCGCGCCGCCCACGCCGGCCGCCAGCGCGGCGGCCTGGTCGTCGCCCGCATTCGCCGCCAGCGAGTACCAGAAGTACGCGCGTTCCGGATCTTGCACGCCGTCGGCGTTTTCTTCCCCCGACGGGTGGTAAAGCGCGCCGAGATTATACTGGCTGTCGACATGCCCGCGGCTTGCGGCTTGCTCGAAAAACGTCATGGCGGCCGCGACGTCGACCGGCCCGCCGAAGCCCTGCGCCGACATCACGCCGGCGCGATGCATCGCTAAGATGTTGCCGGCGGCCGCGGCCTCTTGAAAAAGCCGGCGCGCTTCGACCGGATCGGGCGCGACGCCTTCGCCGGAGCGATACATTTCGCCGAGCTGCAATTGCGCCGGCGGATGGCCGAGCGCGCTCGCGCGGCGCAACAGGTCGAGGGCGGCGGCGTCGTCGGTCGGGGTCGCCGCCGATTTCAGGGCGGCGACGGCGTCAAAATAGACATCGCGCGGCTCGACGGTCTCGAGCGCGGCGGCCGGGGCCGCCGCCTGACCGACGGCGTCGCCGGGCGCGGGGACTTCGACCGGGGCCGAGGCGGGCGCGGCGATTTGCGTTTCCGGCGCGCTCGGCAGGAACGTGTCGCGCAACAAACACGCCGCCGCGCCGGCGGTGACGATCGTCGCGCCGATCAACGCCAAGGCCACCGGCCGGCGCATCGGGGCGTCGTCTTCGTCGTCGAGATAGTCGTCGTCCTCAAGGTCGTCGTCGTACAGGCTGACGTCGTCGTCGGCGTCATCCGAATCGGCCTCGTCCGCCTCGGAGGCGCCGCGGGCCGTCGGCCGCACGACGCCGGCGGACGCCTCGTCCCGGTCGGCGGAGACGCCGTCATCATCGTCGTCTTCGTCCTCAACGTCATCGTCGTCGCGCGATCGTCTCCCCGACAACCCGGACAAGACGCCGCTCAATTTCGACGCGAGCGACCGGCGCCGCGGCTCCTCGTCCTCGTCGTCTTCGAAGGCGTCCCGCTCGAACGTGCTGGCCGGCGCGGGCGCCGGGTCGTCAGCCGGCGCCTCTTCCACGGCCGCTTCGGCTTCCGCCATGCGCCGACGGCGGATCCGCGCGGCGAGAATAGCGCGCTGTTTCGGGGTCAGCTGACGTTTGGTCGGTTTATCGGCCGGCTGATCGTCCTCGGCCGTCGGCAGCTCCGCCAAGGAAAACGGCGACGCCGCCTCCTCATCGCCCGCCGAGGCCTGGCCCGCGACGCCGCTGCCGGCGGCCTCGTCGTCCGTTTCTGCAGGGTCGTCGAATTCTTCATCGTCGAAGCCGGCCGCCGCAGGCGTGTCCGACGCGTCGTCGCCGCCAAAATCGCCGCCAAAATCATCGTCGGAGAAATCCGCCGGATCAAAGCCGCGCGGTGCGGAGCGCTTCAGCGCCGCGCCGCCGGAGTCGCGAAAGCCCATGCCTTCGAGTTCGGCGAGCACCGCGTCCAACTCCGAGCCCGGGGCGGCGCCGGCTACTTGTTCGGCCGGTTGATCCATCCGCTCGCCGACGGAGCGGCGGACCGCCGAGAGAATGTCGCCGTCGTCTTCCTCGTCGCCCGCCGGCCCTGCGGAGGCCGGGCTTTCGGACGTCGGGCCTGCAGCGTCGTCGTCGTCGAGGTCGAAAGCGTCGTCCGCATGCGCCGCGACCGCGCTTGCGGGGCCGTCCGCGTCGTCGTCAGCCCCGTCCGCAAACGGATCGTCGAAATCGTCGAAGACGTCTTCTTGTTCGCTGGCGGCGTCGGCGGCCGGATGATCGACACCCGTGTCGGAAGAAGGATCAGCCCCCGGATCGGTGGCGGCGGCGAAGGCGTCGTCAAGATCGGCGCCCGGCGCATTCTCGTCAAAACCGGCGGCGAGCGCGTCGGCGCCCGGTTCGTCGCCGCGTTCTACAAAGGCGTCGGTCTCGGCCGACGGCGCGACGAACGTCGGGGCCGCCGCCGTCAACACGTCGGGCGGCGCGGCCGCCAACGCGGCGGCCGGCGCCGCGCGCTGGGCGGTATCAGGGCCGGGGCCAGAGACCGG
>JBCCZS010000216.1:0-5169 GCA_039187035.1 Pseudomonadota bacterium | reverse complement strand
CGGCAGCCAAGGCAGCCCCGCGATTACCGCGACGGCGATAAAGATGAGGCCGATCAGCCCCAAGACGATCCGCACCAACCAACCCACCATGACGGTCCCCTGCCCCGCTTAAGCGGTTAGGCTACGTCGAAGGAGCGCGCGGGCGCAATGTCGGCGTGCGCCGGTCCGGCTAGCGGTCGCCGGCGTAGGCGGGCGCGGCGGCGCCGCTGTCGGCGTCGACCATCAGCCGCTCGGTGTTGACCGTCGCCGCGTCGTAATTGGCGCGGGCGATATGCATCTCCAAATCCGCGTTGACGCCCCGGATTTGGGCGTCGGCGGCGGCCTCCTCGCGCAGATTGACGAGAAAGAAGTCGGAAAAGCCCGTGGAGAACCGGCGCTGTTCGGCCCGTTGCATCGCCAACGCGTTGTCGACCTCTTGCTCGGCGATCGCGACCAGCTGTCGCGATACGGAAAGATCCAGGAGAATGTTGGCGACGTCGATTTCGATCTGGTCGCGCGTTTGCCGGCGGCGCTCCTGCACCGCGTCCATCCGCGCGCGCGCGGCTTCGACGCGGCCCTTCGCGGCGCGCCGCTGTAACGGCACCGAAAAGCGCAACCCCAAAATCGTATCGTTGGAATCGCGCGAGGCCCCGCCGAGACCGATCTCGCCGAAATCGCGCGAAAACTCCGCCTGCACGTCGAGCTTCGGCAAAAGATCGTTGCGCGCGAGACGAACGCGGTTGTCGGCGCGCTCAAACGCATTTTGCAGGAGCGCCAATTCCGGTCGCCGCGCGAGCGCGTCCGCGGCGGCGTTCGCGTTCGCTTCCGGCGGGTTTTCAACCATCGCCGGCGGCGGCGCCTGGGACAAGGTCGGGGTGATCGGCGTGCCGTCGCCGGCGCGATAGTAAAGAGACAAATCGTTGGCGGCGCGCTGGAGATCCCGTTCGGCTTCCGTCACGAGCCGGCGCCGGCGCATGATGTTCTGCAAATTCTCGGTGAGGAAGATCTCGGCGCGCGCGCCTTGGCGCACTTCCTCTTCAAGGCCCGCTTCGCGCTGGCGGGCGATGTTCAAAAGGCGTTGGAAGATCTCCAACCGTCGCGCCGCCGCGATCCAGCGCCAATAGGCGTTGAGCGCTTTATGCTGAACGCCGATCCGCGTCAGGAACAATTCAAGGTCCGCCGCATCGCGTTGCAGGGCGGTGTCTTGCAGCGCGAAGCGCCGCGCGTCGATCGCCCGGTCGCGCAACAGCGAAAAAATCGCGCCGATTTTCAACTCGCCCGCGCGATTGGTGAAATTGATATCTTCGTAAATCGGAAACTCGCCGCCCGATACGCGGTAGCCGCCGTAAATCTGGCCGCCGAACGGGCGCACATTTTGTTTGACCCGGGTGTCGACATAGCCCCCGCCCCAAAAGCCGGTGACGCGGTCGCGACCTTCGGCTTCAAACACGAGGTCGAACGCGCCGAGCGCGGCGAGCGCCTCCCCCGCGGCGGCGCGCCGGTCGGCGAGCCCGGCGAGAATAGCGGGAAATTGGATCGCCGAGGCTTCTAAAACCGCTTCGGGCGTCAGGACGTCCGCACGGGGCGCGGGGGTCGGCGGCGCGTCAGCTTGCGGCGACGGCGTCATTTGCGCCGCCGACGGCGCGGCGGCGAACGCAAGGCCGGCCGCAGCGAGGGCGGCGGCGAGCGCATGCCGTCGGTCCGTCATGCCGCGCGGTCGGGCTCGGCGCGTGCGGCCGTCGGCGTTTGTCCGCGCGGGAATTCCGGCGGAAAGTTATTGAGTTGGCGCCAAAGCTCGTAGCCGACCGTGACGCGTTCCAACAGAATCCAGCCGCGCGCCGCGGCCCCGAAACGCACGAACCCCTCATCCGGCCACGGATGAACGTCGTCGACGTCTTCCGTGACGAGCACGCGGAACCGGCCCGACGCGTCCGCCGACGGATCGATCGCCGCGACCACGCCGCCGAACGTGCCGACGGCGAGCGACGGCCAGCCCGAGAACTGCACCGCCGGCCAGCCTTCAAACTCCCGCCGCACTTTGTCGCCGGGATTGACGAGCGCGACGTCGCGCCCGTCGATGAAGATCTCTACGGCGCGCTCCACGTCGTCAGGAACGAAGGTCGCGACGATCTGCCCGGCGTTGACGAACGTCGCCGCGTCGCCGGCGTTCACACGCAAGATCACGCCGTCGCGCGGGGCGACGACGGTTTGCGCCGACTGGCGAGAAACGTTGACGTCGATGCGCGCCAACTCGGCGCGCGCCTCGGCGACGCCCGAGCGCATATTTTCGACGCGGATCTGCGCTTGCTCAAAATCCCGCCGCGCCGCAAGGCCGTCGTCGAACAGCGACTTCATGCGTCGTTCATCGATTTGTGCTGTGCGCAGCGCGGCTTCGGCGGCGTTCAGCTTCGCGATGACCTGCCCGCGTTCGGTCTCCAGCCGCTCGATGAGCAACGGATCGTTGTCGGCGAGACGGACGATCGGGTCGCCGGATTTCACACGGCTTCCGTCGCGGACGTACCACTCCATGATCCGCCCCGAGACGAGCGCGTTGATTTCCTGCAACCGATCGTTCGGGTTGAGCGCCGTCACGGAGCCGGGGCCGGCGGTCGTTTGCACCCAGGGCGTCAGCATCAAGAATATCGCCGTCGCCGACAGGCCGAACACGACCATCGCCCCGACGACGCGCATCAGCTTCGGCGTACGGATCTCGTTCAGCGTCGTGAAGTGTTTGATATGGCGCTCACGAAACGGCACGGCGACCATCTCCTTTACCGCCCGTCGACGGGTCCGCCGATTCGTCCTCGCCGGCGACAGCGCCTTCGATCGCCGGCGCGTCCGCGGCCGGCGCGGCGCCGAGCGCGGCGTCCTCCGGCCAATCGGTGTCGAACGTCAGCCGGATCGGCTGGGTTCCGGCCCCCGCACGGCGCGCGGCGAATTCGTCGAAATCGTTGAAATAGGTCTGACGGTCGTTGTCCATGTACAAGAACGTTTTGAACCCGAGCGACGCGACGCGATTTGAAAAGTAAATCAGCGTCGAACTCGGGTCCTTCAAAACCGGCTCAAGCGCCCGCTTCATGCAATCGTCCGGGATCAGATCATAAAGCTGATTGATGATTAGCACCTTCGGCCGCGCGATGATCGCCGCGGCGAGTTTCAAGCGCATCGTCTCGGCGACCGATAACGGCCAGCCGGTGCCGGAAATGTGCGTATCGAGCCCTTCCGGCAATTGCGCGACGACCTCGCTCAGCCCGACGCGGTCGAGCGTATCGATCACCCGGTCCGCGCTGCGGTTCTCGCAGGCGAGGCGCAGATAATCCCGCAACGTCGTTTCGATGATCGCCGGCCGATCGAGCGCCAAGATCTCCTGGCGCAAGCAATGGACTTCGGTATCCAGAAGGTCCGCGCCGCCGAAGGTGACGACGCCCGCCTCCGGCTCCACGAACCGCTTCAGGACATGCGTCATCAATCGTTGCACGCCGTGGCCCGACGCCGCCGCCATGACCGCCGCGCCGCTGGGGATCGTCACGTTGATCGTCGCCGGCGTCCCCCGGGCGTCGCCGCGCACATTGGTGAACGTCAAGGTCGCGTCGACGCGCTCGGCCGGCGATTCCAGTTCCCCCGGCTCTTCAAGCTCGACCTTGTAGAACAACGACAATTCCTCGATCGCCGCGCACAGATCGTAGAAATAACCGAGATACTGGCCAAGCTGCGCGACGCTGAAGAACACCGCCGACAGGACGAGTTCGGCGGCGACCAGCTGACCGAGGCTCAACTGCCCTTGGATGACGAGCCAGCCGCCGAGCCCCAAAAGCGAGGCGCTGGCGAGCGCGTACATGAGCCAATAGCTGACCGTCTGCGCGAAATACTGACGGAACAGGCGCCGGTGTTCGTTGATGTAGTCGCGCGTGACGGCGTCGGCGCCGGCGAGCGCGTGGGCGATATGGCGGCTTGATTTGAAATAGCCGTTCGACGAGCCGATGCCCTCGAGCCACGCCGCCGCCGCATGCTTTTTGTGGGATAAGTCGATTGCGGCGCGCACCGCCGAACGCCCCCAGATCGCCCACACCAGCCAAATCAGCGCAACGAAGACGATGTTGAAGCCGAGAAAAAGCGGGTGGTACGACGACACCAAAATAAAGCCGACGACCGCTTGCAAAAATAGCGTGAAGCCGCCGATGAGCAGCAGCGGCAACCGCTTTTGCACAATGATGATGTCGAAGAACCGATTGAAGAGCGGCGCGCGGCCGTCGTCGTGGAAGAACGGGTTTTGCGCGTAAATCGCGCGGAGCGTCATCTCCGAGAACATGCGCGCGAAAAAGCGCCGCCCGAAAATCTCCATCAAGTGGATGCGCAACGCGTTGAGCAGCGCGGAAATCGAAAGCAGCCCGAATAGGGTCGCCGACAAGACGATCAGCGGGGTCGCAAGCCCCGTATTCGCGACCGTGTTGATCAGCATCTGCACGGAGATCGGCGTTGCGAGCGACAACAGGCTGATGCCCGCGCCGTAGACGGCCGCGAGATAATAAAAATCCTTCTCCGGGCCGAGAATCTTGGCGCACAGACCCCACATCTCGGACAAGGTGATGGGCTTGGGCGGGCCTAAAAGGGCCATGCTCGTCTCCAACCTTCGGACCGACGCCGACGCGCGCGGTTATCCATAACCTGATACGGCAAAACAGATAGTTAGGGTTTGCGGCGCCGCAAGAAAGATATCCTATCGGATAAATTGATATCGATAGGATTAATCTATTTTATGCGCCCCTCGGCGGGCTCAGCCGTCGAAGACGAGGTCTTTAAAGTGCTTTTGGGCGACTTCGCGCGTGATTCGGCCGATCGCGCGGTAGGCCCGGGCGCGCCCGGCGCTTTTGCGCCATACGAGGCCGATCGTCCGGGTGATCGACCGGCCGCGTACGGGGCGCACGACGACCTCGCTGCGCGAGCGGATTTCCGAGTGGACGTAAAGCGCCGGCAAAAACGCGACGCCCATGCCCATGCCGACCATTTGCCGGATCGCGTCGAGGCTCGTGCCTTCGTAATCGCGCAACAGATGCGCCCCGAACGTGTCGCACAAATCACGGACCTGGTCGTGCAGATAATAGTGCGGGCTGAGGCACAGAATATTGAGCCCGGCGAGCGCTTCGGTCGGCACAGTCTCTTCGTTGACGAGCGGGTGGTCGACGGCGAGCG
>JBCCZS010000215.1:0-5202 GCA_039187035.1 Pseudomonadota bacterium | reverse complement strand
TTTTAGCGGCGCGCGGCTTTCCGCGATCGGTCGTGACGAGACGGACCCGGCGACGGCGGCGCAGCTGGAACGCGCGGCGCAAGCATCTCTTAGCGCCGAAGAGCCAGGCGGGGCCGCGCTGGACGTTACAGATCCGGCGTTCGGTGTACGGATCGGCCGCGCGCCGCTGACGGATCCGTCGGCGATCGCCGCGATGTCTGAGAGAGCCGCTGGCGCCGCCGCATCTTGGCGCGCGCGCACGGATCGCGCCGAGATCCTCCTGCGCGCCGCCGATCTTTATGAAGCGCGCCAGGACGCTTTCACCGCGCTGTGCGTGCGTGAGGCCGGCAAGACGCTGCCGGACGCCGTCGCGGAAGTCCGCGAAGCCGTCGACTTTTTGCGGTATTACGCGGTTGAAAGCCGCAAGCTGGACGGCGACCCGCTCGGCGTCGTCGCCTGCGTGTCGCCGTGGAACTTCCCGCTGGCGATCTTCACCGGCCAGGTCGCCGCCGCCCTCGCCGCCGGCGCCGCGGTCGTCGCCAAGCCCGCCGAACAAACGCCGCTGATCGCGGCGCTCGCCGTTGACTTGCTTCACGAGGCCGGCGTGCCCGACGACGCCTTGCAGCTCGCGGTCGGCGACGGGCCCAGCGTCGGCGCGCCGTTGGTCGCGGACCCCAACGTCGCCGGCGTCGTCTTCACCGGATCGACCGCGACCGCGCAGGCCATCAACCGCGCGCTCGCCGCCGCCGGCAAAAGCGGCGCCCCCCTGATCGCCGAGACAGGCGGGATCAACGCCATGATCGTCGATTCAACGGCGCTTTTGGAACAGGCCGTCGGCGACGCCGTCGCGTCGGCGTTTCAAAGCGCCGGCCAACGCTGTTCGGCGTGCCGTATCGTTTGCGTGCAAGACGACGTCGCGCCGCGGTTTATGGACATGCTCGCCGGAGCGATGGCCGAGCTCGCCGTCGGCGATCCCGCGCTCTTGTCGACCGATGTCGGCCCCGTCGTCGACGCCGACGCGAAAGCCGCGATCGACGCCCATATCGCTCGTCTCGACCGCGAGGCCCGGCTTATCGCCCGGGCGCCGGCGCCGAGCCTTTCAAGCGGCACGTTCGTTACGCCGTGTGCGTATGAAGTGGCGAGCCCCGCCGCCGTGCGTGAAGAGATTTTCGGCCCGGTCTTGCACGTCGCGCGCTTTGCGGCGGACGCGCTCGACGCCGTCTTGGAGGAACTCGACGCGCTCGGTTTCGGGCTCACCTTAGGGGTCCACACCCGTATCGACGAAACGATGGAGCGCATCGTCGAACGTGCGCGCGTCGGCAACATTTATGTGAACCGCAACCAAATCGGCGCCGTCGTCGGGGTCCAGCCGTTCGGCGGTGAGCGGCTTTCCGGCACGGGGCCGAAGGCGGGCGGCCCGCATTATCTGCCGGCGCTCCAATTACGCCATCCTGAGCCGTCGACGGGAACGCTTCGGGTCGCAACCGCAGCCGTGACGGAAAGCCCGTCGCTCGACGCGACGCTCGCCGAACTGGACGCGGCCGCACGCCGCTGGGGCCGCACGCCCGATCGCGGCGCGGTTCTCCGGCGCGCCGCCGAGGCGTGCGGCGCCCGCGCCGCGCCGGTCTTTGAGCGGGCGGCCGAGTTATTCGACGCCCACTTTAGAGACGCCAGCATACTGCCGGGCCCGACAGGTGAGACCAACCGCTTGCGGATGCGCGGCCGCGGCGTCGTCGCCTGCTTGGGGCCGGACGCGCGCGCCTTCGATCAGGCGGCTCTGGCGCTCGGCGCCGGCGACGCCGTCCTCTGCGACCTCGACGTTGCGGGCGCGCTCGCCGCGCCGCTCGCCCGCGACGGTTGGCCGCTCGTCGCCGGCGTCGATTTGTCCGACGGCGTCCCAATCGCGCTCTTGCACGACGATCGCCTTTCCGGCGTCGCCTTCGACGCCGACGGCCCGGCGGGCCGGAACGCCCTCGCCGAGGCGTTGGCGAACCGCACGGGGCCGATCGCGCCGATCCTGACGAGCGCCGACGCGCCCGGCCGTTACGGCGTCGAACGCACCCTGACGGTTAACACGACGGCCGCCGGCGGCGACGTGCGACTTTTGTCGCTCGCCGACTGACGGCTAGGCTCTCATCGACGGAACCGCGCGGCGTTCGCCGCATCTGCGGAGCGCTCCGTCGCTAAGCGCTTGCGCGCCGCCGAGACGAAAGGCCACCTCATGGGCGAGTTACCGACGGACGATATGGCCGCATTCGACATCGACGCGGGGGCCCGCCAAGGACCGTTTCTCGACGCGCCCGGGGCGATGCGTCGGGCGATGAACTGGTTCTTCGCGGACAAAGATCGTCTTTTTTGGATTTTACAAGTCGGCGGTTGGTTCGGCTTTTTCCTTTTTCACGTCTTTAGCGTCTCGACGCTATTTGCGGGCCGGTCGCCCGAATCGATCGCCTTTTCGGCGACGTCGGCATTTGTGGGTTTTTTAACCACGAGCATCCTCTTCAGGCCCGCCTTTCGCGCGGCGCGCCGGATGGGCCCTGCGGCCATGCTGGGCGTCGCCATTAGCGCGATCGTCCTGATGACGGTCGCGATGGCGGCCATTAAAGCGATCGCGATCATCAAGATTTTCGCATTCGGACCGGATTGGTATCATGCGCGCACGACCGCGCTCGGGACCGACAATTTCCTGTTGGCGCTAACGCCCGACATGCCGAACAATTTGTTCTTGCTGTTGTCGTGGGCCGGTCTTTACTTCGGGATCAACTACTATCTGACGCTCCGTACGGAGACGGAACGCGCGCTTCAATCGGCCCGGCTCGCCGATCAAGCGCAGCTGAAAATGCTCCGCTACCAGCTCAACCCGCATTTCTTGTTCAATACGCTGAACGCGGTCTCGACGCTCGTCCTTGAAAAAGACGGGCGCCAGGCCAACGAGATGCTGACGAAACTATCGGCGTTTTTGCGCTACTCGCTCGACAGCGATCCCCTGCAACGCGTCACCCTGGCGGAAGAATTGCGGGCGCTCGAATTATACCTTGAGATTGAACGAACGCGCTTCGGCGAGCGTTTGCACTTTGACAAACAGATCGAGGAAAGCACGCGCGGCGCCCTCGTCCCGTCGCTCCTCATTCAACCGGCCATCGAAAACGCCATCAAATACGCGATCGCCAAAATGGAAGCCGGCGGCAAGATCCGCATTCTCGCGCGCCGCGACGCGGACATGCTGCTTCTTCAAGTCTGCGACAACGGCCCGGAAGCGCCGGGGGATCCCGGCGCCCTTCTGGAGACCGGCGAAACCGGCGTCGGTCTCGTCAACATGCGCGACCGGTTGGCTTATCTCTACGGAGAGAATTGCGACTTCTCATTAAGCCGGAGCGAACTGGGCGGTCTTTGCGTCGCCATGCGGTTTCCGTTCCAAACCCGAGGGAGACCATGAGCGAGGCTGCAAAAGACGACGAGAAAATCCGCGTGGTTCTGGTGGACGACGAGCACTTGGCCGTGCGCGGCATGCGCATTCGTCTGGAGGAGTTTCCGGAGGTCGAGGTCGTCGGCGAGTGCGCCAACGGCCGCGAGGCCGTGCGCGTCATCAAAGAATTGACGCCCGACCTCGTAGTTTTGGACATTCAAATGCCGGGGCTCGACGGGTTCGGCGTCGTGCGCGCGCTCCTCGGCGGCCCGGCGCCGTTGATTATCTTCTGCACCGCCTATGACAAATACGCGATCGAAGCATTCGAAGCGAACGCGCTCGACTACCTTGTGAAGCCCGTTGAGGAAGAGCGCCTCAAGGATGCGATCCACCGGGCGCGCGAGGCGCTTCGCTCGCGCGCAGCGGCGAGCCGAGAGTCGCGCCTCGTCGAACTCCTGTCGTCGCTCGGCGGGGAAGAAGGCGATAAAATCAAAGATCTGATCGACGACCCCGACTGGGCCGACCGTGAACGCTACGCCGAACGCATCAGCTTTAAAGACGGATCAAAAGTCGTCGTTCTGAATGCGGACGACATTGAGTGGATCGATGCCGCCGGCGACTATATGTGCGTCCACGCCGGCGGCCAAACCCACATTATCCGTGAAACGATGAAAACGCTGCAGGCGCGCCTCGACCCGAGCCGCTTTCAACGCGTTCACCGCTCGGCGATCGTCAACGTCAAGAAAGTCAAGGAACTGCACCCGCACTCGAACGGCGAGTACTTTTTGATGCTCGAAAACGGCGCGCAACTCAAACTGTCCCGCTCTTACAAAGACGTCGTCGCCCGGTTCTTCTAGGCTGTCCGCATGCCGCATAATCCATTCGTCTAAGAGACGTCGTGCGCGTCCGGCGCCGTCGCCGTCAACAATCCACAACATTGTCCCGATCGCGCGCCGGCTCCGAATACGGTCGATTTGATCGGCGGTCCGAGTAAACTGGCGAGAGAGCGGCGGAGGGAAACGGCTCGATGATCTACATCGTCTTGAACGCGCTGCCGATCGCGCTGGCGACCGCTGCCGGCTTAGCGTTCGGTCTTTTGTATTTCCGGTTTCTTGGCGGCGGGCCGCTCGGCGGGCCGCGCCGCAACGCGGCCGTGGGCTGGATCGTCACCGTCGCGTGCGAATTCTGGATCGCGTCGATCCTCGCCGGCGCCTTGATCCTCGCGCCGCCGGAAGCGGGCCCGTGGACGATGGCGATCGGCACCGCGGTGGTGATTTGGATCGGTTTTGTCGCCCCGGCGATCGCCGTCGACGCGGTGCGCGCCGAACGCCCGTGGATCGAAACCGGCCATACAAACGTGCATTGGCTCGGCGTGATGCTCGCGCACGTCGTCGTTCTTCAAGCGATGGGGCTGACGCCGCCGCCCCAATGAGCGCGGGGCGCGGCCGCTAGAACCCGAACGATCCCTGAACGAGGGCCAGCGTCGCGTCTTCGCCAGAGGGGCCGGCGTTCAATTGGCGCGCGGCGCTGACGGACAGCGTGCCGGCGCCGAACGACGCAAACGTGTAGGACGCTTCGAAATCGACCGCGCGCGGCCCGTCCGTCAACGGCGCGGCGCGTTCGGTCAAGACGAACGCGCCGGACTGCGCGTCGAATGCGCTGGGCGCCGTCACCAAAAACGCGCCGGCGACGGCCTGGAGCGGCTGGCTGGCCGAGAAGCGCAGCGCGTCGCCGGGCGCGAAGACCGAACCGGCCGTCACGCCGAGCGCGGCCTGCGTCGTCGTCAAACCGCGCGCGCCCGTCAGAAAACCCTCGCC
>JBCCZS010000214.1:0-5222 GCA_039187035.1 Pseudomonadota bacterium | reverse complement strand
TCGGGCTCGTCGCCCTCGGCGTGTTGTTCAGCGTGCCGAATTTTTTCACCAAGGAGCGGCTTGCGGAGCTGCCGGGCGTCGTCCCGAAAAGCCAGATCGCGCTCGGGCTAGACCTGCAGGGCGGCTCGTACCTCCTCTTGGAAGTGGATATCGACAAAGTCGTCACCGACCGCTTGCGCAACATGCGCGACGAAGTGCAACGCGCGATGCGGCCCAATCGGGCCTCCGGCCGCGAGCGCGTGCAACTCGCCGACGGGCGCGTTCGGTCGGATCCGCAGGCCGGCGCCGTCACGCTGCGCGTGCGCAACAGCGTTCAGGTCGAGGAAGCCCTGTCGCGTGTTCGCGAGATCACGCGCGCCAGCGCGCTCGCCGGGATTTCCGGCGCGCCGGTTCGCCCGTACGTCGTTAAGAATGAGGGCGACCGCATCGACATCACGATGACCGAGGAGGCCCGTCGATATTACACCAATGACGCGGTCAAATCGTCGATCGCCGTCATCCGCCGCCGTATCGACCCCGCCGGCAACAAAGAAGTCTCCATTCAGCCGCAAGGCGTCGGGCGGATCGTCGTCCAGGTCCCCGGCGACGACGACCCCGAGCGCCTCAAACGCCTGATCGGCGACGAGGGCCAGCTTTCTTTTCATCGCCATGAATCGACCGTGACCGTGCAGGACGCCGAGGCGGGGCTGTTGCCGCCGGGGCGCGTCATCGTTCCGTTTTCGGAGGACGAAGCCGCCGGGGCGAGCCTGGTGCTCTACGAAGAGCCCGTCATCACCGGCGACATGATCAATTCGGCATCCGCGAGCCTGAATTCCGACGGCGGCGGTTTTCAGATCAACTTCTCGTTCGACGGGCGCGGCGCGCGGCGCTTCGGAGAATTCACCGAGAACCACATCAAAGAGCTTTTTGCGATCGTCCTCGACGGCGAGATCATCTCCGCGCCGGAGATCCAAACGCCGATCACGGGCGGTCAGGGCCGCATCACCGGCCGGTTCTCCGCGCAGGAGGCGCAACGCATTGCGACGCTTATCCAGGCGGGGGCGCTGCCGGCGCCGTTGCAAATTCTCGAGCAACGCTCGGTCGGCCCGGAACTCGGCGCTGAGTCGGTGCGCGCCGGCGCGATCGCGCTGATCGTCGGGTTCGTCGCGGTCGTGATCTACATGGTCGTCTCCTACGGCCGGTTCGGCGTTTATGCGGACGTCGCCTTGATCGCGAACGTCGTCTTGATCGGCGGCGCGTTGTCGTTGTTCGGGTCGACGCTGACCTTGCCGGGGATCGCCGGCATCGTGTTGACGATCGGCATGGCGGTCGACGCCAACGTCCTCATCTTTGAGCGCATTCGCGAGGAAGTCGTCGGCGGCAAAGGCCCCGTCCGCGCGGTCGAACAGGGCTTTGAGCGGGCGCGGTCCGCGATCATCGACGCGAACGTGACGACGTTTTTCGCCGCGGCGATTATGTTCCTCCTCGGCGCGGGGCCGGTGCGCGGCTTCGCCGTCACGCTGATGATCGGCGTTCTGACGTCCGTCTTCACCGCCTATTTCCTGACCCGCATGCTGGCCGGCGGCTGGGTCCTGTCCAAACGCCCGCAAACGATTTCGCTTTAGCGGCCGGAGAACCGAAACGATGTTGCTCAAACTCGTTCCCGACGAAACGAAAGTCCCGTTCGTCCGTTTCCGGATGATCGCCGCGGCGCTCTCGGTCGTGCTCGTCGTCGGCTCGATCGCCGCGCTCGCGACGCTGGGTCTTAATTTCGGCGTCGATTTCCGCGGCGGCATCACGATCGAGGTCGCCGACGACCAACCGATCGACCAGGACGCCGTCTATGACGCCGTCGGCGCGCTCAATCTCGGCGAGGTGCGCGTCCAGGAAATCCGCGACTTCGCCGACAGCGACGAGGCGGTGGTCGTCTTTATCGAACAACAAGCGGCCGACGACGCGGCGGCGCCGGTGGAAGAGGCCCCGAACGCGGCCCCGGTCGAGGCGAGCGCGTTCGACGCGAACGATGCTGCGCAACAGACCGCCGCGACGCGCGTGCAGGACGCGTTGCGGGCGCTACTCGGCGACGGCGTGAACTTCCGCCGCGTCGACATTGTCGGGCCTACCGTGTCCGGCGAACTCATCCAGCGCGGCGCGACCGCGGTCGCGTTCGCGATCGGGTTGATGCTGTTGTACATCTGGTTCCGTTTCGAGTGGCAGTTCTCGGTCGGGGCGATCCTCGCGCTGGTCCACGACATCGTCATCACGCTCGGCGTCTTCGCCGTCACCCGGCTCGAATTCAGCCTCGCGATCATCGCCGCGCTCCTGACCATCGTCGGCTATTCGATGAACGACACCGTCGTCGTCTATGACCGGGTGCGCGAGAACTTGCGCAAGTACAAAAAGATGCCGCTTGAGGAGGTGATGAACCTCTCAATCAACGACACCCTGTCGCGCACCGTCATGACCTCCGTCACGACGCTCCTCGCTTTGGTCGCGCTTTACGTCATCGGCGGCGAGGTGTTGCGCGGGTTCACGTTCGCGATGATCTGGGGCGTCCTGATCGGGACGTATTCGTCGATCTTCGTCGCCGCGCCGATCCTGTTGACGACGGGCGTCAAGCGCGATTGGTCCAAACAAGAAGTCGCGGCGCCGACGCCGGATGCGGCGTAGCGCCCGCGTCAGCGTGCGGCGCCCGCCCCGTCGATCCGGCGGCGGACTGACCCGCGTATTCTGAGTATGAATGAACGCGTCTCATCACCCCGCCTGACGGTCTTTTTCGACGGCGGCTGCCCGCTCTGCATTCGAGAAATCGACTTTTATCGGAACCGAAAAGGGGCCGACGCCGTCGACTGGGTCGACGTCAGCGCCGTTGAGGACGCCGACGTGGCGCCGGGCTTGTCGCGCTGCGACGCGCTCGCGCGTTTCCACGTCGCGGGCCCTGACGGGGCGCGCTATTCCGGCGCGCGCGCGTTCGCCGAGCTTTGGGCCGTGTTGCCGGCGTTTCGCTGGGCGGGGCTCGTTGCGCGAACGCCGCCGCTCGTTTGGGTGCTGGAAGGGGCCTATCGCTTGTTCCTGCCGGTGCGCCCGCACCTTCAGCGCTGGGTGCGCCGGGCGACCGCCTAGACCGGGGGCCGGACCGCGGCCGGACGCCCATTGCGCTTTCGCCCGAAGGGCTTATCTGTCAAGATAAGTTGACGCTTTTGAGGGCGCGCCGCCTTGACGACTTTCTCTTATCCCTTCGCCGCCATCGTCGGTCAGGATGCGCTCAAACGCGCCTTGTTGATCGCCGCCGTCGACCCCGCCGTGGGCGGCGTTTTGGCGTTCGGCGATCGCGGGGCCGGCAAGTCGACCGCGATCCGCGCGCTCGCGTTTTTGCTGCCGCCCGCCGACGCCGGCGCCGCTGAGGCCCTGGCGGGGCTCGCCGACAAAGGCGTTAAAGTCGCGGACGTCGGCGGGACCGGAAAGGCCGCAAGCGCGCCCGTCGTCGATTTGCCGCTCGGCGCCACCGAAGACCGCATCGTCGGCGCGCTCGACCTCGAAGCCGCGCTGGTCGCCGGCGAAAAGCGCTTTCAGCCGGGGTTGCTCGCGCGCGCCCATGGCGGGTTTTTGTATATCGACGAGGTCAATCTTCTCGACGATCACATCGTCGATCTTCTCTTGGACGTTGCCGCGTCCGGCGAGAACATCGTCGAACGCGAGGGTCTTAGCGTGCGCCATCCGGCGCGTTTCGTTCTGGTCGGCAGCGGCAATCCGGAGGAGGGCGAGTTGCGCCCGCAGCTCCTCGACCGGTTCGGGTTGTCCGTAGACGTGCGAACGCCGACGACGGTCAAAGAACGCATCGAGATCGTCAAGCGGCGCGACGCGTTCGAACGTGACCCGGCGCAATTCGTCAAAAGCTGGCGGCGCAAAGACAATGCCGTGCGCAAACAAATCGATACCGGCCGCGCCGCCCTCGACGAGGTCGCGGTCGCCGACGCGATGCTCGAAAAAGCCGCCGAACTCTGTATCGCGCTCGGTACGGACGGTTTGCGCGGCGAATTGACCTTAATGCGCGCCGCGCGCGCCCACGCCGCTCTAGAGGGCGACGCGGCGGTGACGCCGGCGCATCTGCGCGCGATGGCCCCGTTCGCGTTGCGGCACCGCTTGCGCAAAGATCCGCTCGACGAGACCGACGCCGGGGCCCGGGTCGCGCGCGCCGTCGACGCGACGTTGGGCGATTGATCGCGTGCCGGCGCGCGGAACCGCCGCCCTTGCGCCCGCTGACGTCGCGCCCGCCGACGAGAATGACGATCCGGCGCGACGGGCCTGGGCCGACGCCTTGCTCGCCGCGACGTTGCTTGCGGTGGATCCGGCGGGCCTCAAAGGCGCGGTCGTGCGGTCCGGCGCCGGGCCCGCGCGCGACGCGTGGCTCGATCGATTTCGTGCGATGGCGGCGGCGGACGCGTCGTTCGTCGACGCGCCGTGCGCGGCGCCCGAGGACCATCTGATCGGCGGCCTCGACCTCGGCGCGACGTTGCATGCCGGTCGGCCGGTTGCGCAAGCGGGGCTTCTTCAGCGGGCGGACGGCGGCGTTTTGGTCTTGCGCATGGCCGAGCGCGTGGCGCCGGGCGTTGCGGCCGCCGTCGCAAGCGCGCTTGACACCGGCGCCGTTCTCGTCGAGCGCCACGGCCTCTCCGAGCGCCGGCCCGCCCGGTTTTGTCTGCTCGCGCTCGACGAGGGCGCCGGGCCGGACGAGGCGGCCCCGCCCATTCTGAAAGATCGGGTCGCATTCGCTCCCGCGCTCGACGGCGTGTCGATGCGCGCCTTAACGGTCGCCGACGTCGATACGGCGGCCGTCGCCGCGGCGCGCGCGCGCCTTGACGCCGTGAGCGTCGGCGAACCGGTCATGGAGGCGATGGACGACGCCGCCCGCGCCTTCGGCGTTCCCGGCCTGCGGCCCCTCGCGTTTTGCGTCGCCGCGGCGCGCGCCCACGCCGCGCTTCACGGGCGCTCGGAAGCTGACGCGCAGGACGCTGCGGCCGCCTGCCGGCTCGTTCTCGGTCCGAGAGCGACCGCCACGCCGGCCCCGCCGGACGAGGCCGAGGCGCCGCCGCCCGATCCGCCTCCGCCCGATCCGCCGCCCGACCAAACCGACAGCGGCGCGCAAAACGACGATGAGCCGCTCCCTGAAGATTTGAGTCTTGATCGCTTGATCGAGATCGTCGCGGCGAGCGTCGACGCGACGGCGCTCGCCCGGCGTGGCG
>JBCCZS010000213.1:0-5263 GCA_039187035.1 Pseudomonadota bacterium | reverse complement strand
GTCGAGGTCCGTCGGCGGCGCGTCCGGATCGAAGCCGGTATGCCGCGCGGACCGGCGCAAGCGGTCGATCGCCTTGCGCCGCGCGACGACGGCGAGCCAGGCGCCCGGATCGTCGGGCGCGCCTTTGTAGGCCCACGTTTCAAGCGCGGCGACGATCGCGTCTTGGGCGACGTCCTCGGCGAGGTCGACCGCGCCGGGGCCGCCGAGACGGGCGGCGAGCGCGGCGATGAGCCGGCCGCGCTCGCGCCGCACGGTCGCGTCGAGACGCGCCCGCGCGCCCGCCGCGTCGACGGCCTCAGACGTCATCGACGGCGCGGATCACAATGCGCTTGTTGTGGCGCAAGTGCGGGTGAGCCCGCGCCATCTCGATCGCCGCGTCCATGTCGGCCGCCTCGACGACCATCACCCCGCCGACGACCTCGGCGAGTTCCGCAAACGGACCGTCATGGACGGCGATCTCGTCGTCTTGCGAGACGACGACCTTGCCGCCGTCGTCGGCAAGCTTGTAGCCGCCGTCATACGCCCCCGACGCCGCGGCCGTTTCGACCCACGCGACATAGTCTTTGACGATCGCTTCATAGGCGTCCGACGCGAGCCCTTCGTAACGATCCGGGGCGTGGGGCAGGAAAAAAGCGAATTTAGGCATGGCGCGCTCCTTCGGCGCTGGCGCGGGGCGGCCGATCCGCGCCCGCTGTGACAGTGCTTTGACGAACGACGCGGGGTCAATTTGACGGGGCGGCCGAAAAAAATGCATCGACGGGGTTTGGCGCGGCCGGTGCGCGGGCCGCGCCGTCCGTCGCCGCTCACCCGTCGTCGCCGCCGAGCACCCGTATGACCGCCGTCCTCACCGTCGCCGCTCCCGTTTTTGCGGTCATCGCCGCCGGCGCGCTCGCCGGCGCGTTCGGCGTGCTCAAGGCCGGCGACGTCCCGGCGCTCAATCGCTTCGTGTTCAACGCGGCGATGCCGGCGGCTTTATTCTCGTTGACCGCGAACGCGCCGGATTTGGGCGACGAAGCGCTCGAGCTCGCCGGCGCGTACGCGCTCGCGGTGAGCGCCGTGATCGCCGTCGCCTACGGGGCGTGTCGGCGGCTGTTGCGCCGCGACCCGGAGGACGCGGGCGCGCTCGCGCTCGCCGCCGGTCTCGGCAACGCCGTTTTTCTCGGGCTGCCGATCGCGCTCGGCGTGCCCGGCTGGGGGCCGCCCTTCGTCGTCTTAATGTTGGTCGAGGGCACGCTCGTCATCAGCCTCGGCGCGGCGCTGATCGCCCCCCGCGCCGACGGCGGCGCCCTTGCGGGCTTGCGCGCCGGCGTCGGCCGTGCGCTGCGCAATCCGCTGGTCTTGGCGATGATCGTCGGGCTCGTCGTCTCGCGCCTCGGCGTCGCGCCGCCGGCCCCGGCGCAGACCTTTGTCGACATCCTCGGGCGCGCCGCCGGGCCCGCCGCGCTCTTCTCGCTAGGGCTGTTCTTCGCAACGCGGCCCGCGCCGTCGTTCGACGCGACGCTGTCGCGCGCCGTGGCGGTCGTGGGGTTGTGCAAAATGGCGCTGTTGCCCGGGTTAACCTTAAGTCTGGCGGGCGCGTTCGGCGTCGTCGATCCCGCGTATGTCGGCGCCGCGGCGCTTTTCACACTGGTGCCGAGCGCGGTCGGCGCGTTCGTCATGGCCGATGCGTTCGGTCGCGCGGTGGCCGACGTCGCGGCGATTGTCGCCGTCACGTCGGCGTTGAGCCTGGCGACCGTCAGCGCGGTGTTGGTCGTCTTCGCGGGATAGGCAAAGACCATCCGTATTCTGATTGATATCATATTCCGTAAGCGCTGGAAACTCGGGCCAAAAATTTATTGCGTCGCCACAACGATTTTTCTTGCCAGGTGCGATTATTAGGCGCAGACTTTTCTTGTTCCGAGGGGCGTCCCGCCTGTCGCCACCAGACGACGGCTTGCAGGATCAACCGCCCACATCGCGCCCTCGCCGCGCATGGTTCGGCCGGAGACGGACGAATTTGTTAGCGGACGACATCGCGACGTTCAGGGTTGATCGAAGCCTATAAGGGTACGGGACTGAGAAGCACCCTTCGAACCTGAACCGGGTCATTCCGGCGCAGGGACGGAACGACAAAGCCGTGTTCCCCATCGCCAGGCCGATAGCAATTGCGACGGTGGGGAAGACGGCGGTCGCAGGGGCGCGCGGCGCGTGTCGCCGGTGTGGGTCGGGCGAGCAGTTTTCGTTCGAACGGCGATGTCGAGCCCCCGTGGGATGCGGCTGACGATACTTAAGAGACTTACTGTCGTGCCTATTCTTCAGGCGTGCCCATTCTTTATTCACGCCTTCTGCGCAGTCTCGTGCCTGGACTCCCACTACAGCCATGGACCGATCGTACGCTGAGCGCCGCATTGCGCGGCAGTTGCGTCCTCAGCCGCCACGGGCCGGTCATTTCGTCGGAGCCGGGCGGTCGCCGCGATAAGCGGGGCCGCCCCGCTTGCGACGGCCGTGCTTGCGGCGGCCCAGCCCGCGACGGCATCGTCCGTTTGCGTTGGAAAGCGGCGGTTCAACCGGCGCCGGGCCTGTCGACCGGTGTGACGGCAAGACGGAACGGCGCGTCCCGGATACGTTGCTCCCGCCCCGCCGCGCTCCTCCGTCGCCCGTCCGTCTCCGTTTGGGCCCGTCGGGCCCGTCCGCAACCTTCACGCTTGCTCCTGATCGCGACGCAGGATTAAGTCCGATTGCGCGTTCGAGGGAGGATCGACCCGACGATGGCTGATCATGGGGCTGATCATGGGGCCGACGCGCTGCACGCTTTGGACACGCGTCGCGCGGCTGCGCCCTTCATGAGCGTGCGCCCTCGCAAGCGAACCGCAGCGCTAAGCCATCTGAATACTGACGAAGGCGACCCGTCGCCGCAAACACGCCCCGTTTAGCGCTTCCATGACCGCGACCCCGAGAGCCGCCAGCAGACGAGCCGCCGCGCCGCCGATCGGCGAGGCGACGCCGCCGGCCGCGTTGGCGCGTATTTTGACGCCGGGCGAGCGGGTGTTGTGGGCGGCGACGCCGCACTGGGACGACGAAAAGCCCGCCTACCGGTATTGGGTGCGCCGCGGCCTCTTCGCCGTTTGCGCGCTCGTTCTTTTGGCGGTCGCCGCCCTCTCGTGGCGCGCAGGCGACGGCGGGCTTGCGGCGGTGGTCGGCGCGTTCGCGATCGTAATTGCGTTCGGCGCGCTTGCGCGCTCCGGCGAAGAATTACGCCGCGACGATGCGGCCTACGCGCTAACCGACCGGCGCGCCATCGCCGTGCGCGCGGACGGCGAGGAGCGGTTCAGCGTCGCGCTCGGCGCGATAGTCGCCTTCGACGTGCGCCGCAACGGCGCCGTTCGCGACCTCACCTTGCGCTTCGGCGCGGGCGACGAGGACGTCCTGACGTTCTTCGCGCTTGCACAAACGAGCGACGCCGAGGCGGTGTTGGCGGAAGCGTTTCTCGGCAGCCGGTGACGCATCGCCGCTTGCCCGCGCGCGTCCGTCTTGCTACGTCGAGAGCGCCGAGGGGCGCGGGCGGAACCCGCTGAGATCGCGTAGACCGACGTGTTGTCGGTCCGGAGCGCGAGCACCCTTTGAACCTGTCCGGTTAGCACCGGCGTAGGGACGGGATAAACGCCATCGTCGCTATCCATTTGTCGCCATCCATCCGTCGACAGACCGTCTTGACGCCGCGCGTGCGCCTGCGGCGATGCTGAAGGAGATCGACCCATGAACAAACCGACCCGACAATCCGACTTTAAAACGCCGGAAGTCACGACCGGTCCCTTGCCGTCGTCGCGCAAAGTCTATGTTGCGGGCGATCGCTATGCGGACATCCGCGTGCCCGTGCGCGAAATTGATCTTCATCCGACCGCGAACGAACCGCCCGTGCCGGTCTACGATCCGTCGGGCGTTTACACGGACCCGGATGCGACGATCGACGTCGAGGCGGGTTTGCCGCGGATGCGCACGGCCTGGGCGGTCGAGCGCGGCGGGCTTGAGGCCTATGACGGCCGCGACGTCAAACCGGAGGACAATGGCGGCGCGAAGGGCGCCCACCTTGCGCGCGCCTTCCCGGTGGTCAATCAGCCGCTACGCGGCGTCGCCGACGCGCCCGTGACCCAACTCGAATTCGCACGTGCGGGCGTCGTAACGCGCGAAATGGAATACATCGCCATTCGCGAAAATCTCGGCCGCAAGGCGATGCTGGCCGAGGCGCAAACGGCGATCGACGCCGGCGAGAGCTTCGGCGCGAGCGTGCCGGCGTTCATCACGCCTGAATTCGTGCGCGACGAAGTCGCCCGCGGGCGGGCCGTGATCCCCGCCAACATCAACCACCCCGAGCTTGAGCCGATGATCATCGGCCGGAATTTCCTGGTCAAGATCAACGCCAATATCGGCAACTCCGCGGTTGCGTCGTCCGTCGAAGAAGAAGTCGACAAGATGGTTTGGGCGACCCGCTGGGGCGCCGACACGGTCATGGACCTGTCGACCGGCCGCAACATCCACAACACGCGCGAGTGGATCATTCGCAACGCGCCGGTGCCGATCGGCACGGTGCCCATCTACCAAGCGCTCGAAAAAGTCGGCGGCGTCGCCGAAGACCTCACCTGGGAGGTCTATCGCGACACGTTGATCGAGCAATGCGAGCAAGGCGTCGATTATTTCACGATCCACGCGGGCGTGCGGCTGCCCTACATTCATCTGACGGCGGAGCGCGTCACGGGGATCGTCTCGCGCGGCGGGTCGATCATGGCGAAATGGTGCCTCGCGCATCACCGCGAGAGCTTTCTCTATACGAACTTCGCCGAGATTTGCGACATTATGCGGCGTTACGACGTCACGTTCTCGCTCGGCGACGGCTTGCGTCCGGGCTCGATCGCGGACGCCAATGACCGCGCGCAGTTCGCCGAATTGGAGACGCTCGGCGAGTTGACCAAGATCGCCTGGGACAAGGGCTGCCAGGTCATGATCGAGGGGCCGGGCCATGTGGCCATGCACAAGATCAAGGTCAATGTGGACAAGCAGCTCAAGGAGTGCGGCGAGGCGCCGTTCTATACGCTCGGGCCGCTGGTCACCGATATCGCGCCGGCCTACGACCACATCACCTCCGGTATCGGGGCGGCCATGATCGGCTGGTTCGGCACGGCGATGCTCTGCTACGTCACGCCGAAGGAGCATCTGGGGCTCCCCAACCGCGACGACGTGAAGACCGGCGTTATCACCTACAAGATCTCGGCCCATGCCGCCGACATCG
>JBCCZS010000212.1:0-5333 GCA_039187035.1 Pseudomonadota bacterium | reverse complement strand
GGGGGGGCCCGGCGCCGTCACCGGGGGGGGGGGCGGGCCCGCCCGGGGGGGGGGGGGCGGCGGGGGGGGGGGGTTTCGCGGGCGGGGGCCCGTGCCGGGGGGTGGGCCTGGGGCTGGGGCTGGGGCGACGTCGGCCCTGCCGCCGGTCGCCGCGTCGACAGCGCCGACGCCGCCGAAACCGGTCGTCTCGATACGGTCGATCATGCTGTCGAACGACGCCTGCAGCGCTTCGATGCGCGATTCCGTCCGCTCCGCGACTTCCGCGACGGCGGCCTCGAAGGCGGCGCGGCCGGCCCCGGCGTCGCGCGAATCGGCGTCTTCGAATTGCTCGCGGATTTCAATGATGGTCTTGGCGACCGCGTCGACGCCCTCGGCGCTCCGGCTTTCCGCCGCGTCGATCTGCGCCGACAATTTGACGATGGTGGTCTCAAGCCCGCGGATTTGGTCGCCGCTGCGTTTGATCTCGTCGCCAAGAACGCGGAGCCGTTCGCCGGTTTTTTCCACGAACGCCGGTTCGGCCGCGCCTTCTTTCAGTTTCGACGCTTCGCCCGCGATCCGCTCGGCTCGCGCGATGCGCGCCGCCAACCCGTCGACGGCGTTGCGCAAGTAATCGACCGACGGGCCTTCCACGCCGCCGCCTTGCGTGTCTTCAAAATGATCGACGAGTTTTTGCAGTTTCTTTTCGTGATCGTCGAGACGATCCAGCGTGTCTTTTTGCGTCGCCTCGAACTGCAAGGCGACTTGCGTGACGGCGCGTTCGAGCGAGCGCAGCGCGTCGACGCGTTGGCGGTCGGTGGACTTTTCTTCCAGCCGCGACAAACGCTCGACGACGTCGGCGCCGACGCCCGCGCCGCCGCCGGCTTCCAGTCGCTGCAGACGCTCCACGACGCCGCCGAACGTGCGCGACAGGCCGTTGATCGCTTCTTGGCTCTTTTGCTCTTCTTCTGCGACGCGCGCGTTCAGCGCTTCGATCGCGACGATGACGTCGCGCAGCTCGATGCCGTCGACATTGCCGCTCGACGATTTCGGGCTCGCCGAATTGTAGATGATCTGATTGAGCCAGGCGCCGACCGTCATGCCCTCGCGGTGGGCGAGCTCCTTGGCCGTTTCGCGCGCCTCGCGTTCGATACCCTTGACGCTCCACGGCGTGTTCGGTTTCGCAGCAGCAGACATAACGTCAATCCCTCGAAGCCCGCAGGCGCGTCCGGCGGTTTGTTTTCGTAAAGGGCAGCCCGCCCCCGCGGCGCGCCGAACCGATTTCGGTCGAGCGTTAAGGTGCTTCGCAAAAGGCGCAAAGGGTTAATGAAGGGTTTAACGCCGCGCTTTCCGGCCGAACCGTTAACGGGCGGTTAACGGCGGGGCGCGTTGCGCGTGCGTACCGTCCGGAAGGGGAAAAATACCGGTTCGCGCCCGATGTCGACCGCGGCGCGTCCCGCACTGCTTCAGGCGCTTTACGGGGCGGCGCCGTTGAGTAGACTCAACTCCAGTGACTAGACTGAACTCTAGTGAAAGCGCTATGAACGCTCTTGACGCCAGACGCCCGCGTCAGCCGTCGGCGGCGGCGACGCGCTCGCTCCGCCCGCTTGCGGGCCATAAGCCGAAGGACCACCGATGACCGAGTACGTCCCCCCGCTCCGCGACATTCAATTCGTTCTCCATGACGTTCTGCAGATGTCGAAATTCTCCAATTTGCCGGGGTTCGCCGACGCGACGCCGGACGTCGTCGATGCAATCCTGGAGGAGGGCGGCAAGCTCGCCGCAAACGTCCTGCATCCGATCAACCATGTCGGCGACGAGCAGGGGTGCGCCTATAATAAAGACGACGGCTCGGTGACGACGCCGGACGGTTTCAAAGAAGCCTACGGCCATTTCAAAGACGGCGGCTGGCAATCCTTGTCGTTCGACCCGGCCTATGGCGGGCAAGGGCTTCCTTACATTCTGTCGATGGTCGTCAATGAAATGGTGTCCAGCGCCAATATGGCGTTCGGCATGTATCCCGGCCTCGCCATGGGCGCCGCCCACGCGCTCTATGCGCACGGTACGGACGAGCAGAAAGAAACCTACCTGCCGCGGATCGTCTCCGGCGAATGGGGCGGCACGATGAATCTCACCGAGCCCCATTGCGGCACCGACCTCGGCCTGTTGCGCACGAAAGCGGTTCCGCAAGGCGACGGCAGCTACAAAATCAGCGGTCAGAAGATTTGGATTTCCGCCGGCGAGCACGACCTCACGGATAATGTCGTCCACCTCGTGCTCGCGCGCATTGAAGGCGCGCCTGAGGGCGTCAAAGGCATTTCGCTCTTCGTCGTGCCGAAATACTTCGTCAACGAAGACGGCTCGCTCGGCGAGCGCAACGCGCTCCAATGCGGCGGCCTTGAAAGTAAGATGGGCATTCACGGCAACGCGACGTGCGTCATGAATTATGACGAGGCGACGGGTTGGCTCGTCGGCGAAGAGCACAAAGGCCTCAAGGCCATGTTCACGATGATGAACGAGGCGCGCCTCGGCGTCGCCGTTCAGGGCCTCGCGATTTCCGAAGTTTCTTACCAAAACGCGGCGAAGTACGCGAACGACCGCCTGCAGGGCCGCGCGCTGACCGGCCCGAAAGCGCCGGACAAGCCGGCCGACCCGATTATCGTCCACCCGGACGTGCGGCGCATGCTGATGACCCAAAAAGCGACGATCGAAGGCGGGCGCGCCTGGATGTATTGGTCCGCGCTTCAGGCCGATTTGCACCACAAGTCCGAAGACGAGGCGACGGCCCAGAAAGCCGACGACGTTCTCGGCCTTATGACGCCGGCGCTAAAAAGTTACCTCACGGACAAAGGCTTCGACCACGCCTCCTCGGCGCTGCAGTGCCTCGGCGGGTCCGGCTACACCCGCGAATGGGGCATGGAGCAATTCGTGCGCGACGCGCGCATCGCGATGATCTACGAAGGCGCGAACGGCATTCAGGCGCTCGACCTTGTCGGCCGCAAGCTGCCGAAGGACGGCGGGCGCGCGATGATGGCGTTCTTCGCCGAAATCGACGACTTCGTGAAGGACAATCAGGGTAACGACGATCTCAAGCCCTACCTTGACGGGCTCGCCGACGTCAAAGCCGACGTCGCCGACGCGACGCAATGGTTCATGATGAACGCGATGCAAAATCCCGACAATGCGGGCGCCGGCTCGGCGGACTATCTGAATCTCTTTGCGCTCCTATGCCTCGCGCACGGCTGGGCGAACCTCGCCAAAGCCGCGCTCGAACGCCAAGCGGGCGGCGCGACGGACGATTTCTACAAGAACAAACTCATCACCGGCCGCTACTTCCTGGAGCGCATCCTCCCGGAAGCGAAAGTCCACGTCGCCCGCATCAAAACCGGCGCGGAAACCGTGATGGCCCTGCCGGCCGAGGCGTTTTAGGCGGCCTTATATCGGTAGTACGGTATCGAACAGCGTGCCCGCGTGGAACGTCGTCGACGGACGATGCCGCGTGGCGATCGCCGATGGTGCGGACGAACTTCGGTAAGAAGAATGCGAGTAACTGTTTCGACCCTGACGCGCCTACGATCCTGCGTCGCCGCCGTAGCGGTCGTATTCTCGGTCATGGCGTCTACGGCGGTATCGGCCGAGCCCAAGATCGCGGCGCGCAACGGCGTGTTTTTCGACCGCGACCTTCAGGTCGAGGTCACTGGTGCGCCGCCTCGGGCCATGGTTACGCTGGAGGCGGAGGCGGTCGACGCCGCCGGCCAGACCTGGCGCAGCAAGAACGCCTATGCGACGGATGCGGAAGGTCGCGTGGATTTGGCTCGCGACGCCCCCATCGAAGGGACGTACGAGGGCGCACACGCGGCCGGCCCGTTCTGGTCGATGACCGGGGCGCGCCGGTTCGTTACGACGCGCGGCGACGCGACGCTCGTATTGCGTTTGTCGCAGGGCGCTTCGGTCTTGGCCGAGCGCACGGTCGCCTGGCGCAGCCCTGTCGGCGCTGCAGGCGTCGAGGTCGTCTCTATACGTAGCAAAGCGCTGACCGCGAACTACTATCGCCCGAAAGAGCGGGATGAGCTGCATCCGGCGATCCTCCTCCTCGGCGGTAGCGGCGGCGGCTTCAATACCGAACGCGCCGCGCTCCTAGCGACGCATGGTTTCGCCGTCCTCGACGTGGCTTACTTTGACGCGCCGGGCCGGCCGGTGCATTTCCTGGAAAGCCAACCGCTCGAATACTTCATGGGCGCTCTCGACTGGTTGGAAACGCGGGGCGAAGTTGACGCGGGTGCGATCGCCGTGATGGGCAAGTCTTACGGTGCGCAATTAGCGCTTGTTCTCGCGTCTTATGAGCCGCGACTGCGGGCCGTCGTTGCGGAAGCCGGATCGTCCTTTGTGACGGGTACGTCGGCGACTTTGCCGGAGGGGCCCTATCAATCGGCCTGGTCCGTCGGCGGAGAGGAACTCGCCTTCTTACGCAGCGGCGCGGCGGGGATCGCCCCGGTAAACCCCAAGCAAATCCTCATTACGGGTAGCGGCGCCGTTGCGGTGCGGGCCGGCGGGCGAGCGAGCGCCGCCGCGATCCCGGTCGAACGGATCAACGGTCACGTCTTACTACTTTCGGGAAGCGCCGACGGCCTTTGGGAATCGTCGCAGATGGCCGACCAAGTGCTCGAACGCCTGAACGCGAACGGGTTCGCCTTCGAGGCCGCACATCGCGCTTACGAAGATGCGGGCCACAATCTCGGCGGCGGTCAGCAGGCTTACGGCGTTCCGAACTTACCGCCGAAGGACCGCGGCCAAGGACCCGGGGGCACTCGGCAAGGAAATTCGGTCGCGGCAGTCGACGCTTGGGTGGCGACGCTAAATTTCCTCAACAGCCATCTCCGCGGCGACGACGGCGGCGCGGAATAACGGTTAAAAATTCACCGTCAGCGACAAGGCGCCGATCTTCGACGAGCCGATTTCTTCGCGAAACTCGCGGCTGCGCCAGACGTGGGTGTAGGAGAGGCGGGCGCGGCCCCAATAGGCGGCGAGGCCCAACTGGCCGTCGCCGACGAGCGGGGTGCGGTCGACTTCCTCGCCGAGGGCGGACGGTTCGTCTAGAAACAAATTGCGGGCGACGACGCGGCCGGTGACGCCGCCGAAGACGTACCAGCCCCATGTCGCGGTCGGGCGAAAAAAGCCGTTGCCGGGAACGCCCGGCTGCGAGCGCGCCGGCGCGAAGTCGATCGGCAGCCGCCAGCCGGCTTTGACGAGGCCCCCGACGTTCGCCGCGGTGGAGAGCGTGCCGAGCGCGAGCCCGTAATGCGGCGCGAAATCCCAGGCGAACCCGCCCGCGTTTCCGCCGAGCGCGAACAAATGGG
>JBCCZS010000211.1:0-5338 GCA_039187035.1 Pseudomonadota bacterium | reverse complement strand
TCCGACGGGCCCGAACGATCCGCTCGTTACGTATGCGGCTGATTTCGACGTCGATCAGTTCTTCGCGTTCCTGGACTCCACCGGCCTCAGCGAATTCGCCGGCCAGATCAGCCCGCGGAACGCCTTCAAGAACCCCTGGTTCATCGATCTCGACTTCCGCTTCCAGCAGGAATTGCCGGGCGTACGCAAACAAGATCGCATGTTCTTGTTCGTCGACATCGAGAACTTGCCGAACTTGATCTCCGACGAGGCGAACATTTTCCGCGAACACGACAATGGCGACGTCGCCGAAGCCGTGCCGGTGCTCGACGCCGCCCTCTCGTCGGACGGTACGCAATACATCTACTCGAACTTCAACCCGGGCGGTTCGGCCTTTAACCCGTCGAACCCGGTCTTCAACGACTTTGACGTGAACGACTCGGTCTGGGCCGTTCAGTTCGGCGTTCGTTACGAGTTCTAAACGCGGCGTCTTCGGGGCCGTTCCTCCCGGCCGACCCCGTGGTGCGTTTGTAGAGGGCGGTCCCCCGGGCCGCCCTTTTTTCGTCGCGGGGCGCGCGCGTTCCCTTCGCGCGCGTCGTCGTGATTTGACAACGTATACGGATTGATCGGCGAAAATGCGTAGTTGACGGCCGGTACGCCGGTCGCGGGCGCCGCTGGTGCGTTCCTACAGCAATCCCAGCGCTTTGTCGCTTGCTTCGCGGTCCGCGCCGATGACCAGATGGTGATAGACCCGGGATGCGCAACGCGCTCGCGACGTCGTCCGGACCTGGATCAACCGTACGCCGCGCGGCGTCTCCGTCGTTTAAAACGGTTCAGCGTCACCATGGACGGTCGCGCTGGAGCCGTTGCGTCGAGGCTCGGCGCGTCAACGTCGGCGCCGTAACCGGGCCCGGCCCGCGATCGATCGCCGCCGACTGGTTGTTTGTCGACCTCATTTGGGCGAAGTCCGACGGAAATTCGCCTCCGAGGTAGGGACCGACACACGGGGGCGAGGCCTTCCGCAATTAGGACAAGCCGAGGATCCACAGATCCGGCCGGCCCGAGGCGAACGGTGCAATGCGCGCGCAAGTTAAAAAGTGCTCGGGCGGTATGTCGCTGGTTGCAAGTTTCGCGAAGGCCTCTATATGTTCGCCAGCAATAAATTAATACGGTCCCGTAACAGGGCTCGTCTATTGCTCTGGATTTAACTCATAGGCGTCGCAGGCAAAAGAACGGCGCCTTGAATACGGTAGAAACGGCGTGGCCCCGGCGCGACGCGCGATCACCGTACTTTTCAAAACGCAAAAAGGAAATTGACGATGGTGAATATCATCAGCGGCGACGGCAGCGACGAAAATTTGCGCGGCGAGGCCGGCGTCAGTAACGAAATCGCGGGCAATAACGGCGACGACGTTATTCGCGGCCGCGGCAAAGCCGACTTGCTGCTCGGCGGCCGGGGGAATGATACGCTATTCGGCGCGAACGGCGCTGACGAGATGTTCGGCGGTCGGGACGACGACGTCTTAAACGGCGGCAATGGCGGCGACACGTTGAGCGGAGACCGAGGCACGGACATCCTCGTCGGCGGCAACGGAAACGACGTTTTCTCCATCAACGCCGACCTCGCCGGCGATTCCGTCGATCACATTCAGGACTTCGACGTCGACCGCGGGTTGCGCAAGATGACGTTCAACGACCGCGTGGAGATCAAAAACGTCGGCGGTCAGGCGTTCGTTTTCCAAGAGCAGATGGACGGCACGGTCACCTTGTCGATCGCCGGCGATCATGCAGCGACGTTTAAGGGGTCGGAAGGATCACCGCTCCACGCCGCGGACGTGCTCGCACGCACGGATTTCGTAGGCGGGTCCCCGTCGACGGTGTCGCTGCTCGACAACGACGGCCACCCGATCCAATTTCGCATCCGCGGCGGCGGCGGCGACGATGAAATCGGCGGCAAGCCCGGGATCGAAAACTCTATCTCCGGCCGGGGTGGAGACGACGTGCTCGGCGGTCAAGGTCGCAGCGACACCCTCCTCGGCGGGCCAGGCGACGACACGCTCAACGGCCGCAACGGTTCGGACGTGCTTTTCGGCGGCGGCGACGATGATGAATTGATCGGCGGCAACGGCGGCGACATGTTGAGCGGCGATCTGGGCTTCGACATTCTCACCGGGGGCAACGGCGCCGACACGTTCCGGTTTAACGACAATCAGATCGATGGCGGGACCGCCGGCGTCGACGTGATCACGGACTTCCAACTCGGCGTCGACAAGATAGAGATCTTTAACGCCGACGGCGGGGAGGCTGTCGCCGTTCGCGACGAGGGCGGCGACGCAATCCTATCGCTTGACGGCGAAGATTTCGCAGTCGTTCAAGGGGTCGCCGCGGCGTCGCTTACCGTCGGGGTTGATGTCCTAATTTAGCGAACGCTTAAGCGGCGAATGCGCAGGCGGACGGACGCTGTGCCGGCCTAGATTGGCGATGCAGCGCTCGCCGCCCGCGTCACAACGCGGCCCGACCATTCGATGACCGCCTACTAAACGTTGCGGTTACACTGAGGACGCGTCGCGCCAGGCGCGACACGTTGTGCGCCCTGCCAATTCTGTCGGCTTTCGACGAGAGGTCGGTGAACGGGCGATGTATCGGTCCGTGACGCCGCTCGTGCGCCCCTACAGCAATCCCAGCGTTTTGAAGCTTGCTTCGCGGTCCGCGCCGATGACCAGATGGTCGTGGACGCGGATGCGCAGGGCGTTCGCGGCGTCCACGATTTCCCGGGTCATGTCGATATCCGCGCGCGACGGCGTCGGATCGCCCGACGGATGATTATGGACGAGGATGATCGCCGACGCCCCAAGTTCGAGCGCGCGTTTGACGACTTCGCGGGGGTAAACCGGCGTATGGTCGACGGTGCCCCGTTGCTGGACTTCGTCCGCAATCAGAATGTTCTTTTTGTCCAAAAAGAGAATGCGAAAGAGCTCGGTCTTTTCGTCCGCCATCGCCGCGCGGCAGTAGGCGAGGAGGTCGCGCCATGACGAGAGCACGGGCCGATTGAGAACGCGTTCTTGGGTCAGCTTCACCGCTGCGGCCTGGACGATCTTGAATTCCGTTGCGACGGCCTCGCTCACGCCTTTGATCTCCAGCAAGCGCGGCGTCGGGGCGGCGAGCGTCTCGGCGAACCCGCCGAAGGTCGCGATCAAGGATTTGGCGAGCGGTTTGACGTCGCGCCGCGGGATGGCGCGAAAGAGCACGAGTTCGAGGAGTTCGTAATCGTGCAGGCCGTCGGCGCCGGCGCTGCGGAACCGCTCGCGCAACCGTTCGCGATGCCCGTGGGCGTGCGCGTTGGGTGATGCGGGGGCCGGTTTCGTCTTGAACGCGCCGGCGTCCTCCGCCGCGCCGCTCATGCAGGCGCTTGCGCCCGGCGTTCGCGCGCCGCCTCGGCCCGAAACGCGCGAAGCTCCGCATGCAGCTTTTTGGGATCCGGCGCCAGGCAAAAGCCGAAGGAGACGGCGCCGCCGCGCGTCGTCACGGCATGGTGCAGGCGGTGGGCCTGGACCAGCCGGCGCAGATAGCCGCGTTTCGGCACCCACCGCCACGGCCAGCGCTGATGGACGAGCCCGTCATGAACGAACGCGTACATTAAGCCGTAGAGCGTGATCCCGGCGGCGACGTACCAAAGCGGCGTCCAGTATTTGTGGCCGATCCAAAACAGCAACGTCGTGAAGGCGCCGAAGACGATCGCATAGCGGTCGTTGACTTCGAACGTCTTGTCGTGCGGCTCGTGGTGGTCGCGGTGCCAGCCCCAGCCGATGCCGTGCATCACATATTTGTGCATGGCCCAGGCGTATCCCTCCATCAGGACGGCGACGACGAGGACGATGGCGATCTTCTCGTACAGGGCCAAAAGCTTCAGTCCTTCGCGTTAGGCCGACGCCGGCGCGACGTCGGCGCGCCGCGCGGGCAAGCGCCACCACGGTTCGTATGGAAACAGATGGTGTTCGTGGTGATAGCCGAAATGGTAACACGACAAGAGCGAGGCGAGGACCGAATAGCCGCTCGTGCGCGTGCGGTGTTGGTCGACGAACGGCGCGTCCGCCTCATAGCGGTGCGGCAGATAGGTCCCGAAGTAAAAGAGCTGGAACGACGACGCGATCGCGGGCACGCCGTAAAAGACGACCACGTTGAGATAGTTCGCGCCCAGAAGAAGGACGTAAGTTCCGACGACGGCGTGCACGAACAACAGCGGGCGCAAGCCGAAATACCGGGTGAAAAACTCCCAATACCAGGGGCCGGGCTTCGTCGGATGTTTGACGGAGAAATCCGGATCGTCCCCCGTGCCCGGCGCCGCGTGGTGGCGATGGTGCGCCGCTTCGAGTTTTTCGTAACTGAAGCCGGCGTATAACGTCACGGCGAGGCGGCCGATAATGCCGTTCAGGGCCGGCAGGCTCGGCGCCAGCGACCCGTGGATCGCGTCGTGCGTCACGATAAAAAGCCCGACCGAAAGCCAACACAAAACGGCGACGTAGAGCGGCGCCGCCAGCGCTGCGGGACCGGCGAGGGGATAGAAAAAGACGCCGTAGATATGCAGCGCGGCCCATGCGCCGATGATGGCGGCGCTGAGCGCGAGGCCGACGCGCGTGCGCCGGCGGGCTTCCGGACCCTCGAGCCTGCGGCGCGTCTTCGGGGCGGGTCCGACGGCGGCGCTCGCGTCCGGGCTCATGGTCAGGTCCTCAAACGGCGTAGGGCGGGCGGTCGAGCCCGGCCGGCGAGGCGGTGAAGATCTCGGCGCCGGTTTCGGTGACGCCGATCGAATGCTCGAACTGCGCCGACAGCGACTTGTCCCGCGTCACCGCCGTCCAGCCGTCTTTCATCATGCGCACGTCCGGTTTGCCGTCGTTGATCATCGGCTCGATCGTAAAGAACATGCCCGCCTTCAACGGCGTCTCGGCGGCGCGCTGCACGCCGGCGAAGCGGTCTCGGTACTGACCGTAGTGTACGACGTTCGGGGCGTCGTGGAACACCCGGCCGAGCCCGTGGCCGCAAAAATCGCGCACGACGGAAAAGCCCTCACCCTCGGCGACCGCTTGGATCGCCGCGCCGATGTCGTAGAGGGTCGCACCGGGTTTGACCGCCCCGACGCCGGCCATCAGCGCGTCGTACGTCGTGTCGGTGAGGCGGCGCGCTTTCACTTTCGGCTCGCCGGCGAAGAACATGCGGCTCGTGTCGCCATGCCAACCGTCGACGACGACGGTGACGTCGATATTCATAATGTCGCCGGGCTTAATGATTTTGTCGCTCGGAATGCCGTGGCAAATCACGTGGTTCAACGAAATGCACGACGAGTGGCGATAGCCGCGATAGC
>JBCCZS010000210.1:0-5348 GCA_039187035.1 Pseudomonadota bacterium | reverse complement strand
GCCGGGGCGTTTGCGAACCGGCTCCAAGCCTTCCAGGACTTCGATGTCCTTGGCGGTGTAATCCTCGCCGAGAAGATCCGGCGTTTTGCGGGCGGCGGCGCGGGCGGGCGACATGGCGGCGCGTGGCTCCTTGGAAGCGAGGCGAAAAAAGGGCGCGCCCCGCCGCTAGGACCGGCCGTCGCGCGCCCTCTTGTAATGCCGCGATGCGCACGCCCCGTCGAGGGGGCGCCGCCTCACCAAATCGACACGCGGTCTTCCGGCGGCAAATACATCGCATTCTCCGGTCCGACGCCGAACGCGTCGTACCACGCGTCCATGTTTCGCACGACGCCGTTCACGCGGTATTGCGCCGGCGCGTGCGGGTCGGTCGCGACCTGGTTCTTCAAGGCCTCCTCGCGCACCACGCGTTTCCACACCTGCGCCCAGGCCATGAAGAAGCGCTGATCGCCGGTGGTGCCGTTGATGACCGGCGCCGCTTCGCCGTCGAGCGAGAGCTTGTAGGCGTGGTAGGCCATGGCGAGCCCGCCGAGATCGCCGATATTCTCGCCCCTGGTGAGGATCGGGTTCACCTTAAAGCCGTCAACCGGTTCGTATTCACCATATTGGCTGCCGAGCGCGTCGGTGAGCTCCTGAAAATTGGCGGCGTCTTCGTCCGTCCACCAATCGCGCAGGCGACCGTTTCCGTCCGATTTTCGGCCCTGATCGTCGAAGCCGTGGCCGATCTCGTGCCCGATAACCGCGCCGATGCCGCCGTAATTGACCGCCGGGTCGGCGTTCGGGTCGAAGAACGGCGCCTGCAAAATCGCTGCAGGGAACACGATCTCGTTGCGCGTCGGGCTGTAATAGGCGTTGACGGTTTGCGGGTTCATGAACCACTCGGTCCTGTCGATCGGCCCGTCCAACTTTTTCAGGTCCTGGCGCCAATCCCACACATTGGCGCGTCGTTTGTTTCCGTACGGATCGCCGGCCTGCACCTCAAGCTCCGAATAGTCTTTCCATTGGTCGGGATAGCCGATCTTCGGGGTGAACTTGTCGAGCTTGGCGTGCGCTTCTTCCTTTGTTTCCGCGCCCATCCAGGCGAGGGTGTCGAGGCGTTGGTCGAGTGCGCGGCGCAGATTGGCGACAAGCTCGACCATCATGTCTTTCGACGAACTGGGAAAATGCCGTTCGACGTAAACTTGCCCGACCGCCTCGCCGAGCGCGCCGTTGACCGCCGCGACGCCGCGCTTCCAGCGCTCGCGTTGCTTTTCGGTTCCGCGCAACGTTGTGCCGTAAAATGCGAAATTCGCCGCGTCGAACACGCGCGGCAGGACGTCGGCGTTCGACCGGATCAGGTGGAAGCGCAGATAGTCCTTCCACAGATCGACTGGCGTCTCCGCGAAGATCTCCGCGATCTTTTGGATCGCGTCGTCCTCGCGCAGGACGACTTCTTCCCGGTCGCCGATTCCGGCGGCGTCGAACATGGCGTCCCACGGCATTTGCGGCGCGTAGTCTTTCAGCGCCGCGCGATCTTTTAGATTGTAGGTCAAGTCGCGATTGCGGCGTTTGGCCGGCGACCAATGGGCCTGCGCGATCGTCGTCTCGAGGGCGAGGATCGCCGCGGCTTTTTCGGCCGCGCCGTCGACGTCGGCGAGGTCGAGCATTGTAGCGACGTACTGTTCGTAAGCGGCTTTTTTGTCGGCGAACTTCTCTTCGAGATAATAGTCGCGGTTCGGTAGTCCGAGGCCGCTCTGGCTCAGATAAATCGCGTAGCGATCCGGCCGCTTCGCGTCGACGCTCATATAGGCTCCGACGACGGTCGCCGCGCCGCGCTCCGGCGTCGACATGAGGACAGCGACCGCGTCTCGGGTCTCAAGCGCGTCGATCGCGTCAAGGTCGTCGGCGAGCACGGCGAGGCCGGTCGCTTCAATCGCCTCGACGTCCGTATACGACGAGAAAAAATCGCCGATCTTGCGCTCTGTGGATCCTGCGGGCGGGCTCGACGTCGCAGCCTCTTCAATGATGGCGCGCACGCGATCCTCCGACCGTTCGAATAAAACTGTGAACGAGCCGTACGAGGAGTATTCGTCCGGGATCTGAAAAGTGTCGAGCCAGGCGCCGTTGACGTGTCGATAAAAGTCGTCGCCCGCTGCGACGGACGGGTTCATGGCTGCGATCTCGACGCCGAACGCGCCGAGTTCCGGTTCGCTCGGTTTCACTTGCGCCTGCGTCTCGGCGGCGGCGCCGGTCGGGTCCGATGGTTGCGCGGTCTCGTCAGTCGACGGCGATCCGACGCCGCATGCCGCGATTGCGATGAGGGCGCCGCCGGCCGCCAGGCGCGCGGTCGCCGATCGGGTCGACCGAGGGCTCGCTGTCGGGATTGCTGATCGGATCAATGGCCGGCTCCTCATTTCTTTAACGAATGCCCGCGCCGCCCGGGCTCGATTTGAGATCGTCGTAGCGATCGCCGGAGCGGCGGATCAAGGCGGGACGGTTTTAATGACGCCTGGACGCGGCGAACGGAAGCTTAAACGCTGCCGACCGTTTCATTCCGGGGCGCCGCCGGCGCAAAGCGGCACGTTCGCGTCGAAAGCGCCGTTTTCTTACGGTTTGGCAAGGTCCATGCAGAATACCCGTCGAAGGCGATACGAGGTTTTGACGTTTCGCCCGCAAAGTAAGTGATGGCGGTCCACGCATTCGGGCCGCCGAGGGTGATGACGGACATGGATCAGGTCGATCGCGAGACGGAAGGGGCGGCGCTGGCCGCGTGGCGGCGGGTCAACCGGTGCGAGCGCGGCAACGTTGCGATGATGTTCGCCTTGTTCGCCTTTCCGCTGGTCATCGCCGCGGGCCTGGCGATCGATCAGATGCAGACGCAAGGCCGGCGCGCGGATCTGACCGAGGCGGTCGACGGCGCGTTGCTCGCCGCGTCGCGCGCCAAGGCGCTGAACGCGACCGTTTCGGACGCCGACGCGGAAAAACTGGCGCGTCGCTTTTTCGACGCTAATTATCGGCCGACCGCCGACACGCCCGTCGACAGCTTTAAGTTCAGCTCCACCAAGGCCGGCGCCGACACCGTCTTTGAGCTGACGGTAAACGGCCGCGTGAAGACGTCGTTCCTCGATATTATCGGTCAGTCTTTCGCGCCGATCGGCGTGACGTCGCAGGCGAAAGTCGCGCCGCCGCGCAATCTCGAGGTCGCATTGGTGCTCGACAACACCGACTCCATGAGCGTCAACGGCAAGATCGCGACGCTGAAAACCGCCGCCGAAGACCTTGTCGACCAAATCATGTTGGACGCGAACAACCAGACGAAAGTGTCGGTCGTTCCGTTCGGCCAATATGTGAACGTCGGTCTTGCGAAGCGCAACAAGCCGTGGCTCGACGTGGCGAACGACAGCACGCAGAGCTCGACGAACCAAGAATGTAGAAATACGTACCCGAACAAAAAACAAACCGGCACGCAGAAGAAGCAACAGACCGTGAACACGAACTGCCGCATGGTCTCCGCGACCTGCACGCTCGACGGCGCGTCGTATAGCTGCCAGAAAAACCAATGCGACCAGAAAACGGAAACGGTCGACGAACCCGTCTTCGACCTGGGCGATCCGGTACAAGTCTGCGAGTCGAAAACGACGACCACGACCAATAAATGGAACGGCTGCGTCGGCTCGCGAAACTACCCGTTGAACATTCGCGATGAAAACTACACCGGCGTGAACAGGGTGCCGGGGCTGCAAAACGTCAGCTGCACCCAGGCCATGATCGGTTTGACGACCTCGAAGAGCGACGTCGTCGGCGCCGTGCGGTCGATGTCTACGACGGGCGAAACCTACATCCCGGCCGGTCTGACCTGGGGGTTGCGGGCCCTGTCGTCGGACGCCCCGTTCGAAGGCGGCGAGACGTTCACGAAAATCGCCGCGCAAGACGGCGTCAAAGCGCTAGTTTTGATGACCGACGGGGCCAACACCAAGTCGCCGACATACCCGCGGCACGCCAATTCGGACGTCGTGCTCGCCAACACCCTGTCATCCGAGCTTTGCGTCGAAATCGCCGGCAAAGACATCGACATTTATACGATCGCGTTCGACGTCACCGATCAGACGATCAAAAATCTACTCAAAGGCTGCGCGACGGACGAGGCGAACTACTACGACGCCAAAAACGCCAAGGCGCTGAGCGACGCGTTCGACGCAATTGCGAGCAGTCTTCAAGAATTGGCGCTTACGAAGTAACGCTTCGGCCTTGCGGTTCTACGTCGCGCCGCGCTTGCTCCGCGGCGCGCCTTGCGTCATGGTCCCCGTCGGTTCGACGACGGAGCGCTCGAAAAGCCCATGGACCTCCAATCCCGCCTCAAAACCAGCATTCGAACGATCCCGGACTATCCAAAGCCCGGCATCATGTTTCGAGACGTGACGACGCTGTTGCTTGACCCGACGGCGTTCAGACGCGCCGTCGACGAGCTTGTCCAGCCGCTCGCGGGACGGAAGATCGACAAGGTCGCCGGCGTTGAAGCGCGGGGGTTCATCCTCGGCGGCGCAGTCGCGCATCAGCTTTCCGTCGGGTTCATCCCGGTAAGGAAGAAAGGCAAGCTCCCCGGCGAGACGGTGTCGCAGACTTACCAGCTTGAATACGGCGAAGACGAAGTCGAAATCCACGCCGACGCCGTCGCCCCCGGCGAGCGCATCATCGTCGTCGACGATTTGGTCGCGACCGGCGGCACGGCCGCGGCGGCCGTCGCGTTGTTGGAGCGCGTCGGCGGGCATGTCGAACTCTGTTCGTTCGTCGTCGATCTGCCGGACCTCGGCGGCGCCGACAAACTTCGCGCGCTCGGCAAAGAGGTCCAAAGCCTCGTCAGCTTCGAGGGGGCGTAAGCGCCGCCGCACTTAAACGACGGCTTGACGCGCGGCGCCGGTCTTTGTCTCGTCGGGCGCGCGCGCCAGGGTGTCGCCAGCTTGTCGCCAGCGTGTCGCCAGGGGCTCATAAGGGGCTCGTCTGTCGGCAACGTAGAGGAAACGGATCGATGGCCACGTTCATCGCAGGGCTCGGAATGTTCTTCGCGACCCACGCCTTCACGAGTTTCGCGCGGGGGCCGCGCGGCGCGCTCGTCGCAAAGATCAACGAGGCGCCGTACAAAGGCCTCTACGCCCTTTTGTCGCTCGCCGGCTTCGTCCTCATCGTCCAGGGCTGGAGCGGGGCGAGCGCCGCGTCGTTGTACACGCCGCCCGCTTTCCTGCGGCATGTCACGTATTTGTTGACCGTCGTTGCGTTCGTGTTGATGGCGGCGGCTTATCTGCCGCCGGGACGCATCGCGGCGGCGACGAAACACCCCATGTTAGCGGGCGTGAAGATTTGGGCGTTCGCGCATC
>JBCCZS010000209.1:0-5388 GCA_039187035.1 Pseudomonadota bacterium | reverse complement strand
CGCGCGCGCCGCGGCGCGACCGGCGGGGAGGCCTCCTTCCGATCCCCCCAACACAAGGACGCCGCCTTGCGGGTCCCGGCCCTCCGGCGTGAAGAAAAGCCCGCGCAAGCGGCCCTCGGCGACCCGGCGCATCGCCACGTCCGCGGGCGCGCGCTCGCGGACGACGGCGACGCGCGCCGTCTCGCCCGACGCTGCGGTCGCGGTCAGCTCGTAGGTCAACGCGGCCAGCGGATCGATATCGGGATCAAGGCGGAAGCCCGCCGCCATTGCGCGCGCGGTCAGGCCGCCCGTCGGCGCCGCCGGCGCAACCGACCACCACGGCCAGCCGGGGTCGGCCGCCAGCGGATCGAGAACGCCGCCGCGCACCGGGTCGAAGGTTCGCGCCGCCCGCCAGGCGCCGTGCGGCGTTTGCAGCGTGCTCGACACCGCGACGCTCGCGTCGGGCGGAACCCCGCGCAACCGCATGGCCTGCGTCCGCCAAGCGTCGACGCGGGCGGGAAAAGCGTCGCCGTCCGGGGTTTCAAATTGCAACCGCACCCTCCAACCAAATTTGTATACAAAATCGCACGTGCGAAATACAATCGCCCGATGCTCATCAGTCTTCTTCGCGCCTCTCTTGTTTGCGCATCCCTGCTCCGTGCGTCCCTGGGCGCAACGCTCGTCTTGGCGGCGCCGCTTGCGGCCGCCGCCGCCGACGCCGACACTTGGACGTCCAGATGGGTCCGCACATTTCTCGACGGGGTCAGCGCGTCCGTCGTCGGCGGGGACGCGCAGGTCCGTTGGGGCGACGACGATGCGGGCCCGTTCTGGTATGCGACCCGGACGCCGGACGGAACCGCTTACGTCGCCTTCGACCCGCAAGAGCGCGCAACGCGACGGCTCTTCGACGACGCGGGCCTGCGCGCGCTTTTGTCGGTCGCGCCCGACGCGGCGCTCGACGTGCAGTCAATTGATCTGATGACGGATCAGGCCGTGGTCTTCGCCGGCGGTCGACGCGCCGTCATCGACGTCTCGGGCGCGCCGACGATCGCGTCGATCGCCGACGGACCGGCGGACGCGGTCGACACGCCGCAAATCGTCCGCGAGAGTTTCCCCATTGCAAACTGGAATCGCCGCGAAATTCCGGGGCCGGACGGCGCCGCGTTCGCAACCTTGATCGGCGACGATTTCGGCGTGCGCCGCCGCGGCGCGACGACGCCCGCTTTTCGCACGGCCGACGGCGCGCCGGACCACCAATGGCATTTCGCCGGCGACATTTGGGAGGAGTCCGGCTCGCCTTGGTCGCCGGACGGCGCGCGCATCGTCGCAAGGCGCCACGACATGCGCGCCGTCCCCGGCGTCCCGATTGTCGATTATCTCGGCCGACGCGAGCGCGTCGATATGTTCAAATACTGGGCGCGCGCGGGCGAGCCCCTGCCGAAAACGCAATTCGTCATCTTCAACGCGGAAACCGGCGCCGCCACGCCGGCCGCCCTTGAGGGCGATCCGGACACGCACGATTTCTTCATCGATTGGTCGCCGAGCGGCGATTTCTTCGCCGTTTTGCGCTACGCTCGCGATCTGTCAACGCAAACGCTTTACTTCGTAGACGCCGCGACGGGCGCGGCGCGCACGGTCCTGACCGACGCGCGCGACGACGGCTGGGTCAAATGGCCGTCCGGACCGCCGACGCTTGTCTTTTTACCGTCCGGCGACGGATTTTTGTTTCGCAGCGACGCCGACGGCCATTTTCAATGGCGGCTTTACGCGCTAGACGGCGCGTTGGTCGCAAAAGTCACGCATGGCCCGTTCGACTCCGGGGAAATCATCGCGATCGACGAAGCCGGCGACGCCGTCTTTTTCCTCGCCCAGTCCGATACAACGCACCCCTACGATGTGCACTTGAACCGCGTCAGCCTCAAAGGCGAGGAGCAGCGACAACTGACGACGTTGCGCGGCGTTCACCGGGCGACGGCCTCGCCGGGCGCCGAGCGGTTCGTCGTGACCCATGCGCACCTCGACCGGCCGCCGCGCACCGATCTTCTCGATCGCGACGGCACGATCGTCGCCACGCTCGCCGAGGCGTCGGTCGACGCGGCGTTCCGGCAGTCTTGGGCGCCGCCGGAAGAGTTCGTGGCGAAAACCGCCGACGGCGAAACGGACGTGCACGGTCTTATTTTCAAACCGCACGATTTCGACCCGGCGCTCAGCTATCCGGTGATCGAGCGCGTCTATGGCGGCATGCAAATTCCGGTGATGAAACGCGGCTATCCCGGCGACGGCGCCGGTTGGAGCGGCGGCGAATATTACCGCATGATCAATTATCTAAACGCGCTCGGCTTCGTCGTCGTCACGATGGACGCGCCCGGCACGCCGGGGCGCGGCCGCGCCTTCAACCTGGCGACGCACGGCGATTGGCCGAACGGCGTTATCGACGACCACGCCGCCGCGCTTCGACAAATCGGCGAGACACGGCCCTACATGGATCTCGCCCGCGTCGGCGTCGACGGCAATTCCTGGGGCGGATATATCGCCGGCCGCGCGCTGACGGACGCGCCGGACCTTTACCGCGCCGGCGCGCTCAGCGTTCCTGAGACGGATCTTCTCGACCACGTCCATTGGATCGAGTGGCAAATCGGCGAGCCCGACGAGAATATGGCGCATTATGAAGCGAACGCCCTCAGCGCGCACGTCGACAAGATCGCGGGCGATTTGCTCATTCTCGCAGGCGCGTCGGACGTCAACGTGCCCGTATCCAACACGATGAAACTCCTCGACGCGTTGGCCGAAGCCGACAAAGACTACGCGCTCGTCTTTTTTCCGGGCACGAACCACCCGCACCAAGGGCGCGGCGATCGATACGCCTACGCGGTCAAACGGATCGGCGCGTTCTTTCGTGAGACGCTGGGCGCGCCGCAACCGCGTGACTG
Source organism: Pseudomonadota bacterium (assembly GCA_039187035.1). GTDB lineage: Bacteria > Pseudomonadota > Alphaproteobacteria > Caulobacterales > Parvularculaceae > JAJFFW01. The sequence goes on along the minus strand of JBCCZS010000209.1, from coordinate 2,479 downwards.
ATTTCGCCGAACAAATCGAACGCGCGCTCGCGCAGGCCGGCCTGTCCTCGACCGACGGGGCGGCCGTCGGCGTCGTTCGCGACGGCCGGCCGGTCGTTCGCCATTGCCGCGGCGACGCCAACCGCGTCCTGGAGCGGCCGTTCCGCACCGACAGCGGGTTCAGAATTTGTTCCATCACGAAGCATTTTACGTGCCTTTTAATTTTGATGGCGGAGGAAGAGGGGCTCTTGTCCCTCGACGGATCGCCGAACGACGCGCTGCCCGTCGAACTTCCATTCCATCAAGACCTTCGCATCATCGATCTGTGCAAGAACCGCTCAGGCCTGCGCGACTATTGGTGCGCCGCGATGCTCTTCGGCGCAACGGCCGAAACGCGCTTCAACCGCGAGGACGCCGACCGCCTTCTCGCAAGCTGCGCGAAAGACGCCGACGCACCGGGGACGCGCTACGCTTATTGCAACACCAACTTTTTGATCCTTGGCCGAATTTTAGAGCATGTATACGGGCGCTCGCTCCACGAGCTTCTGAGGGATCGCATCTTCACCGTCGCGGGCCTCTCGGCAACCTACTTGGGCGCCGAAACGGCGCGCCCCCTGCCCGGCTGGACGGCCGGTTACGCGCCTGACCAGGAAGGCCTCGCGCGTCCGGCGCATACGGATATTGTCTGGGAAGGCGACGCCGGGATCGTCTCGACGCTAGACGATTTGCTCGCGTGGGAGAAACAGTTCCACGACGCCTCGGCCCCGCTCCATCGCCTGCTCCGCCGGCTCACCGATACCGCCGAGAGCGACGACGCACGCACCGGATACCGTCTCGGCATGCGGGTCGCGGCGCGCCGCGGTCGCGAAGAGCACCTCCACACGGGCGGTTTGCGCGGTTGGCGGTCGGCGCGGTTGTTCTTGCCCGAACAGCGCCTTTCCGTCGTCGTCTTGCTCAACCACATGACCGAGCCGGCGTCGATCGCGCGGCGCGTGGCCGACGCGGCGCTCGGCGATGATAGTGACGACCCAAGTGCGGGCGCAGGCTCCGACGCCGCCCCGACCGGCGACCCGCAAATCCTGCTCGACCGCGAGACGGGACTCATCGCAAGGCTGACGAAAGGCGACGCCGCGGCTTCGTTGTCGTGCGGCGGGCGATCATTTCCCGCTTTGATGAAAGACGGCGACGCGTACCGACGGACAGACGACAATGGCGAGCGCATCGACTTGTCCCGTCACGGCGACGCCTGGCGACTAGCGTTGCCGGACGAAAACGACCGACGCGTCTTCGCCCCCGTCATCGCACCGACCGGCCCGGCGGCGGCGCAGCGCTTTGCGGGCGCATACGCGCATGGCGACGGTCTCGGCGAGGTCCGCATTGAGGAGCGTCCGGACGGACTTGTCATTCTCTTCGAGGGATTTCTCGGACGATCGCCGGCGTTACCGTTGACGCTGCAAGAGGACGACGTCGCGACATTTTCATGCACGCGGGCGTTGGACCATCCCCCTCCAGGAGAGTTCACCTGTCGGCGCCGATCGGACGGCGACGCGGAGCAATTGACGATTTCCTGCTGGCATGCGCATACGATCGTCTTTACACGGTCTTCGCCATGACGTCTCAATTCGCATCCGCAGACCTCTCGGACGCCGCGGTCGACGGCATACCGAGCGATTACGAACGCCGCTCTCTCGACCTCGCCTTGATCGCAAAGGGCGTCGCATCGGGCGTCTTCGTCTCGCAGCGCACGGTCGACGACGTCCTTGCAACGTCGATCGCGCCCGTCGTGCATGGCGGCGAGACGGCGCGCGTCGCGGTCGACGACGATGCGGGGCTCGTCAAAGCGTTTCTTGCGAACGGCGAAACGCGCGCGGCCCGGCGCGTCGGCGATCAAGGCGCCGTCGTGTTGCCCCTCGGCGCGCACCAGCCCTATTTCGCGCCGTCGACGATCGAGACCTCGTTGGGTCCGGCGGACGACGCGCCTTGGCCGATGGGGGACGCCGACGCCGTCGGAGACGCGTCGGATTGGGACGCCGATGGCGTGGCGGAGGCGGCGGATCGCATCTTTAACGGGCCGCCCGTTACGCATACGGCCGCGTTTCTCGTCGCCCACAAAGGCGCGCTTATTTGCGAGCGGTACGGGGCCGGCGCGCACCGCGATATGCAGTTGCCGACCTGGTCGATGGGCAAAACGCTGACCGCGATTTTGATCGGTCGGCTGATTGACGCGGGGCGCTTGACGCTTGATGCGCCGGCGCCCGTGGACGCGTGGCGAAAGCCGGGAGACCGACGCGGGCGCATCACCGTTCGCCATTTGATGAATATGAGCGGCGGGCTCGACTTCAGCGCGCTGTGGGCGGGCGATTACGCGGCCCGCCACGGTTATCCGGACCACGCCTTTATGTATGGCGGCGCCGTCGACGTTTTCGGCCTGGCGCTTTCCCGCCAGCTTGCGCATGAGCCGGGCGCGTTCGGCGCGTACAAAAATAGCGACACGTTGGCG
>JBCCZS010000208.1:0-5496 GCA_039187035.1 Pseudomonadota bacterium | reverse complement strand
GGGCGCGCCGCTTCGTCGTTTTCGCTAGAATCCCGTCGACCATCGCAGGGTTATGGTGCGCCCGCGCCCGGCGAAGAACCGATCGGTCCGGGTCGCCGCGCTCGCCGCCGCTTGACTGAAATACGTCACATAGTCCTCGTCAAAGGCGTTTTGCAAGGCGAGGTCGATCCGTCCGTAGTTGTCGAATTGGTAACCGGCGGCGAGATCGACCAGCGTGTAGCCGTCGAAGTCCGTCGCCGTCGACGCGTCGTTAAAGGTGCGGTCGAAGAAGTACGACAATTGCGCGCGCGCCGATACGCGCGGCAGGGGCGCGGCCGAGACGAACAGATTGAGCCGGTCCGGGCTGATATTCTCCGCTGACAGATCTTCATCGATCTGCCCGTCGCCGTCTTGGTCCGAGCGCCCCTCAAGCGTCGCGTAATTGCCGCCGATCAGGAGCCGGTCGCTGAACTCGTATTCGGCGGCGATTTCGAGACCTTCGATCTCCGTCGGCTCGCGGCGCACCTCGAAGATGTTCTGCGCATTGGCGAAGAGCCGCTGGCCGAATTCCGATTCGGACCAGAAATACGCAATGTTCGCGGAGAAGCCGCCGCGGTCGATCGACAGGCCGACTTCGATGTTGTCGGCGATGATCGGCTGGACGTCGAGCAGCGTGTCGACGTCCTGGCCGGGCGTGTTCACGGCGCGCAAAACGCGGCCGACGTCCGGCATCGTGAAGCCTTCCGCATACGATGCGTAGACTTTGACGCCCTCGAGCGTCTCGACGCTCGCGCCGACATTGAACAACGTCTCACCGAAATCGGGCGAGCCGCCCGCGACCGGCGTCGCGCCGGACGAGAAAATCGTCGTAAAATCGTCGACGTCGAGCTTGGCGAATTCGTGCCGCAACCCGCCGGAAATCAAGACCCGGTCGTTGAAAAGCTGCTGGTCGAGCTGGAAGAACGGCGCGACCGAAACGAACACCGTCTCCGGCACCCAGAGCCGCCCGGTCTGGACGAGTTCTTGAAACGTCTCGTCGCGCAGATAGTCGATGCCGCCGGTCGCGGTCAGCCCGGCGATCGGCAACGCCGAATTCGTATAGGTCAGCTTGCCGCCGAGTTTGTCGGAATTGTTCGCTGACTGATCGAACGTTTCTTCGCCCGGCGCCTCAAGGCCGGTGTTGAAAAAGCCGCCGAACGTGCCGCCGCCGAAAACGCTTTCAAACGTCCGGTAAAAGCCCTGCAGCGTGAGCGTGCCGCCGGCGAGGTTTTCGCGCGTAAAATCGAGCGAGAAGGTGTTCACCGAGTTTGTCGGCGTCTCACCCTCGACGTCGCCGCGCACGGCCGTCGCCGGCACGCCGGTATCCCGGTCGCCGCGCACGAGGACGTAGTCGCCGTCGCCTTCCAGCTCGAAAATGTTCGCCGTAAACTGGATCCGCGTGTCGGCGTCCACGTCCCAGCCCGCTTTAACGAAAAAGTTCGTCGACAGACTGTCCTGGATCTCGCCTTGCGTGCCGTCGACGCCGATGCGCCGGCCGTCGGCGTCGTAGAACGCGCCCCGCGTTTCGACCGCCACGCTCGCCACGAGATCAACGGCGCCGAAATCGCGCAGCACGCTCGCCGAGCCGCGATAGCCGTAGCCGTCGAACGTGAAATCGCCGTCGGCCGTAATCCCCGCTTCGGCGCGCAGTTCCCACTCGTCCGTCGTCGACGGCGAGAGCGTTACGAAGTTGATGACGCCGCCCGTCGCGCCGACGCCCTGAATGGCGTTAGCGCCGAAGAGCACTTCGACGCGTTCGACGACCGCCGGGTCGAGCGTAAAGCCGTCGCGCGAGCCGTTGCGCAGCGGGTTCGATTGCGGCACGCCGTCAATCAGGTAAAGCGGCTCGCGGCCGCGGAAACTCTCGCCGGCGCCTGACAATTTCTGCCGGCTCGGCGAAAAGCTCGGCACGGACTGGCCGACGACGTCGGCGAGGTTCGTCGAGAACAACATCTGCTCACGGATCGACGCTTCGTCGATCAGCCGGATGGTGTTCGGCAACGCTTCGACCGGTATGTCGCGACGGACGGCCTCAATGACAATCTCATCGACGCCCTCCGCCGCCTCGCGGTCGCCCGTCACCATCTGCGCCGACGCGCCGCCGAACCCGACGGCCGCCGCCATCGCCAACGCGCCCGCGCTTAATTTCAATTTGTCGCCCATCGCCCCGCTCCTCTGTGCACCCTTAAGGCATTGATTGTCATTCTCAGTACAAATTTGCGATTGCGAGTCAATCTTGTGAGCTGCGTATGAGCACGCTTGCGCGCGGACGCCCCTGCGCGGTATCGAGCGACCCCGAACCGCAAAGAGGACGCGGCCGTCGTCGGCGCCGCGGACCGAAAAACAACGCAATGCAGGGCGATCGGAGGCGCGGGCCATGGCCGGGCACTCAAAATGGGCGAACATTCAGCATCGCAAGGGGCGCCAAGACGCCAAGCGCTCCAAGCTGTTCTCGCGGCTGTCGAAAGAGATCACGGTCGCCGCGCGCATGGGCGCGCCCGATCCGGAGTTCAATCCACGTCTGCGCCTCGCCATCCAGGCCGCCAAGGCCCAATCGATGCCCAAGGACAATATTGAGCGGGCGATCAAACGCTCGACCGGCGACGACGGCGCGGTCTACGAGGAGATCCGCTATGAGGGCTTCGGCCCCGGGGGCGTCGGCGTGATCGTCGAGGCGTTGACCGACAACCGCAATCGCGCGGCGAGCGAAGTGCGGACGGTATTCTCGAAGAACGGCGGCAATCTCGGCGAGACCGGCTCGGTGTCGTTCATGTTCGACCGCGTCGGCGCGGTGACCTATCCGGCCGCGGCCGGGGGCGAGGACGCGGTTCTGGAAGCCGCGATCGAGGCGGGCGCCGACGACGTGCAGTCGTCCGACGAAACGCACGAGATCTTTTGCGCGTCCGACGCCCTTGCGGAAGTCGCCGCAGCGCTGGAGGCGACCTTCGGCGCGCCCTCGTCGGCGAGCCTTATCTGGAAGCCGCAAAACACGATCGAGGTGTCGGGCGGCCCGGCCGAAACGCTGTTCAAGCTGATGAACGCGCTCGAAGACTGCGACGACGTACAAAACGTCTATGCAAACTTCGACATTCCCGACGACGAAATGGAGCGTCTTGCCGGCTGAACGCTTCGCCGCGCGCCGCGTTCGCCTGGCCGTTTCCCTGCCGCCGCGCGGAGCCGACGGCTTGATGCGACGTTTGTAGCACGCTAGCGTCCGTCGCGCGTTTCGACGGGAAGCGCGATAGGTATGGGAGGGCGGCATGGCGCTGTCGAAAAAAGCTCAATGGGCGGCCGCGGTCGCGACGGTCGCGCTCGGCGCCGGCCTGGTCGCAACGGCGGGCGCCGCCCCCGGCGAAGAAACCGCGCGCGGTTTTCCGGGCGCGAAATCGCTGGCGATCGAAGACTTCACGGGCGTGGTTGAAATCGCGGTGACGGACGGCGAACTCGCCGTCGTGATGACGAGCGGCGGCAAAGATTATCCGGTCGAGATGGTTCAAAAAGGCGGCGCGGTCACGATCGCCGGCGAAGAGCGGCCGAAGAATTTCCGCGTCTACAAGGTCGTCCAGGAGCACAAGCTCTACGACGACGAGAAGTTCGAGGCCTTTCTGAAGGACTATCCGCGCCTCGCGATCACGCTGCCGCGCGGCGCCGACTTGTCGATCGAGGACGTCATCGGCCAAGCGCTCGGCGACGACGGAATCGGCGCGTTCTCCCTGGAAGGCGGGTACGTCGAAGGCGCGTTCGGGGACGTCAAATCAGCCGACGTCGAAATCAATCACGCCGGCGAGCTTGCGCTCGGCGTCATCGACGGGACGGCGCTCGTGCGCATCAAAGGCTCGGGCGATTTCAGCGCCGAGTTCGCGAAGAAAGCGGACCTTTCGGTCGCCGGCTCGGGCGACATCGCCCTAGGCCCGATCGCGGGCGATGCGTCGATCAATATTTCCGGCTCCGGCGATATCGACGTCGGCGACGTGACCGGCGTTCTGAGCGTATCGATCGGCGGCTCCGGCGACGTCTCGATTGAAAACGCCGCCAAGGGCGCCTCGCTGTCGATAGCCGGCTCGGGCGACGTTTCGCTGGCGTCCGTCAACGGGCCGACGAACGTGAACATCGCCGGCTCCGGCGACATCGATATCGACGACGGGATCGCCGAAGACTTATCGGTCTCGATCGCCGGCGCAGGCGATTTCGCCCATGGCGGCGCCTCGACGAACCTGAACGCCAGCATTCTCGGCGGCGGCTCGGTTTCGGTCCGCGAAAATAAAGGCGCGCTGGTCACAAGCGGCCAAGGCGGCGAAGTCATCGTCGGCGGCAAAACGGTCAACCGCAAACGCCGCTAACGGTCGCGCAACACCTCGCCGTTAACCAAAAGACCAAAGCCCGGTCGGAGCCGTCGCGCTCCGGCCGGTTTGCGTATTGTGCGCACCGGCCGCAGGGCCGGTCGGGAGGATGTTGTGAAACGCGTGCGGGGGGCTCATCGACGCGTCGGCGCCGCCGGAGCCGTGTCGCCCGTCACACTTCTCGCGCCCGCAGCGCTGGCCGCCTTCGCCGCCGCCGCGGCCCACGCCGAAACGCCCCCGCAAACACGACCGCAAACACTGGCGCAAACACTGGCGCAAACACGGGCGGAAACTCTGGCGCAAACACTGCCGCAAACGCCGAGCGACTTCGCGACCTACCGCCCGCGTCTCGTCGCGCAGCGCCTATCCGGGCCGCCGCCGACGATCGACGGCGACCTGTCCGACCCCGCCTGGCGCGAGGCTGCGACGACCGAAGCCTTCTACCAGGTGGTACCGGAGGTGGGCCCGCCGAGCGAAAAGACGCGCGCCTACATCGCGTATGACGACCGTCATCTTTACATCGCGCTCTATATGTTCGACCGCGAGCCGTCGGCGATCACGCGCAACCTCATGGAGCGCGACCCGCCCCTGCAGGACGACGACGGCGTCCGCGTCATCATCGATCCTTTCGGCACCAATCGCGACGGCTTCTTTTTCGCCATGAACCCGAACGGCGCGCGCAACGACGCGCTGATCGAGAACAACAACACCTTCCGCGATCAATGGGACACGGTCTGGCGCGGCAAGGCGCGCGTCGTCGAGGACGGCTGGGTCGCGGAGATGGCGATCCCGTTTCAGTCGATGTCGTTCGATCGCAACCTCGAAAACTGGGGATTCCAGATCGTCCGCACGATCCGCCGCAAAAACGAAGAGATCCGCTGGTCGAACGTCGACCGCGCGCGCGGACGCATTGATCTGACGAACCCCGGCGCGCTCGCCGGCATAACGGGCGTCAAATCCGGCCGCGGCGTCGAGGGCCAGATCTTTCTCGCCGCCAACGCGACGCGCGACCATGAACTTCAGGACACCGCAACGGAAGTCGATCCGAGCGCCAATCTTTTCTACCGGATCACGCCGTCGCTGACCGGCTCGGTGACGGTGAACACCGACTTCGCCGACCAGCCGCTCGACGCGCGCC
>JBCCZS010000207.1:0-5533 GCA_039187035.1 Pseudomonadota bacterium | reverse complement strand
CTACAGAGCTTTTATAGTCGTAATAGCCGGGCAGGGAGGCCGGCTTTTTCAAAAGATCGTAGCGACCCGTCTTCAGATTGAGCGTCGCGGCGGAAAACGCCGATCCGCCGGCGTCCCGCCGGTGCGAATCGACGAAGACCGTGACGGTTCCGGCGGTTAACTCCGGATTTTGAAGCGGGCGCCAATTTTCGATCATGCCGAGCCGGTCCAACGATAAATCGGCGATCTTCTTGCCGTTGGACGAGAGCAACTTCGGCAATTGCTGTTTGAAAAAGCTATATACGCGCTTTCCCGATTTTATCCGCTTCGGGTCCATAGAGGCGGTCGTTTTGACCGCCAACTTTTCGGTGACGACGATGATTTGATTGCCGCTCGTCCAGTAAAACGTCGACAGATCCGTCCCGGCGGCCGGGCGCCACAATCGCGCGGGACGCGACGGATCGGCGAGGTTTCGAATGAGGAGGGCGTACCGCCCCTTTGACGCATATTTGAAGGCGACCAGCGAGCCGTCCGGGGACACGTCCGCACTGCGGATCGCCGGCAATGCGCCATACGCGTCCGCGAGCGCGCGGATGTCAGCGTCGTCGGCGGCCGCCGTCCTCGCGCCGGCAATCAACGCTAAGCCCGTCAAGATCAAGTGGACACTGCGAATCATGAGGGAAATCCTGATTGTTTATAGTGCTGCCGAATAGAGGCCGAGTCTTTTCGTATCGAAAAACCGAAATTCTCGCGCTTTCGGCCGTCGCCTTCGGGTCTTCGCGTTAATCAAAGCCTCAGCGCTTGATCGACGGATCCTTTTCGAAGGCGTATCAAGAAATGGGCCACCCTCTGCATGAGACGGCCTTGTGCGCATTCGTCGAAATTGAATGTTCGCGTTGTATAAAACGGAGGCTCTATTGACGCGTCGGCGAGGAGCGCTGCGTTCACTGCGGTGACGCCGCTAAGAAGTTCGCCGCGCCGTCGATCGCCTTTCGGGGCGTCGCCGATCGGTTCCCAGAACGCGAGCACGCAAGGACGACGCGCAGGCCGGCGGGGAAGGGCGTTCGCCATCAGTCGCCTGTCCGTTTTGGGTCGACGAGCGCGCTGTTGACGTTCGCCCTGGCGGGCGCCGGGCGACGTGCGGCAGTCAGCGGTATGCGCGTTTTGCCGGGCTCGACGGTCCGCGAGCCGCGGCCGACCCCGTGTTCCGAACCGTTCGTCGATTAGCGTTGCGCTCGCCTCGACGGGGAATTCGCCCGCCCTTACGCTCCCGCGCATTCAAAGAAAGGCTCGGCCAGGCCGCCGCGAGTTGGCTCGGCGGGCGGTCGCAACGTGTTACGGAGGGGCGTTCAATGAAAACGGTATTGTCAGTCGTCGTCGCGAGCATGGCGACGATCTTTAGCGTAACTGCCGGTGCAAAAACGTACACCGACATTCCCTACACCGCGCAAGCCGCGCCGACCGACCTGCAGCGCTTAAATCTCGTCGTCCCCGACGCGCAGGCGACGGCGACGCCGCTGCTCGTGTGGATCGGCGGCGGGGCGTGGGCCTATGTCGATCGCGACAAGGAAATGGACATGGCGGAAAGGCTGTCGTCCGCCGGGATCGCCGTCGCGTCCGTCGGTCACCGGTTGAGCCCGGCCGTCTGGCGCGATCCCGCCCTCGATACCGGCGTTCAACATCCCGCCCATGTCGAAGACGTTGCCTCGGCCGTCGCCTGGTTGCGCGACAATGCGCAGACCTACGGGATCGACGTCGACCGAATTTTCATCGGCGGATTTTCTTCGGGCGCGCATCTCGCGACGTTGGTCGCGAGCGATGCGACATATCTAAAGGGCGTCGGTCTGACGACGGACGCGATCGCCGGCGTCGTCGCGATCGGCGGGACCTACGACATTCCCGACTATCACCGCGCCTTTGCGACGGGCAGCCGGCCTGAATTGGCGGTCGAACATGTGGAAGCGGTCTTCGGATCGGACCCGGCGAGCATGGCGGCCGCGTCGCCCGCCGCCCACATCGAGACCTTCGACCGTCCGCTCTTGCTCGTTTCCGACCGAAACACCTACGGCTACACCCGACTGTATGAAGACGCGCTCGTCGAGAACGAACGGGCCGCCGTCACGGTCGTCCACGCCAGAAATCTCGGGCACGGTCCGCTGTGGCTCCACCTGTCGAACGACGACGACAGCTTTCTACGCGACATGATCGCAACGTTCGTCCTCTCCGGAATGCCGGCCGAATAGCGCGGCGTCCGAGCAGGCGGCCCCTCGGGGCGGCGGCGCGGCGGCGTCTAGGGCGCTTCGCAAATGCGCACGGCGCCGTCTTTCAATTTGAGCGCCACTTCGCCGCGTTTGAGCCGGATGGCCGGATCGCCGAAGACCTCGCGTCGCCACCCTTTGAGCGCGGGGACGTTCGCGTCGTCGTCCAGGGCGAGCGCTTCGAGATCCGCGACCGAGGCGATCATTTTCGGCGCGACGCCGTACGCCTCGCTCTGCGTCTTTAAGAGCACTTTTAAAAGTTCGACGACGTCGGCCGGCGCCGGCGGCCGGTTTTCGTTTCTGGCAAGGTCGGGGAGCGCGTCGCGCGGCAACGCGGCCCCGGCGGCCACGGCCTCGAGGCCGGCGGCCCCGGCGTTCGACCGCTCAAAGCCGTTGGGCGCGGAGCGCGCGCGCGCGAGCGCTTCCGGCGTCCCCGGGCGCAGGCGTGCAAATTCAAAGAGCGCGTCGTCTTTAACGATGCGCCCGCGGGGCATGTCGCGGGTTTGCGCCTCGCGTTCGCGCCATTCGGCGAGTTTCATCAGGGGGCCGATTTCTTTCGGCCGCACGCCCCGCACTTTCATGCGCCGCCAGGCGTCTTCCGGCGCGGTATAGTAGAGGGACGGATCGTCAAGAACGGCGATCTCTTCCTCCACCCAAAGGAGCCGCCCGCTATTTTCGAGCCGCTCGCGCAGGATCGGGTAGGCCTCGCGCAGGTGCGTGACGTCCGAGAGCGCATAGGCGAGTTGCGCCTCGCTCAGGGGCCGGCGCGCCCAATCGGTGAATCGCGAGCCCTTGTCGATCGACGCCCCGAGGAGCTTGCGCATCAACGGCTCGTAGCCGATCTGGTCGCCGAAGCCGCAGGCCATGGCGGCGATCTGCGTGTCGAACAGCGGCGTGGGGATCGCTTCGAACTGGCGGTAGAAAATTTCGACGTCCTGGCGGGCGGCGTGAAACACTTGGACGACGGACGGGTCGGCGAGGGCCTCGCCCAACGGCGCCAGATCAAGGTCCTCTGCGAGCGGATCGATGATCGCTTCGACCCCGGGGGCCGCGGCCTGGATCAGACATAGGATCGGCCAGTAGGTCCGCTCGCGCATGAATTCGGTGTCGATGGCGAAGTAGTCTTGCGCGCGCAGTGCGGCCGTAAAGTCGCGCAGCGCGTCGGTCGTTCGAATAATGTCCATCGTCACGGCCTAGCAGGTTTGCGGCGCGCCGTCAGGGCGGGCCCCGCCCGTGCGCTGCGGCCCGGCCAGCGGCTGCGGCCCGGCCGGCGGCTGCGGCCCGGCCAACGGCTCCGGCCCGGCTTGACAAGCGCGGCCCGTCGCGCTCACTCGGCGCGCCGGCCTTCCGCCATTTCTAAGAAAGACCCAGCGCCATGCACGCTTATCGCACGCATACCTGTAACGAATTGCGCCAAGACGCCGTCGGCGCGGCCGTCCGGCTTTCCGGCTGGGTGCATCGCAAGCGCGACCATGGCGGGCTCTTGTTTATTGATTTGCGCGACCATCACGGGCTGACGCAGCTCGTGGTCGAGCCGGAAGCGGCGTTTTTCGCCGACGTCGAGCGGGTTCGCGCCGAAAGCGTCATCCGGGTCGAGGGCGAGGTCATCGCCCGCGTCGGCGATACGGTGAACCCGAACCTGCCGACCGGCGAGATCGAGGTGCGGCTGTCGTCGTTCGAGGTCCTGTCGGCGGCCGAGGAGCTGCCCGTTCCGGTGTTCGGCGAGCCCGACTATGCTGAAGAGCTGCGTTTGAAGCACCGCTATTTGGACCTGCGGCGCGAAACGTTGCATCGCAACATCATGACCCGGTCAGCGGTCATCAAAGCGATCCGCGACGGCATGGAGGCGAAGGGGTTCGCCGATTTTCAAACCCCGATCCTCACCGCGTCCTCGCCCGAAGGCGCGCGGGACTTTCTCGTGCCCTCGCGTCTCCATCCCGGCAAATTCTACGCGCTGCCGCAGGCCCCCCAGATTTTCAAACAGCTCATCATGGTTTCCGGTTTCGACCGATATTATCAGATCGCGCCGTGCTTCCGCGACGAAGACGCGCGCGCCGATCGCTCAGCGGGCGAATTTTATCAGCTCGACCTGGAGATGAGTTTCGTCGAACGCCAAGACGTCTTCGACGCGGTCGGGCCGGTCACGCACGACGTGTTCGCGCAATTCGCCGGCGGGCGGCGGGTCACGGCGTATCCGTTCCCGCTGATCGCCTATGACGAGGCGATGCTGAAATACGGGTCGGACAAGCCCGACCTGCGCAACCCGATCGAGATGCAGGTCGTCTCCGAACATTTCCGCGGGTCCGGCTTTAAGATCTTCGCCCAGATCCTCGACGCCGACCCGGCCCATGAAATCCGCGCGATCCCCGCGCCCACGGGCGGCAGCCGCGCCTTTTGCGATCGGATGAACGCCTGGGCGCAAAAAGAAGGCCTGCCGGGGATGGGCTACATCATGTGGAACGACGGCGAGGCGAAAGGGCCGCTGGCGAAAAACATCGGGCCCGAACGCGCCGACGCCGTGCGCGCGCAACTCGACTTAAAGGACGGCGACGCGGCGTTCTTTCTCGCCGGCAAGCCGGAAGAGTTTCTCGCCGTCGCCGGCAAGGCGCGCAACGTCGTCGCCGACGCCCTCGACCTTGTTGACAAAGACCAGTTCGCTTTGTGCTGGATCGTCGACTTCCCGATGTACGAATGGGACGCCGACAACAAAAAAGTCGAGTTCGGCCACAACCCGTTCTCGATGCCGCAGGGCGGCCTTGAGGCGCTCGAAGCCGCGCAAACGGATGCGGACTATCTCGCGATCAAGGCCTACCAATACGATCTCGTGTGCAACGGCTATGAACTCGGGTCCGGCGCGATTCGGAACCACAAGCCGGAGTTAATGTACAAAGCCTTCGAGATTGCGGGCTACGGTCCGGAAGTCGTCGAAGAAAAATTCGGCGGCATGCTGAACGCTTTTCGCTATGGCGCGCCGCCGCACGGCGGCTGTGCGTTGGGGCTGGAGCGCATCGTCATGCTGTTGTGCGACCAATCGAACATCCGGGAAGTGACGATGTTCCCGATGACGCAGGGCGCCCAGGATCTTCTCCTCGGGGCGCCGGCCGAAGCGGGCGAGGCGCAATTGAAAGAGATCCACGTGCGCGTGGTAAAGCCGATCCAGGAAGTGAAAAACGACGGCTAACCGCCGTCATAATTCTGCATAAAAATCGGTTGCATTCGGCGCGCCGCATCGGCATATACGGCGCTCTTCAATTGTTGGCGCGGGGTGGAGCAGCCCGGTAGCTCGTCAGGCTCAT
>JBCCZS010000206.1:0-5565 GCA_039187035.1 Pseudomonadota bacterium | reverse complement strand
CGACCTCGTCTTCGAGAAATTCGGCGAAATCGAACCGCTCGCTTTGCGGCGCGCGTTCGATCTCGTCGAGCTGATAATAATCAAGGAGCGACGTGACGGCGTCGCGCAAATCTTCGGATGCGGATTTGATGTATTTGGCGCTTTCGAGCCCGCCGTCGTCGGGGCCGTCCGCGGCGCGTTGCGACAAATGCATCAAAACGAGATCGCTGAAGCCGGAAATCTGGTGGATCGGCGTTTTAACCGCATGGACGAGCATGTTCAGCGCCGCGACTTTCCGCTGCCGATCTTTCTGTTCGGCTTCGAGAAGCGCGGCGAGCCGCTCGTTCTGGCGTTCGATGATGACCGCCTTCCAGAAATCGTACCGACGGTAGCGCTGAATGAGGTAATTGCCGAACCCGCAAATGAGGAACATCGTTACAAGGATGATCAGCTGAACGGCCGGCTCGCCCGTCGGCGGTTTCCCGGCCGAGGCCGCCGCGTGGCCCGCCAAGAAGAAGACAAGGAGGCCGACCGATCGCAGAAAGCTTAAGCGTAAAAGGAAGCAGACGGCGACGCCGTTTTGAACCAGCCCCACGTAATACGTATTGTCGACGCTGCCTTCGTTGTGCACGACGAAAAACAAAATGCTGGAAAGCGCGCAGACGATGAAGCCGACGATGCTCTCCTGAAAGCGCCGCAGCGTCGGGTGCAGGATCATCGCCAACGCGCACCCCGCTGCAAAGCAGGCGGTCAACCGGTAAGCGACGGCCGCGCCCGGGTCGCTCAACGACCGCGCATCGAGAATTGCGTAAGCCGCGACAATCGGTATTCCGACCAAGAGCACGCGAAAATTGGTCCGGCGGTTGCCCTTGCGTATCGCCTCTTGAAACGCCGTTTCCGTCGTATCGCAGGCGAAACGCGCCCGAAACACGTCGATCACACCGTCCATCGCCGAAATTTGCCCGCTTCGCGACGCCATCTTTCGCTCTATCCGACCCATTTTTTTGGTAACCGCTCAAAGTTACCTTTTTGGTAATAGAACGCCCGCGGATATTATTTCGGAACGGAAAGCGTGCCGCATAAGCAACGCGCGCCGCACTCGCCGCCCTGCGCGAACGCGGAGGTTGTCGATTTTTGCCGCATGCTGCGGACTTGCACCCCCTTGATAAGACCGTTAACGGAAAATTAGGGGAGGTTAACGGTAGGGATCAATCACATGTTTGTTTCGCTTAAAGAACATTTTGAGGGTATACGGAACGAGTTTGTTAAAGCGGCGTCGGTGCAATCGTTGCTAGCCGGGGAGTTGACCCAGGAAGAATACCGTTCCGTCCTGCGCCAAGTGTACCACCACACTCGGGAAAATCCGCAACTGCAGGCGCTCGCGACCGTTTATTTTCGCGGCCGGCAACGCGATCTCGTGCGCGCCTTTTTTTCGCACGCCGCGTCCGAGATCGGTCATGACCAACTGGCGCTCAACGATTTCGTCACGCTCGGCGGCGACCCGTCGACGATACCGTACGAAAACCCGCTTCCGGACACGTCCGCCTTGTTGGCGTACGGATTTTATCAGATCTACAACCTCAACCCCCTCGGCTATCTCGGTTATCTGTTCTTCTTAGAATTCAACGGAACCGGTTCCGGGCCGCTGTTCAGAGACGCGCTCACGAAAATCGGCGTGCCGCAAAATGCGATGACGTTTCTTCAGGACCATATGGAGATCGACGTCGGGCACAATAAGTTGATGGAGCGGTATGTCGCCGACCTTAGCCTGTCGCGCGCCGATATCGACGCGATCAAATATTCAATGGCCGTGACGGGTCGTCTGTATGCGCACATGTTGGACGCGGCGGTGCGCGATGCGCGAGAAGGCGTGCAGACAGGCTGGAATTGGGAAGAGCTCAACGCCGACGGATTGACGCCGGAACGCATACCTGCCGACGGCGCGGGCGTTCGCCGCGACGGCGCGCGCTTGTCTGCGGCGAAGGTCGCTTAGCGGCGGCTTGGCAGGCGAGGTCCAACGCCATGAAATATAGAATGTACGGGCCCGGCGAGGTCCCAGAGCGTCTCTTTCGTTTCCGCTACGAGGTCTGGGTTGAAGAACTCAAACGCCCCCAGTCCTATGCGTGTCACGATACCCGCACGCTCGAAGACCCGTTGGACGCCCACGCGCACCATTGCGTGGTCACGAAGGACGGTCGGATCATCGCTGCGATCCGGCTCAATTTTCTGTGGGAAGGCGACGTCGAGCCTTACTACTCGTTTTATCGGATGGATCGATTGGACGAGGAGACGCGCGCGACCGCGAGCATCTCCACGCGCAACATGGTCGCCGGCGCTTATCGAAAAACCGGCGTGTCTATTCGTATGATGACGACGCTCTACCAATACGCGGTCGAGAACGGCGCGCAGACGTCTTTCATGGACGTCAATGCGCCGCTCGTGTCGCTTTTTGAGCGGTTCGGCTATGTGCGGCTGTTTGAAAGGCCGCATCCGGACTTCGGCGACGTCACTGTGATGCGCCTTAACGGCTATGACTTAGATCATCTCAATGCGGTACGCTCGCCGTTTGCGCCGTACTGCAAAGCATTCCTCAATCGAAAGGCTGAACCGGCGCTCGTGTAGAGCGCCGGTTTCGGCCGACAAGAACAACTCATCCGCTTAGCGTGGGGCGCAGCGTTACGGCTTGGCGGCGCGCCGCGCACTTTCCACCGACTCCAAAATTGAGTCTTCGTTGAAGCCGTCGATCACGTTCAGATATGCGCCGTCGGCCGATGCGACGATAAAGGCTGGCGTACCGGTCAGTCCGATCTCTGCTGCGACGCCTTTCGACGCTTCGAGCGCCGACGCGATCCTTTTGTCTTCGCCCGGCTTGCCGAGCGCTTTGAGATCGACGCCTTGTTTTTCGACAATCGTGCGAAGACGGGGCTCGTCAAGAACGCCTTTGGCTTCCATCAGCGCGAAATGGACGTCGACATATTTGTCTTGCGCGCGCGCGGCGAGGGCGTAGGCGGCCGCGAGTTGCGATTCCTCGCGTACGATCGGCAATTCCTGGAAAACGATTTTCACGTCCTCGTCGTCTTTGACGAGGTCGCGCACAAGGTCCGCCGCGCCTTTGCAATAGATGCAATGGTAGTCGAAGAATTCGATAACGACGACGTCGGCGTCGTTGCGGGCGGGGGTGACGAAGCCGGCCTCGCCGCCGGCCAATTTGTCGAAGTTCGCGCGCGCCCCCGCGGTCAATTGCGCGCGTTTGCGTTCGCGGTCGCGCGTTTCGAGCGCTTGGAACGCTTCAACGAGGACGTCCGGATTGGCGACGAGATACGCGCGAACAAGCGCGCCGATCCGGTCTTCTTGCGCCTGGTTGAAAACGCCTTCCGCCGCGGCGTCCTGCGGCGCGGCGCTTTCGGGGGCGCTCGCGCTGTCGGCGGGTTCGGCGGACTGCGTATCGTCGGTGCGCGCTGCGCTGAACCCGAACACCAACGCTCCGAGGAAGGCGGTCGCGGCGGCTCCGGCGATGAGGGGCTTCAGGCGCATGCGCTCTCCAGTTCTTTCAAGGTTCGGCTCAAACGCCGGCTGGATACCCCTGAATTCCTTGCCGTTCCATGTGAAAAGCGTCGCGGGCGGTCACATTCCGCGGCGAATGCGGCCGAATCGCCGTCTTTCGGGGGCTTTTTAGCGGAACGGCGGGTCGGGAACGTCGTTCGGGCCGCGGTCGCGGTCGGGCGTTTCCTGGTCGCGCCGGCGGCGATTGTCGGCCGCGCCGAAATTGGGGAGCTCGCCTTGGGTCGCGACGATGACGTCCGTCGCCCGTCGCCATTGCGGCGAGCCTTTGGGAAGGCCGCGCATCGCCCGGCGCGCGAATTGGTTCGCCGCAACCTTGTCGCCGGCGTGGTAGCGCGACTCCGCCGTCGCGAGGTGCGCCATCGGCAAGTCGCCTTTGGCGCCGTAGACCCGCGAAAGCTCAAACCACGCAAAGCCGTTGTCGGGCTCGATCGCGAGCGCGCCGTTGAAGGCCCCTACGGCCTCATCGAGTTGGTCCGGCGCGCCGGCGGCGAGCAATGCGCGGCCGAGATTGATCCGCAACAGGGCTTTGGTCGGCGCGAGCGTCACGGCTTTTCGATGCGGCTCCACGGAGGCCGCCACGCGGCCGAATTCGAACAGCATTTGTCCTTTGAGTTCGTGAAAATACGGATTGTCCGGGTACTTCCCAATGAGCGCGTCGACTTCTTTAAGCCCTTCGTCGATGCGGGCGTCGCGGTAATAGGCGACGGCGCGGGCGTAGCGCCCGGGGTCGGATTGATCGGAGTTCGGATATTCGCGGAACGTCGATTTCGGCTCCTGGAGAAACCCTTTGATCTTGGCTTGGATCATCCGTAGACGCGCAATTTCTTCCGGACTGTCCTCGGCTCCGTAATGCGCCGAGTCCGTTGCGCGGCGTTCCAGCGCGGTCATCCGGTCGTTCGCGAGCGGGTGGGTTTGCAGATACGGGTTGACCCGGCGGCCGGTGATCACCTGGAAATTGCGCAGCTTGCCGAAAAACTCGATCAGCCCGCGGCTCGAGGCGCCGACGCCGTCGAGGTAGGTGATCGCCGCCTGGTCGGCGGAGGATTCCTGGCCGCGGCTGAATTGCAATGCGTTCGCCAACGCGACGTTCTGGCCGAGCCCAAGAAGCCCGATGCCGGCTTCCGGCGCGCCGGCGGCGACCGCGGCGCCGGCTAACAAAAGGCTTAAAAACATCGGCCGCGAGGCGGCGGAGAGCGCCTCGTCGCTGCGGGCCGTGTGGCCGCCGGCGATATGGCCCGCTTCGTGGGCGATGACGCCCTGAACCTGGTTCGGCGTGTCGGCGAGCGTGATAAGGCCGGTATGGATGCCCATGTTCAGGCCGCCGGCGAAGGCGTTCGGCGTCGGATCGCCGATCAGGAAGATGTTCACCTGCTCGGCGGGCAATCCCGCGGCGCGGAACAACGGCAGGGAGTAATCGTCGATCCACTGCTCGATTTCCGTGTCGCGCAACAAGAGCTGCGCCGCGGCGGGGGCGGGCGCGGCCGCGGCCGCAATGAGGGCGGCGGCGGCGGCGAGGGCGGCTCGCCGGACGCGGTCTTTAAAGCGCTTCTGCTGGGCGCGGGGCCGGCGGACGGCGCCGGCTAACACGTCGCTAATCACCCGTTCATACTCCGTCGTGCGGCCGCGCGCCACGCGCGCCGCTTTTCAATGCGCCCCCCGACTGCGCGTCCCGACTGCGCGTCCCGACTGTGCGCCCCGACTGCGCGCCATGACTATGACCGTTTCGTGGCCGTCCCGCGACGAAGGGCGCGCGGCCCGTCCGGACGGGCGCACGCCTCGTCGATTTCGGCCGCGGGCGGCCCCCGGACAACCCGGAAGTCTTCCTAAGGCCCGCATGCATCGTCGGCGCCGCGCCGGCACCACAGCGGCCGCGTGCGCGTTCTCGCTACCCGCCGAAGGCGCGCGACCACCAGCCTTTTCGCGTCGACTTTCGGGCTTTAACCCGCGCGGCGATTTCGTCGGGCGTCGGCGCGGCGGGCGCCGCGGGCTGGTCTAAGTCGTCGTCGTCGCCAATGTACTCGG
>JBCCZS010000205.1:0-5588 GCA_039187035.1 Pseudomonadota bacterium | reverse complement strand
TGTTTTGTTTTTTTACTTTCTATATTGGTTATTCACCCCGGGGTTCCCGCCCGCGCCCCGCGCGCCCGGTTTGCGGCCGGGGCGCCCGTCGGGGGCGCGACGCCGACGCCCGAATTTTCCACAACGCCACAAGGCCGTGATTTGCGCCGGCGGTTCAACCGCGCGGACGACGGGAATTGCATTCGCGCGTCGACAATTAACGAAGGCTTAAGAGCCGCGGCGGCGAAATGATTCGCCGACGGGCTAATCCCATGGCTATTCATAGATTTCCCTTTGACGGACCACAAATTCCCATGATATCCCATTCACGAGCGTTAAGCGGGCCTTAAAGGCGTCGCGCGCTCTGCGGAAAGGACGCGCGGCGAAGCGCCGACGCATTGGGCGAACGGGAACGTCGGGGAGAGGGCCGTGACGGCGAGGACCGCGCAAAGCGCGACATCGGCGAACGCGGACGGCCGGCGAGAGAAGGGGCGACAGGCGTGGTCCGGTCGACCGAGGCGCATTTCATGGGGCGCCACACTTATAAGATCGACAAGAAGGGCCGGCTTGCATTGCCGGCCGATTTTCGTCGGGCCCTCGACGCGACCCGCGTCGAAGGCGATCCGTTTCAGGGATTGATCGTGATGCCCTCGCTCGACGGCGGCAGTTTGGATTGCGGCGGCTATCCGCTCGTCGAGCGGTTGCAGCGCAAGCTCGACGAGTTGGAGCGTTACGACGCCGAGGCGGCGGACGCGATTGAAATGGCGACGATCGGCCAGGTGCGCAAACTGACGATCGATCCGGAGGGACGGACGATCTTGCCGAAAGACTTCGTTGACGAGTTGGGTCTCGACGGGGAGGCGACGCTGATCGGCCGCAATTGGTATTTCCAGATTTGGCCGCCTGCTGCGGCCGCCGCACGCATTCAGGACGCGCGCGCCATCGCGAAAGAGCGGCGTTTTTCTTTGCGCCAGCGCCCGGCGCCGAAGGCGGCTGAATGACCGGCGCGCGGCATAAGCCCGTTCTTTTAGGCGAGGTGCTCGCCGCGTTGGCGCCGGCGGACGGCGAAACGCATGTCGACGCAACGCTCGGCGCCGGCGGGTATGCGCGCGCGATCCTCGAGACCGCGAAGTGCCGCCTCGTCGCGTTCGACCGCGATCCGACCGCGCACGCGGACGCCGCGGCCTGGGCGCCGACCTATGCGGACCGGTTTTTGGCGGTCGACCGACCGTTCGCCGCGCTTGCGGCGGGCCTCGCCGACGCGGGCGTCGGTCCGGTCGACGGCGTCGTCTTTGATCTCGGGGTTTCGTCGATGCAGCTCGACGACGGCGCGCGCGGCTTTTCGTTTTTGCGCGACGGGCCGTTGTCGATGCGGATGGACGGCAAAAAACCTGACGCCGCCGACGTCGTGGCGCTGGCCGAGACCGGCGATCTCGCCGCGATCTTTCGGGCCTATGGCGAAGAAAAACGCGCAGCGTCGCTCGCGCGCGCCGTCATCGCCGCCCGCGCGGACGCGCCGATCGAGACGACCGGGCGCCTCGCGGCCGTCGTTGAAGCGGCGACGCCCGCCAAGTTGAAAGCGACGACGCGCATTCATCCGGCGACGCGGGTTTTCCAAGCGCTTCGAATTTTCGTCAATGACGAGCTCGGCCAATTAGCGCGCGCGCTCACCGCGGCTGAAGCCGTGTTGCGCGCTGGCGGCCGGCTCGTCGTCGTGACCTTCCACTCGCTGGAAGACCGCATCGTCAAACGGTTTTTCGCCGATCGATCGGGGCGCGCGGGCGCGGTTTCGCGCCATGAACCGGCGGCGGACGGGCCGCCGCCGACGTTTTTGCAAACCGTCGCCAAGGCGGCGGCGCCGCAGGCGGACGAAATCGCAGCCAACCCGCGCGCGCGGTCGGCGAAGCTGCGGGCGGGCGTGCGCACCGCGGCGCCGGCGCGCTCGGACGCGGCTGCCTTCGCGCCGCCACCCTTGTCGCTATCGAAATCCATGGCCGCATTCGTTGAAACCGGGAGCTTTGCTTAGCCCTATGCGCATTATCATGTTCGTTCTGTGCGCGTTGCTCGCGGCCGCGGCCGCGGGCCGTTACCAGGCCGAGGTGCAAGTCAAACAAAAGCGCGCGGAGATCCGCACGCTGCAAGCCGACAAAGCGCGCGAGGCGCGCGAGATCCAAATTCTCCGTGCCGAGATCGCCTATCTCGAAAGCCCGGAGCGTCTTGAGCGGATCGCGCGCGAAAACACCGCGCTCAAGCCCGTGACCGGCGCGCAATTGATGACGGCCGACGATTTCGCTGTGGCGCTCGGCGGTCCGGCGGCTGACGCCCCGGCGTTCGCCGCGCCCGCGCCGACGCGGCGCCGGTCGCCGGGGGCGGTCCCGCAAGCCGTCGCCATGGTCGACGCGTCGACGACGCCGTAACGTATCGCCGGTTCGGAGAACGCCATGTTCGCAAGACGGCCGCGGCCGCACGTTTTCATCATCGCAGAGGATCCGAACGCGCAAAGCGCCGCGTCCCGCGGCGTGACCGAAGGCGCGCTCGACCCGCATCGCGCGCGCCGGTTGGAGCGGGCGCGCGCGCGGATCGGCATGTGCGCGGTCTTGTTCGGGTGCGTTTTTGCGGGGCTCGCGGCGCGCTTAACGACGCTGTCGCTTGAAGCGCCGGACCCGGCCGCGCTGCGCGTCGCCGCCGCACCCCGCCATGCGGAGCGGGCGGAAATCCTCGATCGCAACGGGGCGATTCTGGCGACCAATCTGCCGACGCGGGCGCTCGACGTCGCCGGTCGCGAGGTCTGGGACGCAGCGGAAACGGCGCGCGAATTATCGGCTGTCTTGCCGCGGATCGACGAGCGCAAACTCGCCGCCGCGCTCGGCGCGGGCCGTTATGTCGAAGCGGCGCGCGATCTCACGCCGGAAGAACGCGACGCCGTCTTCGCCCTCGGTCTGCCGGGCGTTCACTTCCGCGATCGTTTGAAGCGCTATTTCCCCCATCGCGACGTCGCCGCCCATGTGGTGGGGCACGTGTCGCCGGGTTTCGGGGGCACGCCGGAAGGCGTCATGGGCCTTGAGCGCCGCTTGGACGCGGAGAAACGCCGCGCCGGCCGCCCGCTCGTCTCGTCGATCGACCTCCAAGCCCAACAAGCGGTGGAGGCTGAACTTGCCCGCGCGGTCGACAAAAACCACGCGAAAGCCGGCTGGGCCGTCATTCTCAAAGTGGCGACCGGCGAGGTGATCGCCTCGGCGAGTTACCCGGATTTTGATCCGAACGCGCCGGGCGCCGTCCCCGCCGACGCGCGCCGCAATCGCGTAACCTACGATACGTACGAGATGGGTTCGGCGTTCAAGGCGGTCACCGCCGCGGCGGCGCTCGACGCGGGCGTCAGCGACGAGACGACGATATACGACGCCCGCAAACCGTTACGCGTCGCCGATCGTCAGATTCGCGATTATCGCGGCAAGCGCAAACTCATGACGCTCGGCGACGTGTTGCGCTATTCGTCGAATATCGGGATCGCGCAAGTCGCCGCCGACCTCGGCGTCGACCGGCAGCGCGCGGCGCTCGGCGCGCTCGGGCTGTTCGACCCGCTCGCCATCGAACTCGCGGAAACGCAGTCCCCGCGCGGGCCGAGAAAGTGGGGTCCTGTCGAGGCGGCGACGATTTCGTATGGACACGGATTTTCGGTGACGCCGCTTCACCTCGCGGCCGCCTTCGCCGCCGTCGTCGGCGACGGGACATACCGCGCGCCGACCTATTTGCGCGTCGACGGCGCGGTGGAGGGCGCGCCCGTCTTTTCGGATAAGACGGCGATCGTCATGCGCCGTTTGTTGCGCGGCGTCGTCACCGACGGGACCGCAACGAAAGCCGAAGCGGCTGGGTATTTTCCCATCGGCAAAACATCGACGGCGGACAAGCCCTTTGCGGGCGGCTATGACCGCTCGCGGCGCCTGGCGAGTTTCATCGGCGCATTCCCCGGCCACGCGCCGGACTATGTCGCGCTGGTCAGCCTCGACGAGCCGACGCCGGTCGAGGGCACGTTCGGCTTTGCGACCGCGGGGTGGAATGCGGCGCCGGCCTTTTCGCGGATGGTCTCGCGCGTTGCGCCTTTATTGTCCGTCATGCCCGTATCTGAAGGCGAGGCGTACGCGGCTTTCGCGTTCCCGTCGCTCGGCGCGCGCCGCGCCGCGGTTGAAACGCCTGAGCCGCGGCGCAAACCGCCCGGCCGGACGCCGCGTGCGTCGGCGGACGCCGCCCCGACGCTGCAATGACGCGGCTGTCGGCGCTTCTCGGACGACCGATCGACCCTGACGTGGCGGTGACCGCGCTGACCGCCGACAGCCGAGCCGTCGCGCCCGGCGCGCTCTTCGCCGCCTTCGCCGGCGCGAAGGCCGACGGCGCGGCGTATGTCGACCAGGCCGTCGAGAAGGGCGCCGTCGCGGTTCTCGCGGCCGACGGGGCGACGTTGCCGCCGCTTCCCGCCGGCGTCGCCTGCGTGCGCGCACCCGTTCCGCGTCGTCTTTATGCGCAGATCGCGGCGCGCTTTTTCGGTCCGCCGCCGGACGTTATGGCCGCGGTTACGGGTACGAACGGCAAGACGTCGACGGTGACCTTCGCCGCGCAAATCTGGCGCGCGCTCGGCGCGTGCGCCGGTAGCCTCGGGACGGTCGGCGCCGTCGGGCCGGGATACGCGAAAGCACTCGCGCATACGACGCCGGAACCCGTCGCGCTCCATCAAACGCTGGCGGAGATGCGCGCGGCGGGCCTCACGCACGTCGCCATGGAAGCCTCAAGCCACGCGCTCGACCAGTCGCGCGTCGACGGGCTCGCCTTCGACGTCGCCGCGTTCACCAACATCACCCAAGACCACCTCGACTATCACCCTACGTTTGAGGACTATTTCGCCGCGAAGGCGCGTTTGTTCACCGATCGGTTGCGCGGCGGCGGCGTTCTCGTCGTCAATGCGGACGGGGCGGGCGCGGACCGCGTCGCGGCGCTCGCGGCCGGTCAGAAGCGCCGTCTACTGACGACCGGGCGCGGCGGCGATACGGTGCGCCTTGAGCGCGCCGAGCCGACGGCGGCGGGGCTTTCTTTGACGGTTTCGCTCGGCGGGCCCGCGCGCACCGTCTCCTTGCCGGTCATCGGCGCGTTTCAGGCGGAGAACGCGCTTGTCGCCGTCGGCCTCGTCGCCGCCACTGGCTACGACCTCGACGCCGCGTTCGGCGCGCTCGGCGGCGTTTGCGGTCCGCCCGGCCGCATGCAGCTTGTGGCCCGCGCGGGCGGCGGGGCGGCGATCGTCGATTACGCGCATACGCCCGCCGCGATCGAGGCCGCGATCGCCGCCGCGCGCCCGCACGTCTCCGGCAAGCTCATCGCCCTGATCGGGGCCGGCGGCGACCGCGATGCGGCCAAACGCGCGCCCATGGGCGCGGCCGGCGCAAGCGCCGATCTCCTGATCGTCACCGACGACAATCCGCGATCGGAGGACCCGGCGGTGATTCGCAACGCCGTCCTTCAAGGCGCGCCCGGCGCCGTCGAGATCGCCGATCGCGGCGAGGCGATCAATTACGGCGCGGCCCAACTTAGTGACGGCGACGTCTTCTTAATTATGGGAAAAG
>JBCCZS010000204.1:0-5621 GCA_039187035.1 Pseudomonadota bacterium | reverse complement strand
CCGACGTGTTCGCGCGTTTAGATGCCTGCGTGGCCCCGTACAGCCGTGCGTTTGATCACGTGGACGGGAATGTGCTTTTCCTCGTCCCATTTCTCCGCATGCGGCGCCAATTCCTCGGCCGCAAACCGCCGCGCCATATCTTGAATGGCGACCTGATCGTCCGTTAGCGCGAAGTCCATGCGTGCGTCTCCCTCTATATCGATGCGCCGTTAAGGCGCGGTGTCGACGCGCCGTTCTCGCGCGGCGTCAGGCCCGTTCCGGCGTCACGGCCGTTATCGGGCGGCCCGGTGCGGCGGCTCCGCCGCGTCGTCGGACGGGGGCAGCGCCTGGTCGAAATCGTCCGAGAGCGGCGTCATCGGCCCGCGCGCGTTGCGGCGGTGGCGCAGCCATCGAAACAGAATATACGCGCCGACGAGCGTGATCGCCACGATCGGCAACGCGACTTTCGCGCGCTCCCCGGCGACCTCGCCGACCGCATGGAAAAGCGCGAACATGAACGCGACATACAAAAACGCCGTCGAAACGACGTAGGTCACGAAACGCACATACGGCGCGGCGAAGAATCCGCACGCGACGTAAGTCGGGATTCGCGTGCCGGGCACGAACCGCGCCGTCAACAGCGTCTTGTAAAGCTCGTCCTGAACCAGCTTGCCCGCAACCGAGACGCCCGGTTTTTCCGCAAAGCGATGCGCCCATTTATAGCGCCGCGCGAACCAGCCGACCCAGTATTTCCAGACGTCGCTCGCCGTCAGGCCCAAGAGGACCGCGACGAACAACAACTGCCAGGCCCCCGCGCCGCCGATCGACGCCGTCGCCGCCGCGATCACGGCGACGTCTTCCTGGACGAACGGCAGGATGAAGATGCTCGCGTAAAGCGCGAGCCCGGTCATCGTCATTACCGTTTCCTGGTCGAGTTGCGGCACGCAGCGCGCTTCCCCGTTCTTTTCGTCACGATCGACCGGCCCGGCGGCCGCCCGTTAACGCGCGAGACTTAAAGTGTTGCGCCGGCGCGGCAAGGGCGCGCACGCGGCGAGAGAGAGAGAGCGGCGGTCAGGGCGATCGGGGCGCCGTCGCCTGCAAGGCGCGCAGCCGCGGCGATTCGAGCGTTTCCGGAAAGGCCCAGGGCGCGCGCCGGCGCCGTTTCAGCCGGAATAGATCGCCGCGGCGCGAGTCGACGGCGAGTTCCTCAAACACCGCGAGCGCGCGGCACCGCAACGCGCCGACGCCCGGGCCCGACGCGTCGCGCTTCGGCTTGGTGCGGCTGTCAAAACACAGCGCGCGCCCGTCGACGACCGCAAAGCGCGCCCGTTCCACACGCTCGCGGCCGGGCCGCCACCACACCGCCTTCCCGGACGACGACAAATACACCGCCGCATAACGCCCGCCGGGCCGGCGAATCAAAATCGTCCGGTTCGCCAAGAGCTTGCGTAACGCGCGCTTTGAGTAAACCTCGCCTTGCGCCAAAAGCGCGTCGAGCGCGGCGACGCGGCGCATCGCCTCGCTCGGCCGGTCGATTTTCGCGTGCGCCGGCGGCCCCGCAAGCGCGCACAGAAGCGCCGCCGCCGTCAGCGCCGCGCGCAGGGCCTTCGCGCCGCCCCCCACCGCGCGCGCCTTATTGCATCGTCGGAATGACGAATTCCGACCCCTGAACGTCTTCCGGCCAGCGCTGCGTGATCGTTTTAATCTTGGTCCAGAACTTCACGCCTTCCGGCCCGTGTTGGTTCGTGTCGCCGAAGCCGGAACGCTTCCAGCCGCCGAACGTATGATAAGCGACCGGCACCGGGATCGGCACGTTGACGCCGACCATGCCGACATTGACCCGTTGAGCGAATTCGCGCGCCGCCGCCCCGTTGCGCGTAAAAATCGCAACGCCGTTGCCATATTGGTGCTGCGAGGGCAAAGCGACGGCCTCATCAAAGTTTTCCGCACGGATGATTTGCAACACCGGCCCGAAGATTTCGTCTCGGTATGAGCGGTGCTCCGGGCGCGCGCGGTCGAGGAGCGTGCCGCCCATGAAAAAACCGTTCTCGTAGCCTTGCATCGAAAAATCGCGCCCGTCGATGACCAAGTCCTGCCCCTCGTCGACCGCCATTTGGATGTACCGCGCGACGCGCTCGCGGTGCGCGGCGGTGACGAGCGGGCCGAGATCGGCGTCGTCGGAGGTTGACGGGCCGATGCGCAAACCCTCGACGCGCGGCTTCATGGCCTCAATCAGGCTCTCCGCGGTCCCTTCGCCGACCGGCACCGCGACCGGCGTCGCCATGCAGCGCTCGCCGGCCGAGCCGTAGGCCGACCCGACGAGCTGGTTGACGACGTTGTCCATGTCGGCGTCGGGCATGACGATCATGTGGTTCTTGGCGCCGCCGAACGCTTGTACGCGTTTATTGTTCGCCGCGCCGTTCGCATAAATGTACTGCGCGATATCCGACGAGCCGACGAAGGACAGCGCCCGGACGCGCGGGTCTTCGATAAGCGCGTCGACGGCTTCTTTGTCGCCGTTGACGACGTTTAGAACGCCTTCCGGCGCCCCCGCCTCCATCATCAATTCGGCGAGACGCAGCGGCACTGACGGGTCTTTCTCAGACGGTTTGTGCACGAACGTGTTGCCGCAGGCGATCGCGACGCCGAACATCCACATCGGGATCATCGCCGGAAAGTTGAACGGCGTAATCCCGGCGCCGACGCCGAGCGGCTGGCGCATCGAATAAACGTCGATGCCGGGGCCCGCGCCCTCGGTGTACTCGCCTTTCTGCAGATGCGGGATGCCGCATGCGAACTCGATCACCTCGAGGCCGCGCTGCACGTCGCCGCGCGCATCGGGCACGGTCTTGCCGTGCTCGGAGGAGAGCATGCGCGCGAGGGCGTCGATGTCTTTTTCGACGAGCGATTTGAAGTTGAAGAGGACCCGCGCGCGGCGCTGCGGGTTCATGGACGACCAGGCCGGAAACGCCTTTTGCGCCGCATCGATCGCGGCCGTCACCTCGTCGCGCGTCGCCAGCGCGACCTGGCGCTGCACCTCGCCCGTCGACGGGTTGAAAATATCGTGGAGCCGGCCGCTGCGGCCCTCCGCGTGCGCGCCGTTGACGAAGTGTCCGAGCGTGTCGCCCATCTTGCGTTGTTCCTCCCGTTTTCGATCGGGCGGACCCTAGTTGCGGGGCGCGCGGACCGCAACGCACGGCGATCGAAATGGGACGAATTCGCCGCACTGCGCGTTGACCAGTCACGCGAACTGCACACGACACGGCCTCGGCGACGACGCGTTGACGGCCGCCGGCAAAAGAAACAGCGCGGCCGAAATCGACCGCGCCGCCATTAGGAATTCGCCGTTTCCGTGCGCGTCGTCTAGGCCGACGCGGGGGTGGTTTCCAACTTCACGCCCGGGCCCATCGTCGACGAAATCGCGATGCGCTTAATGTACGTGCCTTTGGCGCCCGACGGCTTCGCTTTAGCGACCGCGTCGATCAGGGCGCGAACGTTTTGGGCCAACGCCTCTTCCGAGAAGCTCGCTTTGCCGACGCCGGCGTGGACGATGCCGGCTTTCTCGACGCGGAATTGAACGGCGCCGCCTTTGGCGTCTTTGACCGCTTGCGTCACGTTCGGCGTCACGGTGCCGACTTTCGGGTTCGGCATGAGGCCGCGGGGGCCGAGCACTTTGCCGAGCCGGCCGACGACCGCCATCATGTCCGGCGTCGCGATGACGCGGTCGAAATCCATGAAGCCGCCTTGGACTTTTTCCATCAGGTCGTCGGCGCCGACGATGTCCGCGCCCGCTTCTTTGGCTTCTTCGGCTTTTTTATCCTTGGCAAAGACCGCGACGCGCAGCGCCTTGCCCGTCCCGTTGGGCAAATTGACGACGCCACGAACCATTTGATCCGCATGGCGCGGATCGACGCCGAGGTTCATCGCGATTTCGACGGTTTCATCAAACTTCGCGGAGGCATTGTCCTTGACGATTTTAACCGCCTCTTCGACCGTGTGCAGCTTTTCGCGGTCGAGCGCTTCTTTTGCGGCTTTCGCGCGTTTTGTCAGCTTCGCCATCGTCAGCCCTCCACCGCCAGGCCCATCGACCGAGCCGAGCCGGCGATGATCTTGGTGGCTTGATCAAGGTCGTTCGCGTTCAGATCTTTCATTTTGGCTTCCGCGATTTCGCGGCATTGCGCCAACGTGACCGACCCGGCGACGTCGCGGCCCGGCGCCGATCCGCCTTTTTGCAGCTTGGCCGCCTTCTTCAGCAAAAACGACGCGGGCGGCGTCTTAATGACGAATGTGAAGGATTTGTCCTGGTAGATCGTAATGACGGTGGGGATCGGCATCCCCTTTTCCATCTCTTGGGTCTTGGCGTTGAACGCCTTGCAGAATTCCATGATGTTGAGGCCCCGCTGTCCGAGCGCGGGACCGATGGGCGGCGACGGCGTCGCCGAGCCGGCCGGCACCTGCAACGACAGGTAACCGGCGATTTTCTTCGCCATGATCGGCCTCCGATGATCGCGCGCGCTGTTTGCGCACGCGTTGGGTTGAGACGGCTCGCGCGGTGCGGCCCGACCTGGTCTTCAGCCGGCGACCTCCCGCACGAGAGCGCGGGTGGTACGCGGCCAACCGCGCGATTGCAACCGCTTTCGCACGGGCGTGGATCGCCTGCTCGGCGCCATGGCGCACGCATGGTTTTCCTATCGGATTTTCCGATGAAAGCGCTTGGCCGTGTTAGGTTTTTCTGATCAGCTTATCTCGTCGGGAGGCGGTCCCGTGGGGGATCTCGGGACCGCTCCTGACGCAACCGTTTTCCGCAGCGGTTCGCCCGTTGTCGGTCGACGCAGGGTCTGACGACGAGAAGTCGAAAGACACAGCGTCGAGCGACAAAGACGCGCCGCGAAACGTCACCAACGCCGTAATACGCACGACGAAGAGGTGATGTTATATGATAACGGTTTTTACGGCGAAAGTGCGGCGCGGGGAGAGATCAACGCCGCACGATCCGCCGAAAACCGAGGCCGGGACGCCGCTTCGACGGAAGCGACCCGGCTTCGTGGGATCCCGCCCGCCGGTCTGGGGGAGAGAAAAACCGGCGGGCGAGTACGCCTGCTACGCAACTGACACGGACGACGTCGGCGACGCCGTTCACGGGGGGGCCGGAGGGGAGAGCGTCCGAACCGCCTTCTAAAGCGACGAGACGGCGTTCAGCGCGGGGGGAGAGAACCGCTGGCGACCGCCTCGTCGCAACGCCGCGCCTACGATTGGCTGCCGACGAATGGTAAAATGGGACGCGAACCGCGCCCCGGACCGGCCGAAAGCCGACCGAAATATGACATCGCCTCACGCCCGCTTCCGGTTTGTTTCCGATCGCTCACGGGCGGCCGAAACGCTCACGCAAATGCGATCGAGCGTGACCGCGATGCTCTGCAAATCTCCAAAATTCGCGCTAATCGCGGGCCCGATCGGCTGAATCGCTCGTCGGCTCCACGGTGCGGCGGTGCAATATTCCGCCGCGCCGGAGCGTTACAAATGTTTCGAAGGATGACCGCCAGTCACGCGATCACGTTACAAACCGTAGACGCCGCATCCCGTGTTTTTTTCGCCGGACGAAAACCCGTCGGCGCGCTGACGGTGCCGGTCGCCGCCCATGG
>JBCCZS010000203.1:0-5647 GCA_039187035.1 Pseudomonadota bacterium | reverse complement strand
GGGGGGGCGGGCCGCGGTATGGTGGGGCCGTGGACCGGGGGCCGGGTACTGGGGGGCGCGCGCCGCAAACTCGATCCCGGCGCGCGCGACGAGGTCCGGCAGGCGGATGCGCTCCGCCCCGTTAACGGCGACGAATACGCCTATCCCGAGGTCCGGGACGATGCGCATCTCCGCGATAAACCCGGACAACGTCCCGGCGTGCCCGTAAGTCGGCAAGCCGGCGATTTCCGCTTCCATAAAGCCGTGGGCGAAATCCGGCGCGTCAGGCCGATCGTTAAACTGACGCGTGCGCATCGTCTCGAACGTTTTGGTGCTGAGGATCGGCGCGCCGTCCGGCGCGCGCCCCCGCCGGAGGAAAAACTGCATCCATTTCGCGGCGTCGCGCGCCGACAGCGACGCCGCGCCGGCGGCGAAAACCGGCTCAAGCCGGTCATGCACGACGGCCGACGCCGCGCCCGCTTCCTGAACATGCGGCGCAGCCGTGCGCGCATCGAGGGCGAGATCGTTGAGGGCGCGCTCAGGGGCGGATTGGGGATCGCGGAGCGCCGTCGACGTCATGGCGAGCGGCGCCAACAACCGCTCGGCCACGAAGTCTTCGAAGGGCTGTCCGGCGGCGGTTTCCACAATGACGGCGGCGAGCGTCGTCGCCCAATTGGAATAGGCGGTGCGTTCGCCGGGCGGCGCCACCCGTTCGGGGCGGGCGCGGTCCAAGAGCGCGCCGGCCGTCAGGCCGCTGTCGGCGCCCACAAAGACGCCGAACGTGTCTTCAAAACCGCCGCGATGCGCCATGATATCATTCAACGTCACCGGCGCGCCGAACGCCTCCGGGATCGTCACCGCCGACTGCAGCGTATTAACGTCCGCATCAAGATCGAGCTTTCCCTCGTCCGCCAATATCATGACCGCGGTCCAGACGAACGTCTTCGAAATCGACGCGATACGGAACAGCGTGTCCGGCGTCGCCGGGGCTCCCGTCGCAGCGTCCGCGGTCCCGTAGACGCGAATGAGCGTCTCATCCGCCGTTGCAACGGCGACCATCAAGGCGGGCGGATACCGATCGGCGAGGTGCGCCGCGGCGTAACCGTCTAGGAACGTTCCAAGCCCGTCCGGCAGCGTCGCGCCCGAGGGCGTGCCCGGCGCATCGGCCGTCGTCGACGGGTCCCTCGGCGTTTCTTGGGCGCCGACGCCCGCCCCGGCCGAGAGCCAGACCAAAAGAACGGCCGCCGCGACCGCGGCGCGTAGAAAGAACAAACGGGTCATCATGGGCCCTTCGCGCTTGACGAAAACCTACCGATCCAGACCGACGGCGAAAAGCGGCGACGTCAGTTTTTCGGCGCGTACGGATTGTCGGGCTTTTTGAGAATAAGCCGCACCGGAACCGCGGGGATCGAAAACGCTTCGCGAATGCCGTTGACGAGGTAGCGCTTGTACGACGCCGGCACGTCCTCGGCCCGCGTGCACTGGGCGACGAAAGTCGGCGGCCGCGTCTTCGTTTGGGCGATATAGCGCAGTTTGATGCGTTGCCCGGACACCGCCGGCGGCGGGTGGCGCTCGACGGCGGCGCGCAGCCAGTCGTTGAGGTCCGGCGTTTTCACGCGCGCGTTCCAGTCGACGTAAACGCGCGTGACCGCCGGCATGAGTTTGTCGAGATGGCGTCCCGTCATCGCCGACAAAAAGACGATCGGCACGCCGGGCGCTTGCGCGAGCAACCGATCGGCCTGCTCGCGGATGGCCGCCGCGGCGGCCTGCTTGTCGTCGATCAAATCCCATTTGTTGATCGCGATGACGAGCGCGCGCCCCTCGCGCACGACTAAGTCCGCAATCTGAAGATCCTGCTTCTCGAACGGCGCCTCGGCGTCCAGCAACATGACCACAACTTCGGCGAACCGGATGGCGCGCAGCGCGTCGGCGACCGAGAGCTTTTCGAGTTTCGATTGCACCCGCGCGCGTTTGCGCATGCCGGCCGTGTCGAAGAGTTTGACCGGCCAGTCGCGGTCGGGCGCGCGCCAGCGCCATTCGACGGAGATTGAATCGCGGGTCACGCCAGCTTCTGGGCCCGTCAGGAGCCGATCCTCCCCGATTAGCCGATTGACAAGCGTCGACTTGCCGGCGTTTGGCCGGCCGACGATTGCGACGCGCAAGGGTTTGAGCGGGTCGTCCCAAGCTTCCGCCTCGGCTGCTTCTTCCGCGGCGCTCGCCGCCGCCGCCAAATCGATCAGCGGGCTGAGGGCGGCGTGCAGGTCGGCGAGGCCTTGCGCGTGCTCGGCGGAGACGGCGAGCGGCTCGCCGAAGCCGAGCGCGTAGCCCTCCAGGACGCCGGCGTCGGCCGCCTCGCTTTCGGCCTTGTTGGCGAGCGAGAGAACCGGCTTGTCGCTTTCGCGCAATAAGCCGGCGAACTGCTCGTCGACCGGCGTCAGCCCTGCGCGCGCATCGTATACGAACAAACAGACGTCGGCGTCTTCGACGGCGCGCAAGGTTTGCTCGCGCATGCGGCCCTCAAGCGCGGCCGCCGGCGCATCTTCCAGGCCCGGCGTATCGATAACGGTGAACGAGAGGTCGCCGAGCCGCGCCTCGCCTTCGCGGCGGTCGCGCGTGACGCCGGGCGTGTCGTCGACGAGCGCGAGGCGTTTGCCGACGAGCCGATTGAATAGCGTCGATTTGCCGACGTTCGGTCGACCGACGACGGCGACTTTGACGCTCATGGGCGCATCCCTGCGGCGCCGGCGACGCGGCTTTTAATTGAACGCGTAGAGTTTGCCGGCCTCGGTCAAGACGAAAATCTTCTCCTCGGCGACGACCGGCGGAATGACCGACCCCTCGGACAACTTCTTCTCTTCCAAGACGGCGCCGCTTTCCGGCGCCGCGAGTATCAATTCGCCATCGGAGGAAACGAGAACCAGGCGCCCGCCGGCGAGCACCGGACCGGCCCAGGCGATGCGGCCTTTTCTCTTTTTATCATTCCGGTACCGCTGCAGCTGTTCGACCCAGACGATAGCCCCGCTTTCACGTTGGACGCACACGAGCTCGGCGTCGACCGAGACGACGTAAATATAATCGCCCGCGACCCACGGCATCTGCAGGCTCGCGATCGGCGCCTCCCAAACCCGGTCGCCGGATCGAATGTCGATCGCGGCGAGTCGGCCGGCGTGGCTGACGACATAGACGAGGCCGCGGTCAATAACGGGCGCACCGGCGATGTCGTTCAACGTCGAGAGCGCGTTAAGGCGCGTTGAGCGCGCGAGCGTGTCGTTCCAAACCGACCGTCCGCTCTCGGAGAGAAAAGCGACGAGTTCACCGGACGAAAACGGGGCCACGAGTAGATCGCCCGCTGCCGCCGGACTTGTCGATGAGATGATCCGCGCAGCTTCTTCATAGGAGCGGAAGCCCCAAACTTTCTCGCCGCTAGACTGATTGATCGCCAACAATTCGTTCGTATTCGTCACGACGTAGACCGCCCCGCGATGGGCCGTCGGCGCGGTGCGCACCGGGGCCTCGGTCGCGTAACGCCAAAGTTCCTCGCCGTTTTCGGCTTCAAGCGCCGCGACGAAACCGAACCCGGAACTAATAAAGACGCGCCCGCCGTCATAGGCGACGCCGCCGCCGAACCCGACATGCGCGGCTTTGGGGCCGCCGAGAATCTCTCGAAGACGGAACTTCTCCTCGATCTCGGGCGTAAGTTCTGTCCGCCAAATGCGCTCCCCGCTTTCGATGTCGAAAGCGGAAACGCGCGCCGCCGTATCGATGACGAAAACGCGCCCGTCGGCCACGACCGGCGGCGAGGTCAAGCGCGCGCGTCGTCCGGCTTCCGCTTTGATGTCGATGCGCCAGGCGCGTTCGAGCGTTCCTTCCGCACTTAAATGGTGAAGCGTGTGGTCGGCCTCGCCGCCGGGCTGGGGCCAGGACGCGTTGCGATAAGACGGCGGGACTTCAACGAGCGTGCCGGCGAGCCTCGGGTCGGCCTCAATCGTTTCTTCGAGCGCAAGGATGGAGATCCGCTCGGCTTTCTCCTTGGCCTCGCGTTCTTTTCTCGTCAGTTTGCGCTCTTTTTTGTCCTCATCGTCCGACGCCGCCGTTTCCTCGCCGCCTTCGTCGCCGCCGCCGAAGAGCCCGCCGATCGGGTTGGACGAACACGCGCAAAGCGCCGCGGCCGCGACCGCGACTATCGCCAATCGCCCCGCTCGCGCGAGCGTCACTTGGTCAAGAATCATCCTCTGGGTTCTCCGTTGTCGGTTCGCCCCCGGAAGATTGCGCGCCGTTCCCGTCCTCGGCCGCGTCCCCTTCTTCGGCCCCGTCTGCGGCTTCGCCGACCGTTTCGATCACGTCGTCGGCGTCGCCGGCGTCTTCGGCGGCGGTTTCCTCGCCCGCCTCGCCGCCCGCTTCCTCACCGACGGCGTCGATGATCGGCGCCGGAACTTCGGCGTCGCACGCGCCCGCCTCACCGGCCGGATCCGGCACGGTCGACAAAACGCCTTGCAGATCGTCGAGCGAGACCGCAGTCGAAACGTCGACGCCCTTGCGCGCGGCCGACGCGAGCGCCTGCATTTCCTCCGCACGCTGACGAACGGACGCGGGCGCGTCGAAATCGATAACCGCGCGCTCGAAGATCGTTTGCGCGGTCTGGTAGTCGCCGGCCTGAAACGCCGCGAACGCCGCAATCTCGCGGGCGTGGGCCCCGATCGCGGTTTTATCGTCGACGAGTTCGCCGAGGTCGGCGAGGACGGCGTCGCGGCCCGCGTCGAGCGAAAAATACGCCGCGCGCAGCCGGGCGAAATCCCGCACGCGCGGCGGCGACGCTTTCGCGGCGGCGACGGATCGATAGAGCTCAGCGGCGTAATCGCGATCGCCAGCATCGGCCGCAAGGCCGGCGCGGCGCAAAACCGACAGCACTCGATAGCCGGGCGCGGCGTCTTCTTCGAAGGCTTCATAGGCCGCTTGGGCGCCGGCCGGGTCGTCGAGGCCGGCGAGCGCCGCTTCACGCAACGCGACCGCATTGTCCTCGGCGCGCTGCAATTGCCGTCCCGCGTAAATCTGCTGCGCGGCGACTGCGACGACGACGGCGGCCGCAACCCCGATCAGGCCGGGGCCGTAGCGCCGCAAAAACGCCATCTGGCGATCCTCGGCGAGTTCCTGGTCGACCTCGCGAAAGGCGCGTTCGTCGTTGGTCATGGGCGTTCGTTCTCAATGGGCCGCGCGCGTCGTCCAGGGCTTGTGAGCATGCGGCGGATCGGCCCCCGGACGACGGACGC
Organism: Pseudomonadota bacterium; assembly: GCA_039187035.1. Classification (GTDB taxonomy): domain Bacteria; phylum Pseudomonadota; class Alphaproteobacteria; order Caulobacterales; family Parvularculaceae; genus JAJFFW01. The sequence continues at coordinate 401 of JBCCZS010000203.1, read as the reverse complement.
CGGGTTCTATCGGCCTTTCGCGAGCGGCGCAACGACGGCCGGGCGCCGCCGCGCCGGGCCCTAGGGGGCGTCTAATCGGGTTCTTTATCAAAGCGGTAGAGTTGCGCATCGGACGGGAATTTCCGCGCGCGCACGTCGGCCGCGTAGCGCGCGACGGCGTCGCCGATGACGCCGCGCATGTCGGCGTACTTTTGGACGAATTTCGGCGTCCGTTCGAACAAGCCGAGCATGTCTTCGGTGACGAGGATTTGCCCGTCGCAGGCCGGCGAGGCGCCGATCCCGATCGTCGGGACCGGGATGCGCTCGGTGACGGCGCGCGCCAAGTCTTCCGCAACGCCTTCCACCACGATGGCGAACGCGCCCGCGGCCGCTGTCACGTCGTCGTTGAGGAAGCCGACGCG
>JBCCZS010000202.1:0-5663 GCA_039187035.1 Pseudomonadota bacterium | reverse complement strand
TGTGTGTGTGTGTGTGTGTGTTTGTGTGTGTGTGAGATAGTAAGAGCAAAAGTATGAAATACAGTCACTGATATTCAGAGAGTTTGAGTTGGTGTGGTTGTGTGTGTGTATGTATGTATGTATGTATGTGTGTGTGTGTGTGTGTGTTTGTGTGTGCGTGTGTGTGTTGGTTAGTTCGGCGACGGCGTGCGGCACCAGCGCGATCATCGCGCCCCGCGCGTTCAACCCGCCGGCCGCATCGCCCGCCGCCCCGCCGGCTCCGGTGAAAATATCCGCGCGCGCCGGCCCGCGGATCGCGCCGCCCGTGTCTTGCGCGACGAACAAATGCGCAAGCCCGTCCGCAAGGCCCGGCTCGCCCACGGCGGCGGTCAAGAAAATCGGCGCGCCCATCGCGTGAAACCGCCGGTCGACGGCGAGGCTGCGCATCGTCGCCAGTTGAACGCCTTGCGCGCCCAGCGGCCCGAGGCCGGGGTCGAGCGCATCGTCAAGATGACGGAAAAAGACGTAAGACGCGTTCGCCTCGCGCAAGGCTTGCGCGTCGTCGGGGTCCGCGCCGGCGAGCCAATCGCGAATGGCCTGCATGCTCATATCTTCTCTGGCGACGGCCCCGTCTTCGATAAGGATGCGGCCGACGGGCGTATACGGATGACCGTTCTGCCCGGCATAGCCGACGCGCACGCGCTCGCCGTCGTCGAACTGCAGCTGCGCCGATCCTTGGATCTGCATGAAAAAGAGATCGGTCGGACGCATATAGGCGAGGACGGCCGCGCGATCGGCGAGCGCGCCGTCATTGATGGCGCGATGATCCGCGTACGGCGCCAGCCGTCCGTCCTCGACGCGCCCGGCGATGCGCACGCCGGCGAGCTCCTCGCGAAACCGGCCGAGATCGACCATGACGAGATCATCCGGACGCGCATAGACCGGCGCGGCGAAATCGCCGTCGCGCTCGCGGCGGGCCTCGTAGAATGGTTCGAAATAGCCGGTGAACCGACCGTCGAACGAGACGCTCGACCCGTCCTCGCCCGTTTCGACCGCGCCGACCCGGTAGGCGGCGAACGCGGTTTCAAAAAACGCGCGGGCGCGTTCGGCGCGCGCGGACGCCGGGGCGCCCTCAAGCGCCTCGAGGAGCGCCGTCGCTTTTGCGCAGGCCGGGGCCCAATCGGCGACGCGTCCGGAAAAGCTTTGGGGCGACGCGTCCGGCCCCAGCGCCTCCAGCGGATTGGCCGGCGCGTCCGGCGCACGCGTTTGCAGGCGCGCGCATGACCGCGTGAACGGGGCGAGCGCAGGGTACGGATCATGCCGCTTCCAACCGCGCACGCGTTCGAGCGCAACGCTTTGCGTTCGCAACGAGACCGACGCGCGCTCAGGGGCGGGGCCCGACGGGGCGCGATCGGTCCGCCAGATGATCAGCAGAAAGAAGAAAATGCCGAGCGCCAGCGCTCCGAGGACGCAGGCGAAGACGATCCGGTCGCCGCTAAAACTGGCGGGCCCCGCGCCGCCGCCGTCGACAGAACTCGCCATGGCCGCTCACCCCCCGGCGCGCCCGTTACGCGGCGCCGGTCGCCGTCAGCATCCAGTTCGGGCTGCGGCTGTCGAGCACGCGCGAGAAGGTCCACCGGTCGCGCACTAAATCGATCCGGTTGGGGTCGCCGTCGACGACCGTCCCGGATGCGTCGCGCGTGACGCGCACTTGGTTGCTCGAAAAATCCGTCACCGCGAAAGCAGTGCGGTCCTCGACGCGCGCCGACGCGATTGCGGCGCCGTCGATCCCGATGAATTTGACCTCGGCGGTCTGGTTGGCGGCCTCGCGCGCCGCGATCGCCGCTTTGAACGTTTCATAGACGTTGGGGGCCAGGAAATCGCGCACCGGCTTTAGATCGCCCGCCGTAAAGGCCTCGACGATCATTTCGTACGCCGACTTCGCGCCGGTCAGGAACTCGGCCTCGTCGAACGTCGGGTCGGCGGCGCGGATCGGTTGGGCCGCCGGCGAGACCGGCTGCGGCGCTTCTGCGGCGTCCTCGCGGGGCCCGCGATCCCGGTCGTCCAGGCGATCGTCGGCCCGGGCGTCCTCGCCCGTCTCGTTCATGCGCGCTTCGCCGCGCGCGGCGCGTTGCAGCCCTTCGATATCGTGCTGTTGCTCATGTCCGCCGCGCTCGCCTAGCACGGAGATCAACCGAAAGATCACGAAAGCGGCGAGGCCGATGAAAATCAGCAGTACTGGATCCATGTCGATACGCGTCCTTCGGGCCGCTCGCCGCGGGATAAGCGGTGACTGTCGCCTTTACAGACGGACGACCCTGACCGCCCGCCTAAAAATCTTCTCCGATCAGCTTATATAATCGGCAACGTTAAGGAAAAAACCACGGGGCGCTTATGGCGGCGGCGTTTCTTTTTGTATTTGTAACCGGGGGTCTGGCGGAATTGTACGTGCTGATCGCCGCAGGCGGCGCGTTCGGCGCGGGTCCTGTCGTGCTCGCCTGTCTGGCGACGGCGCTGATCGGCGGCGCAATTTTGCGGTTTCAGGGCTTTGCGGCGGTGCGCCAGGCGCAGGCGGACGTCGAAGCCGGCAATCCGCCGGTGGCGGCGGCCGTCGACGGGGTGTTCCTTCTTATCGCCGCGCCTTTTTTGCTGACGCCCGGGTTTCTCACCGACATCGCCGGTTTTTTGCTGTTGATCCCGCCTTTGCGGCGCGCGATCGCCCGCGCCGCGCTCAAACGCCTGCGCCGATCGATCGACGAAGGGCGCACGACCGTCATCGTCCGCCGCCCCTAATGCGCGCCCCGCGCAACGCGCTTGCCGGGGGTCATTACGAGGTGTACACCCGCGGCTTCGGCCGATCCCGAAAAGGTGAAAGATGTCTTCGACCCCTCCGGAAAACGGCGCCGCGCCGGGCCCCGATCCGGCGAACGCGCCGAGCCTGCGCGTGCTCGCGCAATATTTAAAAGATCATTCGTTCGAGAACCCGAACGCCCCGAACAGCTTCGTCGAGACCAAAGAACCGCCCACGATCGACGTGGGCGTCGACGTTTCCGGCCGGTCGCTGGGCGGCGATCAGTATGAGGTCGAACTGGCGGTGACGGCGCGCGCGACCCGCGGAGCGGACGTCACGTTCGTGGTGGAATCGACCTATGCGGGCGTTTTTGAGATCCGCAACGTGCCGGCCGATCAGCTGGAACCGGTGATGCTCGTCGAGTGCCCGCGGCTGATGTTTCCGTTCATTCGCCAGATCATCGCCGAAACGACGATCACCGGGAACTTCCCGCCGGTGCTGCTCGATCCGATCGATTTCTTCGCGATCTACCAACAACGCAAAGCCCAAGCCGCCGGCGGCGACGCGGCGGCGGAAACGGCGTAGCGCCGCGCTTCGTTCCGGGCGTTACGCCGTGGACGGGGTGTCATCAGCGGGCGGATCGGCGAGCCCGAGTTTCACCCACACGCTCTCTGCGCCCATTTCCGCAATGAACGCGGCGTGGGCGGCGCGCTCGTCGTCGGTCAACAGTTCCGGCCGCGGGCCGGGGCGCTGCACGGCCTGGTAGCCCTTGCGCGTGCGCGCGGCGACTTGTTCTTCTGTGGCGAAGTCCAGCCCGGCCTGCGCGCCGCCGGTCAGCTCGATAAAAACGGCCGCCAGCAGCCGCGAATCCAACAATGCGCCGTGACCGTCGCGTTCGCGCGTTTTCGTATCGATCCCGAACCGGGCGCATAGCGCGTCGAGGCTGGCCGGCGAGCCGGGCAAGCGCCGGCGCGCCAGAAGCAGCGTGTCGACGAGGCGGTCGTCGTCGATCATATCGAGCCCGGCCGCCGCCAATTCGGCGTTGAGGAACGGCAAATCAAAGCCTTTGCCGTTATGCGCGACAAGCTCGGCGTCGCCGATGAATTCTAAAAACGCCGCGGCGACCGCCGGGTCGGTAAACACCGGCTTGTCGCGCAGAAAGGCTTCGGAGAGGCCGTGCACTTTGAATGCGCCTTCCGGCATGTCGCGTTCGGGATTGACGTAGGTGTGAAACGTCCGCCCGGTCACCGCGCCGCGGACCATTTCAACGCCGCCGATCTCGACGATGCGGTGGCCTTCGTCGAACCGGAAACCGGTCGTTTCAAGATCGAAAACGATTTGCCGCATCGCCGTCCTCGCCCATAGCCGATGAATGACCGGGTACGGCGTTTTGCGCACGCCGCTCAAGCGGCGGGGGAAAAGCCGCGCCTAGATTTTTTCCGACAGCCGTATCGCCGCGCGGCAGCCGGCTTGGATCGCGGCGCGAAGGAGCGGGTAGCCGACGGCGCTCTTGGCCCCTTCTTGCGTGGCGGTGTGCTTGTGCTCGAGTTCGTCTTCGCGAAACTCCGCAAGCGTCTCGGAGAGCGCGGGGTCGACGGTTTCGATTTCGCGCGCCTGGTCGGCGTAATGCTCCTCGATCACCTCTTCGACGGCCTCGGTGCACGCCATCGCCGCGCGCTCGCCAAGCAACGCCGTCCCGGCGCCGAGCGCATAGCCGGCGACATTCCATAGCGGGGAGAACAATGTCGGGCGCACGCGGCGCTCGGCGAGGAGCTGATCAAACGTCTCCAAATGCTTTTGCTCGCCGGCTTCCATCTCGGCGAGCAAGGCGGCCGTCGCGGCCTTGCCGGGCAGGCGGTCGAACACGGCGCGTTGGCCCCGGTAAATCTGGACCGCCCCGTATTCTCCGGCGTGGTCGACGCGGAGAATTTCGGCCAAGCGGCTGGCGCGCGGCCCCGGGCGGTCGCGCGCGAAATCGAAGTCGTCGGCGTCGTGCTTCGCGGCGCCTTTATCGGCAGCGCCAAAGTCGGCGGCGTCTGGTTCGGCGGCGGTCATGGCGGGCGTGTTTCCGATTTGGCGGCGAGGATTACTCGGCGGCGCCGAGCGCTTCGACGGGGCGGCGTTCTTCGCGCACCCGCCGGCTCGTCTCCACCGCCGCCATGAGCGACAGGACGAAGAGACCGGCGGACGCCAGCAAATTGTAGCCGGCCATCGAGACGCCGAACAACCGCCAGGCCGCCGCGCCGCAGGTCGGACCCCGGGCGCCCGCCGCGCCGCCGGGCTCCAAGACCGCCGACAATGCGCCCAAATCGTTGATCGCGCCGCCGATGGTCGAGCACGTCGCCGGGCCGGGCCAATAGCCGTTTTCAACGCCGGTATGATAAAGCGCGAGGCCGGCGCTAATGGCGTAGATCAACGCAAGCGCCCCGACGCTCGCCGCCGCCGCGAGCGGGGCGCGCAGGACGACGCCGCTGATGACGCCGGCCGCCGCGACCGCAGCCGCCGCCCAGTGCGCCTCGCGCTGGTCGAGGCAAAGCTCGCACGGCGCGTAGCCCGCCGCTTCAAAAATATGGGCGCCCGCAAGAAGGGCGAGGGAAGCGGCCAACCCCGCGCCGAGGGCGCGTTGGGGCAAGCTCCATTCTGACACGGCGTCGCGACTCATAATCGATATCATAGCGGATACGCCCGGCGACGCCCTCGGTCGGATCGTCACAGTCGTCTAAAGGCGCGCTGCGAGAAAGTCTTTTATCAGCGACGCCGCTTCGACGCCGAGAAAAAGTAGCAGGCCGATCCATAAGAAGCCGAGCGCGAGGCCGGCGAGCACCAACAAGCCGTCGCGCTCGATCAGGCCGAGAGACGTCAGGGCGACGCCGATGCCCGGCACGGTGTTGGT
>JBCCZS010000201.1:0-5665 GCA_039187035.1 Pseudomonadota bacterium | reverse complement strand
GAAAACCCTCGCCGCCCGAAACGCCGGTGCGGCCGGCCGCGAAGCGCGCGTCGAGCCGTACGCGGCCGAGCGGGCCGGCGTCGATCGCAGTATCCGCGACGACCGCCGCGTAGGTCGTGGCGGCGGCGACGTCGTCGCCAAAAACGCCGTCGACGGGCGAGCCGAGCACCGCGCCGCGTTCGCCGCGCGCGCCGACTTCGACCCGTAAGCGCCCCCCGTCAAATCGCCGCTCGATCCCGGCGCGAATGTTCGTTTCGTCGCCGCCGGCGCCTTGGGCCGCCAGAACGTCAAAACGCAGGCCGCTTTTGGTCTCGTGAATCAGGTTCGTCGCGATCGCGTCGGCGTCTTGCGTCAGGTAGCCGTCGGACAATCCGTGCCGGGACAATAAACGCGCGCCGCTCGACGCAAAGCCGTAGCCGTCCCGCTGATCGTCCAACTCCCGCGGCGCAAATCCGCGTGCGACCGTGAGCGACCAACGCGCCGCCAAAGGCTGCGAGAAAGCGACGGACAAGTCGCGGTCAAAATCCTCTTCGCGCACGCTCGTGAAGGCGTTGGCGCGTAGCGCGTCTTCGGCGTTGGTGAAGGCGCGGTCGCGGGTTTCCATACGCGCGCGCACGACGCCGCCGGTCTCCAACCTCCGCGATCCGTTCGCAAAACTGGTGAACGGCAAAACGAACGCTTCCGGATCAAAGCGCCCGTCGGGCCCGCTGAAGGCGAAGCTGTTCAGCGAGGCGCTAAAATCGCGGTTGAACCCGTCGACGAAAACGATGTCGCCGAAATCCGGCGCGCGCCCGCCGAACGCCGGTCCGGCCGCAAAGCCGCCCTCGGCGGCTTGCAAATTGACCGAACGACCGCTTGCGGCAACCGTCGACGACCCGGCGAGCGGCGCGATCGCGGCGCCGACGTTCAACAGGCCGTGGCCGTAGATCGGGTCGACGCCCGCCGCGCCGAGATCGGTCGCGCTTTCGAGCAAAATGTCGACGACTTCCTGGGCGGTCAGGTTCGGCCATAATTCGCGGATCAACGCCGCCGCGCCTGAAACGAACGGCGTCGCCGCGCTGGTGCCCGAAAACGAAATGGTGACGCCGCCCTGCCCGGATAGCGGCGTCGTCGGGACCCGCTCGCCGGGCGCGACGAGATAAACGTTCTGGGCGAGGCCGGCGCGGTTGGAAAAGTCCGAAATCTGATTATTCACATCGACCGAGCCGACGACAATGACGGTTCCGGCGGCTTGGGCTTCCACCGCGGCCTGGGCCGAGCCCTCGGGGTCGGTCAAGCTGTCGTTGCCGGCGGCGATGGCGGTGACGATGTCGGCCCCGGCCGTCTGACCAAAGAGGGTTGCGAACCGCGAGCGAGCCGCGCCGTCGTCGGCGCCGAGCGAGAGGTTCAACACCTGGGCGCCTGCGGCGATGGACCGATCGATCCCGTCGCGCAGGGCGCCGCCGAAGATTATCAGACCTTCATTATCGTCGGGCGTCGACGGGTCGTCATTGTCGCTCGCCCGAATGATCAGGAGATCCGCCTCGGGCGCGACGCCGTGAACGCCGGCGTCGTTGCGCGCGGCCGCGACAATACTGGCGACGGACGTGCCGTGTCCTTCGGTGTCGACGAGGCTCGCCGCCGCTTCGCCGCGGTCGGCGAAGGCGAAGTCCGCGCTTTGCGCCGAAACCCGACCGACGAATTCATTGCGGCCTTCGTCGATGCCCGTGTCGATAATGGACACGAGCACCCCGTCGCCGCTGGCCCCTTCAACGTAAGCCGGGATGACGTTGATGTCGTCGAGGAACGGATTGCGATTGAATTCGGCCGTTCGAAAGTCGTCGGAAGTCGGCGGCGGGGGTGGAGGCGGAGGCGGGGGCGGAGGCGGGGGCGCGACCGCAATCGGGCCGCTCCCGCCGGACGACGAGCACGCGGCCGCACAGGCGAGCGCCGCGATGGAGACCGCACGCCGCCAAAACCCGGTCCCGGCGTTGTTCAACGCCGTCGACGCCGGCGCTCCGAATTCGACCCGCACTAAACTCGCCCTTTCCGGCTTCGACCGCGCTATTTGGTTTCCGGCGGCCTTTCGGCCACGCCGCTACAACGCGCCGCCGCGCCGTCCTATTCCCGCGCGACCTTCGCACGACGAAGTTAACGCCGCGATTGCGGCGGTACGACGACACCCCGACGCAGCCGGGCTAGTTTGACGATACGCAGCCGTTTTGCGAGATGTTTCGCGCCCTTGTGAAACACCTTTCCGAATTGAAAGAGAGCGATCCGCGCCATGTCCGTCAGCGTTCCGCCCGCCGATCCCGCCGCAGACGCCCGCGCGGGCTTCTACGACCGCATCGCCGAGACCCTTGAGGAGATCGGCGCGGCCGGCTTGGAGAAGATCGAACGGCCGATCGTTTCGCCCCAGGGCCCCGTTATTACGGTCGATCATGGCGGCGCAAAACGCGAGGTCCTGAACTTCTGCGCCAACAATTATTTGGGCCTCGCCGATCATCCGGACATCGTCGCGGCCGCCAAAGAGACGATGGATCGCTACGGGTTCGGCATGGCGTCGGTTCGGTTCATTTGCGGCACGAGCGATCTGCATTTGCGAACCGAAAAAGCGATCGCCGACTTCTTCGGCTATGACGACGCGATCTTGTTCGCCGCCTGCTTCGACGCCAATGGCGGCGTTTTCGAACCGCTCCTCGGCGCGGAAGACGCCATTGTTTCGGACGCGTTGAACCACGCCTCGATCATCGACGGCGTGCGCCTGTGCAAAGCCAAACGCTATCGCTACGCGACCTCCGACATGGGCGATCTCGCGGCAAAGCTCGCCGAGGCGCGGGCGGGCGGCGCGCGCACCGTGCTCATCGTCACCGACGGCGTGTTTTCAATGGACGGCTATGTTGCGAAATTGCCGGAGATTTGCGCGCTCGCCGACGACTACGGCGCGCTCGTCATGGTCGACGATTGCCACGCCTCAGGTTTTATGGGCGATCGCGGCGCAGGAACGCCCGCCCATTGCGGCGTCGCGGATCGGGTCGATATTTTGACGGGCACGCTCGGCAAAGCGCTGGGCGGCGGCATGGGCGGGTATATTTGCGCGCGGGGCGACGTCGTCCGGCTGCTGCGCAACCGGGCCCGGCCATATCTGTTCTCCAACGCGCTGACGCCGGCCTTGCTCGGCGCGACGCTGAAAACGCTTGAAATCGTTGAAACCGCCGACGACCGACGCGCGCAACTTAAACGCAACGCCGAACGCTTCCGCGCCGGCTTGAGCGAAGCGGGGTTCGATCTCCTGGCGGGCGATCACCCGATCATCCCCGTCATGGTTTACGATGCACGCAAAGCGGTCGCCATGGCCGACGCCCTGATGGCGCAAGGCGTTTACGTGACGGCGTTCTCGTACCCGGTCGTGCCGAACGGCAAGGCGCGCATCCGCACGCAAATGTGCGCCGCGCATACGGACGCGCAGGTCGACGCGGCGATTGCGGCGTTCAAAGTCGCCGGCGCGAGCGTCGGCGTGATTTAGCCGACCGCGCCGACCGCCGCCGTGTTGGCGGCGCGTGCGTCGACGACCCGCATCAAGGCGACCGTCAAGTTCGCCAAGGTGATCGGCTTCGTCACATAATGATCGAAGCCTTCCGCCAGATAGCGTTCGACCTCGTGGGTCATCGCGTGGGCGGAATTGGCGAAAATGGGCGGCGTCGCCTCGCCGTGCCGGCGCCGGATCGCGCGCATCGCCTCCACGCCGTCCATGCCGGGCATGGCGATATCCATAAAGACGACGTCGACCGTCTCGTGCTCGAGCGTTTCCAACGCCGCCGGCCCTGATTCGACGGCGATCGACTGGGCCCCAAGCGACGACAACATCGCGGCCGCGACGACGCGATTGACCGTGTTGTCGTCAACGATCAGGACGCGCAGCCCCCGAAAAGCCGCGACCGGCGCCGCAGGCGCGGTCTCGCCCGGCCGGCGTTCCGGCGCTTGCGCCTGCGCGACCGCGTCGCCCGCCCCGTCAATCGCCCTGGCGCCCGCCCCGGCAACCCCGTCGTCAACCGCGTCCCCAATCGGCTCGTCGGCGCATGCGGCGAGCGGCAGCGTGACCGTGACGGCCGTCCCTTCGCCGGGGGCGGACCGGATCGCGACGTCGCCGCCCATGGCGTCGACGATGCCGCTGACGATCGACAAGCCGAGACCGGTGCCGCCGAACCGCCGCGTCGTCGAGCTGTCGGCTTGCACGAAGGGCTGCAGGACTTTGTCGGCTTGCTCTTGGGTCATGCCGACGCCCGTGTCTTCCACCACGAAAACGACGCGGTCGGCGTCATCCGGCGTCGTCGCAACGCGCACCGCAACGCGGCCCGCATCGGTGAACTTTACGGCGTTCGACACGAGGTTATGGAGGATCTGGATGAGCCGGTGGCGGTCGCCGCGCCGCCGGCGCGCGACGGCGTCGTCGATGAGGACGTCAAGGTCGATCCCGCGTTCGTGCGCTTTGGGCGTATGCAGATTGACGATCTTGCGCCCGATTTCGTCGAGGTCGAACGCGACCTCTTCGAGAACGAATTTACCCGCTTCGATTTTCGACAAATCCAAAATGTCGTTGAGAAGTTCGAGCAGCAAGACCCCGGAACTGCGGATCGTCTCGGCGTGTTTGGCCCCGTCGGCCGGCAGATCCTGCGAACACAGCGTTTCAGCGAGGCCGATGACGCCGTTAAGCGGCGTACGGATTTCATGGCTCATGGTCGCCAGAAAGGCCGACTTCGCTTCCGTCGCCTCGATCGCTTCTTGGCGCTGGCGCATCGCGTCGAGACGCGCGCGTTCCTGTTCGTGCGCGCCGTCGCGCACGGTGCGGAACGTCATCGCCATATGCAGCATGTAAAGCGCGATGCCGAACAGGCCGAGCCCCAACCCCTTCACGCTCCAGTCGCCGCCGGCGAACGCCGTAACCGGCAGCATAAGGAAGATCATAAGGTGGGGCGCGGAACTGAAGAGCCAAACGCGCTTGTTGAAATAGTGGTGCATCGTCGTGTGCAAAAGCGAACCGACGAGCCACAACACGGCGAGCATGCGGAACCCGTCGTCGTCGACGCTCCACAGCGACATGGGAATGGCCCCGTACACGAACGACGCCTGCATGACGCTCAAAAGGATCGGCCAGGACCGATCGGGCCGGCTCACCCGGCCCTCCGCGACGGGCGCCCAAACGCGGTGGTCGACGAACTGACTGAGGGCAATCGCCGCACAACAGGCGAGCCCCAGCAGCGGCGAAACGAAAACGCCCACGACGATCGACCCGATCGCGGCGTAGGCGAGCCGTCGCGGCGCCTGCGCCGCGCGGCTGCGCGCCACGTCTCGCCAACTTTCCTGGCCTATTTCGATCACGGAACGTCTCGCTCGCCGCCTCAACAGGACGCTGAGAAGACCCTAAGCGGTTTCGGTAAATCGCCGGTTAGGGGCCCGGAGACGGCTGCGGACTAGTCTTGTTCGCTGGGGGCGCCGGGCGCGGCCGTCAAGCGCGCCGCCACGTCCGGCCAGATCGCCGCGTCGGCGACGCACAGCATCGGCCGGTCGGCGCTCGGCGCCGGGGCGTAGTCGCTCGGTGCGTCGAGAAACGCGCACCGCCCGCCCGCTTCACAAACTATGAGTACGCCCGCGGCGTGATCCCACGGTTGAATGCGGCTGTGAACGG
>JBCCZS010000200.1:0-5676 GCA_039187035.1 Pseudomonadota bacterium | reverse complement strand
CGCTTCACGGTTTTCTTTGTTTTCGCGGCGGCGGTCGACTTCGTTTTCGTCGCCGTCTTGGCTTTAGTCGCCGTTTTTTTGGCGGCGCGATCTTGTGCTTGTTTCGCGGCCATTACGCACCCTTTCTTCGTACTCGACGGCGGCGCGCCGGCGCCCGGTCCAACGGGCCGGACGGTCGCGTCGCCGGATCATCCATGACGATCGCCCGCCGAAGGCGGGTCGCGGAAAGCGCCGATCCGCAGACAGCCGATCCGCGCTGCGCGCCCCCTCACGAAAAACGCGCCGACCGGCGGGGCCCGTCGCCCAAAAGACGGCCCGTCCGCCGCGTCCTCGCATCCGATCCCGACACGAAACGAATCAGCCTTCTCGGCGCGCACGCAGCGCGCATGACGGCTCTTCGCGATCCGCGGGAAAAATCGTCTAGTTAAAAGGGTTTATACCGCAAACTGCGACAAAAATCCATCCCGTCCGCCGCAAAGGATGCACGGCGAAACCAGGACGGTCGATCAGGCACGCTCGCGGCGTTCAGCGCAGTTAGTCGCCGGTTCCGGGCTTTGGGCTGAACATTGTTTCTAGTTTGTCCTGCTCCGAAACGAGCGCGTCGGCGTTGTCCAACGCGTCTTTTTTGACCGTCAGGTTCGGCCATTCCTTGGCGTATTTGCCGTTTAACTCGACCCATTTGCCGTCCGGGTCGTCGGTGTCCGGTACGATCGCCTCGGCCGGACATTCCGGTTCGCACACGCCGCAATCGATGCACTCGTCGGGTTCAATGACGAGCATGTTTTCGCCTTCGTAGAAGCAGTCGACCGGACACACTTCGACGCAGTCGGTGTACTTGCAGGCGATACAGGCGTCGGTGACGACGTATGTCATGAACGCGCTCCGGTCGGGAAAGGCGACGGCTGCGGTTTTGACGCGGTGCAACGCGCGGCGCAAGCGGCGCCTTTTTGATTTTTTGTTCGGGAATTCATTCGTTTCGCTCAGCCGGCGTCAGCGTTGGCCTCCGCGCCGGGCCCGCCGAGCGACCGGCGCTCCGTGACGCGCCGCCGCGCCGCGCCGCTGTCTTGATCGTCCACATGAATAAGCCCGCACACGCGTCGCACGAGCGCGTCTTCGTAGGCGTCGCGCGCGCCGTCCGCGAGGACGACGTCCCAGAGCCGTTCGATGAATTGGATCTTGTCCGCCGGGGCGAGCGCCTTCGCCTCGCGCGTGAAGCCGTAGAGATCGTTGGCGCGGGCCTGCGCGTCTTCGGCCTGCGCTCTGAGGTCCGCAGCGGCCGTCTCGGTCACGTCAAAAAGGGCCTGAAGAGCGGCGTCGACGCGCGCGATCTCCACCGGCGCGTAGTCGCCGTCGGCGCGGGCGGCCTCAACGAGCAGGCCGGCGACGCCGCGTTGCAATTCGGGGTCCGCCGGCGCGTCGTCCGACGGCGGCGCTTCCGGCTCTTTTCCGCCTGAAAACAGGGATTTTATGGCTTCGAACATGGCGAATGTTCCTCGTTCACTTCACCCGCCCCGTTCACTTCACCCGCCTCGTGCACGTCGCCGGCGAACCGCTCGCGGCGGCGGCGGTCTTTCTTTGTGGGCCGCGGTCCGACCCGCCGGCCGGGCGCGGCGCCGTCAGCCGCAGCGGACTCCGGCGGCGGCGAGCAATCGATATAGAGGGTTCGCGCTTCCGGCGCCGGGCCCCGGCGCGCGGCGCAAGCGCGCACCTCGGCGATGACGACGCGGCGGCCGAGCGCGAAAGCCAGCCGGTCGCCCGGGCGCACGCCGAAACTTGGTTTTTCGACCCGCATGGCCGGCGCGCCGTCGCGTTCCAAGCGAACGCCGCCGCCGGCGACGAATTTCGCCGCCAACGATCGGGTTTTGAAGAAGCGGGCGCACCACAGCCACTTGTCCAACCGTTGGACGGGGCGCGGCGCGGCCGGATCGGCGTCGGTCAATCCGCGCGTCCGATCACGTCTTGTCGCCGTCGGCCGGCAAATCGCCCTTAAGGCTCGCAAGCACGGCGAATGGCGAGTCCGGGTCGGCGGTTTTGCGGTGACGCGGCGCGTGCCCTTCCGCGCCCTTCATCGGGCCGCGGTTTCGCCGATCGCCGCCGGCGGCCCCGCCTTTTCCTTTGTAGGGGCCCTTGTGGGGGCCTTTGCCGTTTTTTGCGCCGGGGCGGGCGCGTTTGTCGCCCGGTTTGCCGCGTCCCTTCGCGTCGCGCTCGTCGCGGCGCGGTTTGGCGGGCGTGCGGCGCGGCGCGAATTTCCAGACGGCGACGTCAATTTCTTCCATCTCGACCGACCCCGCGGGGTCGACCGGCGTCGACGCCGCGTCGACCGCGCCGTCGCCGCCCGGCCCCGATTCGCTCGACGGCGCCGGTTCGCTGGATGGCGCCGGTTCGCTTGATGGCGCCGGGGCGGTCGCTTCTTCGCTAACGGCCTTTTCGCTCGGGGCCCCTTCGAGCGACGCCTGGCCGGCGCGCACGGGCGACGGCGCATCCGCGTTCGGCGCTACCGAAGGATCCTCCAGGGAAGGGCCGCCGGCAGCGTCGGCCGGCGCGCCTGCAGCGGCGTCCGGCGCGACCGCCATTTCCGGCGTCGTCGCGTCTCCCGTCCCGTCAACGGCCCCGTCAACGGCGGACGCGTGCTCACTCGCCGCCTCCGGCGCAACCTCGGGCGCAGCCCCGCTTTGCGCGGCCGCAGCCGGCGAGGCGGCGGCGGTCGCCGAATGCGCGGGCTTCTCAATGCCCGGCTCGATCGCCGCCGCTTCCGCCGACGTCGCCCCCGCCGCGGTCGAAGGGGGCGCCGGCTTCGGCCGTCGTTTTTTCACGATCTGCTTTTTGTAGCCGAGCGACTTCAGAATGCTTTCGAAGTCCTCGCCGGAACACCCGACGAGGGACATCATCTGCGAGGTCGCTTCAAAGCCCTCGCGCGGGTCGCCGCCTTTGCGGTCGGCGCGGATTTGTTGCGCGAGCCGCTCAAGCATATCGATCCGGACCGCACGCAAACCCGAGGGCCGATAGCCGCCGGCGTAATAATAGGCGTGCGGGATCTTCTCGTCCGCCGGCAACGACACGAGGCCGGCCTTCGGCGGATCGATTTCGGCGGGTTTGCGGTCCGTCCACAGCGCCCACAGCATCGTCAACAGACGCGCCGGGGCGGGCTTCAACAGGGCGGGCATGAAGAGTGTGTACTCGCCGAACCGCACGCCGAGCGCGCGCAGTCGGCTGCGTTCTTCCTGGCCGAGTTGTTTGAGCTCGTCGCCGAAATGCACGCGCGACATCGCCCCGAAATTCTCAACCAGCCGATAGGCGACCCCGCGCGACAGGCCGTTGAGCCCGGCGGGCATTGGCGTGGGCTTTTGCGTCGGCTTTTGCGTCGCGTCCGGCGCGGCGTCGCCGTCGCCCGCCGCGTCCTGGGCGGGCCCCGTCTCGACCGGCGCGGGCGGCGCGGGCGGCGCGGGCGCTTCGGCGGCGTGGCCCAAATGAATGAGCGGGCCGAGCGCGCTTTCGACGCGGCTCGCCAAAAAGTCGTGCAGCCGATCGGAGAGCCGTCCGCGCACGGAAGGGGTGATCGCGTCGAGCCCCCTGATGGTTAAGGACGGGCGCAGCGGCGCCGGCCCTTTGGCGAGGTGCGCGACCGGCGCGGACCGCCACCAGACCGTCGCGTCGTCGCGCAAGGAGAGGTCTTCAGGTTTGGCGTCGGCGAGGGCGGCGGCGCGGGCCGCGAGCATCGGCGTGACGGCCTTCTCCGCGGCGGCGCGCATGCGCTTGGCCTCCGCGCCGCGTACCCGCGGATCGAGGATGAACTCAAAACCCATCAGCCGGCCGACGAATTGGCCTTCCACGATCACTTCTCCGTCTTCGGTGACGCCGGCGACGAGGGGCGCGTCGTCTTTGAGTTTCTTCAATAGGACCGACGTGCGCCGGTCGACGAAACGCTGGGTGAGCTTCGCATGCAAGGCGTCGGAGAGCTTGTCTTCTATGGCCCTCGTGCGGGCCTGCCAAGCCGCCGCGTCGTCGATCCAAGACGACCGGTTCGACAGATACGTCCAAGTGCGCACATGGGCGATCCGCGCCGACAGGCTGTCGATGTCGCCGTCGTCGCGATCGACCTGGCCGACGCGCGCCTCCAGCCAGCCGCTCGCGATCCGGCCGCGGTCGAGGAGCTGTTTGTAGAGCTCGCCGCACAGGCGCGCATGCTCATCATGGGCGATTTTGCGAAAATCCGGCACCTGACAGACGTCCCATAGGAGCGCGAGCGCGGCGCCGCCGGTGGCGCGCGCGCTGATCTCCGGATCGCGCATAAGCCGGTCGAGCGCGATTTCATCGTCGCCGGCGCGCGCCCGTTGCAGCCCGTCCATCGGCGGCGGCGCGTTGAGGGCGTTGCGCAGCGCCGGCGCCGATCCGAACTCAAGGCGTTCATTGCGCCATTGCAGCGCGGTCGCGGGTTCGAACCGATGGTTTTCGATCGCCTCGACGACGTCCTCGTCGAAGGGCGGACAATCGCCCGTCGTCCCGAAGGTGCCGTCGCGCAAATGGCGCCCGGCGCGGCCGGCGATCTGTGCGAGTTCGTCCGGCCGCAAGGCGCGAGCGCGTCGGCCGTCAAATTTACGACCGGCGGCGAAGGCGGCGTGGTCGATATCCATGTTGAGACCCATGCCGATGGCGTCGGTCGCGACGAGAAAGTCGACCTCGCCCGACTGATAGAGATCAGCCTGGGCGTTGCGGGTGCGCGGCGACAAGGCCCCCAGCACCACCGCCGCGCCGCCCCGTTGCCGGCGGATCAGCTCGGCGACGGCGTAGACCGTGTCCGACGAGAAGGCGACGACCGCCGACCGGCGCGGCAGCCGCGTGACTTTCTTCGAGCCCGCATAAGACAGCGTCGACAAGCGTTCGCGGCTTTCGAAGCGGATGTCCGGGAAAAGCCGCCTCAGGATGGGCCGCATCGTCTCAGAGCCGAGAAACAGCGTTTCTTCGCGCCCGCGCGCATGGAGAAGCCGCGAGGTGAAGACGCGCCCGCGCTCAAGGTCGGCGGCGAGCTGGATTTCGTCGACCGCCAAAAAAGACACGTCGCGTTCCAGCGGCATCGCCTCGACGGTGGCGACCCAGTAACGCGCCGCGGACGGAATGATTTTCTCCTCGCCGGTGACGAGGGCGATCTCACGCGCGGGCCGGCGCGCGCACAGCCGGTCGTACACCTCGCGCGCAAGGAGCCTCAGGGGCAGCCCGATCATGCCCGTCGGATGCGCCAGCAGCCGTTCGATTGCGAAATATGTCTTGCCGGTGTTGGTCGGGCCGAGAAGCGCGACCGGGCCCGGACGGCTCAGGCGCTCGCCCGCGCCTAGGGGACGGCGCGTCGAGCGGGGCGGCGATGGGAAGGGGTCGGTTACCATTCGGCGTTTCCGCATCGGGCTCGCCCGGCGACGCTGGAGCCGGCGACATGGGGGCCGACGGTCGAGACGGCCGGCCGATCGTTTCTCGGCGCCGTGCGCGTCGGCCGGCGCCGCACGGGGGCGCGACGGGTTTTACGCGCCCCGTCACCCCGGGTCACCGCGACCGCCTGACTTTTTACGCGGTTGTCGTCGTGCGGCCGCGCTGGCGGCGGCGTTGATTATCTATATAAGGAGTTATATAGATAAGACGGCTAAGCCGAGGAGGGCGGGGTGGACGCATTTTTGACTTGGAACCGTG
>JBCCZS010000199.1:0-5678 GCA_039187035.1 Pseudomonadota bacterium | reverse complement strand
CTTGCCGGAGCCGCCCGCGCCGCCGCCGGAAGACCCGGAGCCTGAGTTATCTGACCAAGGCATGCTGCATCGTCCTTACGTTTGTCTCGTTAATCGTGCGTGGTGCGGGCGCGTCGGAGCGCATCGCCGGGGCTTAAACGACGAGCCGCACGCCGAGAGCACGCGACAATTCGCCCATCCCCAAAAAAACCGTCGCCAGACCGATATGATCCCTCGCTAGCGTCGTTCGTTTCGCAAACGGCGCGCCGGCAATTGCTGCCGCCGCGCGCGCTCCGCATTTCCGTTTCGTATATATGTCACTCGAATTTTTGCGCGCAACGACAACCAACCGGCAAATGGCGAAAGAACCTTTAACCCTCCGCGCCCGCACCGCCCTGAAGCGCGTCTCCGCACCGGGCGCGGCGACGGACATCGTCGCGGACGGCCGTGTTTTGGACCTTGCCGCCGAAGGCGCGACGGTGCGCGTGACGCTCGACGTCGGCGATCTTAGCGATGCGGACGCGCGCGCGCTGGCGCAGGCGGCGCAAGACGCGCTCGCCGCGGTCGACAACGTAAAAGACGCCCGCATCGTCGCCACCGCGCACCGGGCGGGCCAATCGGCCGCGCCCCCGAGACCGGCCGGCGGCCACGACAATCCGATGGGGTTGGCGCGCGGACCGGCCGGCCGGCCCCGCAAAGGCCGCCCGTCGCCGGACGCCCCGCTTCTCCCCGAGGTCAAGCGCGTCATCGCCGTCGCGTCCGGCAAGGGCGGCGTCGGCAAGTCGACCGTCGCCGCAAACCTCGCGGTCGCGCTCGCCCGAACTGGGGCGCGCGTCGGCCTTCTGGACGCGGACATTTACGGGCCGTCGCTGCCGACGCTCTTCGGGATCGCCGATAAACCGCCCATGCGCGACGACTTCATCGTCCCGCACGAAGCGCACGGCGTGAAGCTGATGTCGATCGGCTGGCTCGTCGACGAGGATCAAGCGCTCGCATGGCGCGGGCCGATGGTGATGGGCGCGGTGCGCCAACTCATGCGCGACGTGGCGTGGGGCCCGCTCGACGTTCTCCTCATCGACACCCCGCCCGGCACCGGCGACGCGCACTTGACGCTCGCGCAATCGAAAAAGCTCGACGGCGCCGTCATCGTCTCAACGCCGCAGGAAATGGCCCTCGCCGACGTGCGCCGCGGCGTCTCGCTCTTTCGCAAAGTCGACGTCCCCGTGCTCGGGGTTATCGAAAACATGGCGTACCTTGAGGGCCCGGACGGCGCGCGCACCCCGCTTTTCGGCGAAGGCGGCGCGCGCGCGGCGGCCGTAGCGCTGGGCGCCCCGTTCCTAGGGGAGATCCCGATCTATCCCGCGTTACGGGCGGCGAGCGATGCGGGAACCCCGATCGTCGCCGCCGACCCGGACGCGCCCGCCGCCCAGCGGTTCCGCGACCTCGCCGCCGCTTTGGCGCGCGCGCTGTAAGGCGGCGAACGCGTCCGCAGGCGTCCGCTCAACGCCCCCCGGCCGTCGCACGCAAAACGGCGCCGACGATGAAGAGCGAGCTGAAGACGATCAGGAACGCCCCCCATTCCTGGAAAAACACTTTGAACGACGCCGGCGGGCCGTTTGTGCGCACGTCGACGAATATGAGGCCGCTCGCGGCGAGCACGCCCATTAGGCCCACAAAAGCCAAAATCGCGCCGGAGCGTTTGGTCCGTCCGTTCATACTGCTCATGACCGCCTTCCATTCGCCGGCCGCAGGGCGACGTCGTTCACGCGTCGCCGTAACGTTAGCACACAGGCGAACGCAGAGAACATCGTCAACGGAACCGGCGCCGTACGGAACGCATCGACCCGCGTTAGTTTCTGCGCCAACAACCTTGGCGCGCGAATGGGGTCCCCCGCACAAAGCCGGCGCAAGACCCGCTTACCGCGTCATACGCGGAACGCCTGGCGTACGTCGTAGAGCGTACGGCGCGTCGTCGCCGTCCGGCTCGCCGGCGATAAATCCGAGCCCGGACAGCAACTGATGGACGCGGACATTGTCGGCCGCGGTCCAAGCGACGATACGCGCAACGCCGAGACGAGCGAACAGAACGTCGACAAGCGCGCCGAGCGCCTCGCGCGCGAAGCCGCGGCCTTGGTGGTCCCGCGCAAACGTTACGCCGATCTCAGCGGCGGACCGGTCGGCGGCGATCTTCGTCGCCACGTCGCCCAGCAATTGATCCGTCATCGGATCCGCTACGGCGATTTGAACCCAGTCGCCGACATCGCCCAACCGACGATCGCGCTGTTCCTCCCAAAAGGCGGCGGCGTCCGCCGCGGTGAAGCGGTCCCACCCCTGATGGCGCGCGACGTCGGGGTCGGCGCGGTACCGCTGAAACGCGTCCAGATCGCGCGCGTGAAATCGGCGCAAGACGAGCCGCTCAGTCCTGATCGGGAGGAGATCGCCCGCCATGCGCTCGGCCTTTCGCCAACGCGAACAAAAAAGGCGGCGCGAGCGAACCCGCGCCGCCGTCGATGCATTGTAGACGTCGCCGTTAGAAGCGCCAGCGGCCGGTAATGCCGAAGGTGCGCGGCTGGTTCGTCCGGAAACCGAGACGCGCGCGCCCGCCCCGCTCGCGGTCGAACGACAACAGCGCGTTCTCGTCGGTGACGTTGTTGATGTACGCGAAGAGCTCCCACGTCTCGAAATTGATCCCCGCGTTCAGATTGACGATCTGGTAGGGATCAAGCTCGAGGTCGAGCGATGTCACGTCCATGCCCGAGGCGCCGCCGAAGGCGAGCCCCGAGATGAAGTCGCCCGCGCCCGGCACCTGGTCGGACGGCTGCGTGAAACGCGAGCCGACATGCTGGACGGACGCGGCAACATAGCCCTCGTTCGATCCGACCGGGAACGAGTACGTGCCGGTGGCCGCAATCTGGAACTCAGGCACCGACGCGAGGCGGTTCCCGTCTTCGACGCCGGCGAGCACCGTGCCCGACCCGTCGACCGCGCTCTCGGTGAACTCGGAGTCGACGTACGAGCCGGCGACCGAAAGCTCAAGGCCCGGCATCGGTTCGGCGGCGATTTCCCATTCCCCGCCGAGCGTGCGCGCATCGACGTTGAACGAGATCCGCGAGGAGCACGAGCCGGCGTCGAGCGTGACCTGGAGATCCGAGATATCGGAGTAGAAGGCCGCGGCGTTGAACCGGAAGACGCCTTTGTTGACCTTCACGCCGCCTTCATAGTTCCACAGCGTCTCGTCGCCGAAATCCTGGAACCCGCCGAAGATCGCTTCGTCATCCGCCGTACACAACGGAACGTTCAGCGGATCGTTGACGCCGCCGAGGCGGAAGCCCCGCGAGACTTGCGCATTGACCGTGACGTCGTCGCTAATGTCGTAGCTGAGCAGAAAGCGCGGCGTGAATCCGTCCGAGTCCGTCTCGTCGGTCTGGTCGGCCAAGCTTGAGAACAAGCCGCCTTGGAGGATCGTCCGCGTTTCCTCAAAATTGTAGTAGCGAACCCCGGCCGTGAAATCCAAGCGGTCGGTGAGCGCGAGCGTCGCCTCGCCGAAAAACGCGAATTGTTCGAGGTCGAACGACAAGTCCGAGTTGAAGGGGCTGTCGACGGGAAAGCCGTTTTGAACGCCCGCCGCCGTGCCGGCCCCGAGCGCCGCGTCCGTCGCCGCGTCGTAACCCGGCGTCGGCAGGCGTTGCGCGTAGTCGCGCTCCGTATCCGAATAAAATGCGCCGATCAGCCAGTCGAAACGCTCATAGGAGCCGGCGAGTCGAAGTTCTTGCGTAAACTGATTGAGCTCGGTCGTATCGCGCAAATTCGACGGCAACAAGACGGCGGCGTCCGCAAAGCCGAGATCCACCGACACCGAGCCCGTGAGCGCGCTCGCGTCGCGGCTGACGAGGATCGACCGGTCGGTATAGCTCGTCACCGAGGTGAGCGTTGCAAACTCAAAGTCGAACTCGGCCGTGTTGTCGAATATCAAGACGTCGTCTTCGAATTCCTCGCCGAGGCGCAAGAACTGTTGCCGTTCTCCGAAATTGACCGCGGTTCTCTGGGTCGTGAACGGATTGGCGAACAGGTTGAACGATTCTTGCCGGTTGAAGCCGTCCGTGCCGATCCGTTGAAAGATGACGCGGGGCGTCGTCGTAAAGCGCTCGTTCACTTCCCAGCGCAAGGCGACGCGCCCGCCGGACCGGGTTCCGTCGTTGACGTCGTCGGTGACGGCGATCCCGTTCGGCGCGCCCGCGTCGTCGCTCAACGCGTCAATGAAGCCGCCATATTCGGTATGGAAACCGACGAGCCGGATCGAGGCGTTCTCGGTCAACGGAAGGTTTAATACGCCCTTCGCGTGCCCGCCCATGCCGCCGCCGTCGATGACGTTGTAATTGCCTTCAAAGAGCGCTTCGAACTCGCCGATCTTGGGTTGCTGGGTGATGTAGCGGATCGTGCCGCCGATGGACTCGGAACCGAAGAGCGTTCCTTGCGGGCCGCGCAAGGTTTCGACCCGCGCCAGATCGAACAGATCGAGGTCCGGCGTGAACAACGACAGCGAAATCACCGATTCGTCGAGATAGACGCCGACCTGTTCTTTGACGCCCGGCTGGTCGCGCACGATCTGGCCGGCCGAAACGCCGCGGATGGCGACCTGGCTTTGGCCGGGCCCTAGGTTTTGGATCGTCAAGCCGGCGACGTTGCGCGAGATGTCCTCAAGCGTCTGCGACCCCGTGCGTTGAAGGTCTTCTTGCGTCTGCGCGTTAATCGAGAACGGCACGTCTTGGATCGATTGTTCCCGCTTCGTGGCGGTGACGATGATCTCGTCCGTTTCGTCGTCGTTCTCTTGGGCGTAGGCCGCCCCAAAGGCGAGCGCGCCGACGCTCGCCGCACTCGATAACAGGTGAGCGAATGACAATCGCTTCGACATGGCGAATTCTCCCGGTAGCCAATACGTTTATTAACGTTGCCGATTTCGGGGGTTAGCGCCAAAAAAAAGGACGTTTGGAGGGGTAAATCGCGCCGGGTTGTTGCATCGGCGCCCCAGCGACCGGCAAAACTGCGACGAGCCGACGCGTTCACGCGTCGACCCGCCAATCGTCGGGGCGTCAGTTCGGCGTCGTCGAACCGTCGGCGGCCTCGAGTTCGTTGACGAACGCCATCACGGCGTCCGCGTCGTCGCCCTCGACCTCGATCAACGCCCCCTTCTCTTTCGACATCGTCGCAACGACGAGCGAGCCGTCAGGGCCGCGGCGCTTGAGGGCCGGCTCGCCCATCATCACCGCGCGTTCGAGGTTGGCCGCAGCAGCTGACGCCTCGTCCGCGGCGGCGGCCATGAAACGTTTTTCCGCCGCCTCGTCGTCGATGACCCGAACGCGCACGAACGCGCCGTCTTCGGCCACCGTCGTCGTCTCCAGGACGTATTGCGCCTTGATGAAATCCTCCAGCGTCGTGCGCGCGCCCTCGGCGAGGGCGAAGCGGGTCGCCTCAGGCTTAAAGCTGGGCGTCGCCGCTGCGAATTCGGACGAGATTTTTTGCAGCTTCAGCCGCGCGACGGCGCGGGTCGCCGCTTCGAGTTGCGTTTGCGCGCCGTCATAGTCGCCGGCGTCCAGCGCTTTGATGGCGGCTTGCGCGTCTTCGCGTGCGCCGAGAGCGGACGAGCCGCCGTCTTCGGCGACGGCGGGGCCGGCGACGACGAGCACGGCGGCGGCGGCGAG
>JBCCZS010000198.1:0-5772 GCA_039187035.1 Pseudomonadota bacterium | reverse complement strand
TGCGCATCGATACCGGGGAGACTGACGCTCGATTTGTCTTAGCCAATCAGGGCCGCGTCGACAATTGGATTTCGGCGGGCGCGCCGCCCGCGCCGTTTTTTAGAGGCCGCCGCCGCGCACGACCTTGGCCGCTTGCTCCATCGAGAACGGGAACACGATCGTGTTCGACTTGTCGTTCGCGATTTCCTGCAGGGCGTTCAAATAGCGCAACTCCATCGAGCCGGCCGACGTCGCGAGTATGTGCGCGGCTTCGGCGAGCTTGGTGGCGGCTTGTTCTTCGCCTTCGGCGAGGATGATTTTCGCGCGCCGTTCGCGTTCGGCTTCGGCCTGTTTGGCGATGGCGCGGATCATCGATTGGTCGACGTCGACATGTTTGATCTCGACGTTCGAGACTTTGATGCCCCAGGCTTCCGTTTGCGTGTCGAGAATTTCCTGGATGTCTTTGTTGAGCTTGTCGCGCTCCTGCAGCATTTCGTCGAGGTCGTGCTTGCCGAGCACGTAACGCAGCGTCGTTTGCGCCAGTTGGCTCGTCGCGGCCATGTAGTTCTCGACCTGAACGACGGCGCGCACGGCGTCGACGACGCGGTAGTAAATGACCGCATTGACCTTTACCGAAACGTTGTCTTGCGAAATGACGTCTTGCGTCGGCACGTCGTGGACGAGCGTGCGCATGTCGACTTTGCGCATCGTCTGGATGATCGGTATCAGGATGATAAGGCCGGGGCCCGCCGCTTTGCGCCCGACGCGGCCGAGCGTGAAGACCACGCCTTTCTCGTATTCCTTGAGGATTTTGATGACGTTCGTCGCGATGAAGAACAGCGCGAACGCGATGAATGCTAAAATACCGGCGCCGCCTGGCATGGGGGTCTCTCCTTTTGACGTCTCGGACGATCGGGGCGAGCGTCCGCTATTTCTTTCGCCGAACCTTTAACGTCAGCCCGTCCATCGAGGCGACGGCGACCGCGTCGCCGCGGCTCAACGGCTCGGTCGACCGCGCGCGCCAGCGTTCGCCGTCGGCGACGACATAGCCTTCCCGCGCGCCGGGCTTCCACTCGTCAACGACGGCGCGCGCCCGGCGCATCTCGTCGCCGAGGCGGTGTTTCGGCGGCCGAACGATATGCCCGATATGAATGACGCCCGGCCACACGGACGCGATCACGTAGGCCGCCGCGCACAAGAGGGCGGCGAGGCCGAATTCGTTCCAAACGGCGGCGGCGAGCGCCCCGTTGATCCAATCGCTGACGGCTTGCAGCATGGACGCGCTCACCCCTCGCTCGGCGCGAGGCCGCCGAGAAAGCCGCCGGCCGACGCGCGTTTGACGACGAGAACCAAGCCGTCGACGTCGACGACGCGGATTTTGTCGCCGGGCGACAACGGCTTGTCGGCGCGCGCGCGCCAGCGTTCGCCCTCGACGATCACCCAGCCTTCTTTGCCGTCCCAATCGTCGACGACGCCTTCGCGGCGCCGGATGGCTTCGCCCCCGATCAACGGCCCGTGGCTGCGCGATCCGATGATCGCCACCAAGATCAACCCGAGGAAGACGCCGACGACGACCACCACCGCGCCGATCACCGACGTTGAGACCCGAAATCCTTCCGGGAACAGAAAATACATGCCGGTCGCAAAGAGCGCGAGCCCGGAAAGTCCCGCAAGGCCGAAGGTCGGCGAATAGGCCTCGATCACGATCAAGATCGCCCCGAGCCCCATCAGCCCGAGCGGCAGCCAATTGAACGGCAAGACCTGGAACGAGTAGAGCCCAAGCATCAGACAGGTCAGACCGAGCGCGCCGGGGAAGACCGAACCGGGGTTCCACATCTCGATAATGATGCCGGTGGTCGCGAGCGACATGAGGATCACCGCGACGTTCGGGTTCGCGATGAAGCCG
Source organism: Pseudomonadota bacterium (assembly GCA_039187035.1). GTDB lineage: Bacteria > Pseudomonadota > Alphaproteobacteria > Caulobacterales > Parvularculaceae > JAJFFW01. The sequence continues at coordinate 3,887 of JBCCZS010000198.1, read as the reverse complement.
AGAATTTGTTCGACAAGCGTCGGTTCGACCCGTTCGAGGACGAGGTTCTCCGTTTGCAACGTCACCTCGCCGCCCGCCGTCGCGACGACGCGGCCGTTCATTTGGGTTAACAAATCGTCGAGGTCGTCGGCGACGATGTCGATCACGCCGATCTCGAGCGCCCGGCGCGAGGTGATCGACACCGCGTCGCGCACCGCGTCTTCGGCCCAATCGGCGTTGCGCCCGCGTTCCTCGGCGAGCGCGCGAATATAAGCGACGCTGTCATTGATGATCTTGGCGCGGAGCGCGTCATCATTGGATAGGGGGCGGCTAACCTCTTCCGGCGCCGCGGTTTCTTCCGTCACCGTCGGTTCGGCAGGCTCGGCCGCATCGCCGGCGTCGTCCGACGCCGGTTCCGCAGGATCCGCCGCGCCGTCGGCCTCGGTCTCGTCTTTATCGTCAGCCGTGTTCTCGCCGACCGGGCTTTCCCCCTCGAAGGGGTTGTCTTCCGGGCTCGGCCGGCCGCCGCCGACTTCGACCGGGGTCGCCGCGCCGGTGTTGGTGGAGGGAGCCATCGCCGACACGTGCGCGGCGTACATAATGTAGAGCCCCGCGCTCGCCGACCGTGCGCCCTGCGGCGACACATAGGTCGCGACCGGCGTCCGCGACGCCAGTATGGCCTTGATGATGGTCTTCATGGAATCGACAAGGCCGCCCGGCGTGTCGATTTCGATGATCACAAGCTCGGCGCCAGCGCCGTCGGCCGCTTCGATTTCGCGTTTGAGGTAATCGGCGCTCGCCGGCGTCACCGGCCCGTTGAGGGAGAGGATGACCCCGTCGCGGGTCCCCTGCGCGGTCGCTCCAGTATCGCCGAACGTGCCGGCGACGAAGAGCGCGGCGCCGGCGAGAAACGTCCACAACCAAAAAGCGCCCCGGCGGGCTTTTGCGTCGCCACCCGTCATGCGTCCAACCCCTCCGCGATAGACCTCAGAGGAATAAACGTAAGCGCGGAAGATGACGAATCAAACCCGGATGCGCCTTTTAGGCGCTGCGCAACGGGCGGAGAGGCGCCCAGAAAGGCGCGCGCCGGGCGGCGCTAAGCGCGGATTTCGGGGAAACTTAGGACGCGGAGGGCGCAGGCCGGGACGCGGCGTCCGGCGCAGCGGCGAACGCGCGCGCCTGGCCGATCCAATCTTCCTCTTCGATACGGCCGTGGAAATGCCGCAACAAGCGATCGGCCGCGCCTGCGTCCGAGGCGCTCCAATCGGCGATCTGCCAGAAGTAAAACACGCCGATATTGTTCAGCATCTCCTGCACCATCGGGCCGACGCCGTTGATGCGGGTCAGTTCGTCCGCGCCGCCGAAGGCGGGGTGCGTCAACAAATTGGGAACCGGTCCGGCGCGTTTCGCCGATTGCGGCCCAGCTTGCGCCTTGTCGCCCGCGGCTCCATTTCCGGCGCCCCCGGCTTCGGGGACATCGTCGCCGGTCGTCAGTTCTTCGAACGCGGCGAGCGCCGCGCCGTCGCCGCGCCCACGCAGCATATGGTGGGCGGCGGCGAGCCCGTATTCGATCGCCGTCAGCCGGTTCTCCAACGCCACGAAATCGAGCCGCGCGTCGAGCGCGCGCACCGTGCGCACGACCGGCGCGAGATCCGGCTGGGGCGCGGCGCGGACGGCCGCCTCGACTTTGGCGAGGCGATCCTCGACCCGTTTCTCCACCGCGCCGAGCGAGGAGGAGACCGACGTCATCACCGGCGCGAAGTCCGGCTTCGGCGCCTCGCGCAGGGCTTTTTCCAACGCGCCGAGACGCGCCTCGACGCTCGCCAAGCTCGGCGGGCGGATTTGCGCGATCGAATTCGTCAGCGCCGACAGGCGTTCGTCGTCCGTCGAGCGGGCGGCGCGGATGGCGCCGGCGAGATCCTCAAAGCGGCGGGCGAGGGGGCCGAGATCGACCGGATCGGGCCGCTCCGCTCCGAGCGCGGCGTCAAGCACGGTTTCAACCTTCTCGAGCCGGGCGGCGAGCGGCTCCAGGTCCGGTTCCGGCAACGCGTCGATCTTGGCGGCCAGCGCGTCGACCCCGCGTTGTAGCGGCAGGACGTCCGGTCCGCGCGACGTCGCAAAGCCGGCCGCGACGCGCTGTTCAATCGCGTTCAACCGCTCATAAACCGGCGATAAATCGGGCTCGGCGGCGCCGGCTGCCGACAGCCGATCTTCAAGGCCGCCGATCCGCTCGACCACCGGCGCGAAATCGGCGCGCGGCAACCGGTCGATCGCGCCGGTCAATACCGACAGGCCGGCGTTCAAATCGTCCTTGGTGACCCCGTCGCCGCGGCCGATCAGGGCTTGGTAGGACTCCGACACGTCCTCATAGCGCCCGCGCATCCACAAATAGACGGCGAGCGCGCCCAACAGCGCGGCGAACAAAAGCAGCAGCGAGATCTGCAACAACAAAAACACCATCGTCGGTCACCCGTTCGGTTCGCCGTGCGGGACGCGCGCCCGCAGCCGGCCTTCAGTTCGCGGCCTCGCCCGCGGCTTCGTCTTCAGCGTCGTCTTCGTCTGCGCTTTCTGCGTCGTCGGTTTCGTCGGCGGCCGCTTCGTCGTCGTCAGCGCCGTCGGGCGCGACGGCCCGGATTTCGATCCGTCGGTTGCGCGCACGGCCTTCAGCGGTCGCATTGTCCGCGATCGGACGACGTTCGCCGTAGCCGCGCGCCTCAAGGAGGGCCTCGTCGAGGCCGCGATCGACAAGCGCGGTCTTCACTGCTTGCGCGCGGAACCCGCTCAGCCGCTCGTTAACGTCGCCGGCCCCGGTGGCGTCGGTATGGCCTTCGATCCGCAAGCGTCCAGGGCACGCTTCGGCGGCCTCCGCGACGCGGTCGAGCAAGGGGGCGGACGCCTCGTCCAACTGCGCGCTGGCGATTTTGAATTCGATGCGCGCCTCGGTCAGAAGCGCTTCGAACGCCTCGTTGCAGGCCGCGCGTTCTTCGGCGGTCGCATATCCCTCGACCGGCTCTTCCTCCAACGCTTCGGAAACGAAGACGTCGCCGAATTCCCCAACCGGCAGCGGCGCGCGCGCCAGCGTTTCGATCGCCTCGCCAGCGCCGTCGGGCGCAGTGCAATCGACGTTGAAGGCTCCGTCCGCATAGGCGACGCGCGCGGCCTCGCAGCGGCCGATAATGTCGGCGCTGCGCAACGCAAGGTCGAGATGGCCGGCGTCCGCCGCGACGGCGTCGAGGGTCAACGCGTCGTCAACGGCCGAGACGCCGCCGGCCGTTTCATAGGCCCGTGCGACGCCGCGTATCGCAGCGAGGGTTTTCTCGTCGCCGACGACGCCGTCTAGGCTGGCGCGGCCGTCGGTTTTGTCGAACGTCCATGAGGGCGCGGGGAGATCGCCGGCGGCCGGTTCTGGCGTCCCGCCGTCTTGCGCATCGCCGTCGGCGTCGTCGTCGCCCTCAAGGCGCACCCGCGTCGCCGGCGCCGCGGCGCCGACCAACGCTTTGGCGGACCGGGCGCGCACGGCGGCGAGGGCGCCCGCCTCGGCCTCGGCGTCCGGCGGCGTTCCGACCAGCGTCACCGATTGGCCGGAGACGCGCACGTCCGCCCAATCGAAGCCGGCCTCGGCCAGCGCGGCGCGGGCGGCGTCTTCCGTGCGCCGTTCGACGGCGACCGGCGCAAAAACGGCCCAGGCGTAGACGAACAAAAGCGCCAAACCGAGAAGCGGGGCTGCTGCGGCGAGCGGCGCGCCGCCGTCTCGCCGGCGCAACCGGCGCTTTTCGCGGCGGCCGAGGGCGACGGCGGCGGTCATCGTGCTCTCGTTAAATCGCGCACCGGCCGGGTTTCTAACCTCGTCATCCGCCATGCCCGCGCCCCCAAATTTCACGCTGGCGAGCCCGAAAAGGCCGCTGGTT
>JBCCZS010000197.1:0-5777 GCA_039187035.1 Pseudomonadota bacterium | reverse complement strand
TGGACGCGTTAGGGTTCGATCCGGAGGCGGAAGGCGTCGCCGTCATCGCCGTCGCCAAGGGCCGCGTCGAAGACGACCAGGGCCGCAAGCGCACGGACCGCACGATGGGCGCGACGGGCGAGCAGATCGTCACGCCGGGGCGCACGCCGTTTATGCTGCCGCCGCGCGACCCGGCGTTGTTCTTTATACAGAAATTGCGCGACGAGGCGCATCGCTTTGCGATCGACGCGCACCGCGCCAAACGCAAAAAAGCCGTCAGCGCCAATCCGATCGACGAAATCCCGGGCGTCGGCGCGGCGCGCAAGCGGGCGTTGTTGAACCATTTCGGCTCGGCCAAAGCCGTCGCCCGGGCGAAACCGCAGGACCTGGAGGCCGTCGACGGCGTCTCCGCCGCCCTCGCCCAACGCATCCACGACTTCTTCAACGGCGGCTGACGCGAGAGAACGCAGCCGGCGGTTGCGGCCCCGCCTACTCGGCTTTTAGGTGGCGTTCGAAAAAGGCGAGCATCGCGGGAAACGCCTCGCCTTTTATTTTTGCTTCCGGCTCGAAGGCGGGCTCGTAGCCGTCGCCGGACAGAAAGTGCCCGGCACTGACGGAAACGTAGAGTTCAGTTTCGAGGTTCGCCGCGTCGCGCGTCGCTTTAATGGCGCGCGCCATGGGTCCCGACGCCCAGACCGTGTCTTTATCGCCGCCCACAAGGAAGACGGGCGCATCGATGGTCTCGACGCGAATGCGGGCCGGCTCGACGCGGTCGGGATTGGCCGCCCGTCCCGCATCATGGGGGATCCTGAGCGTCGGCTTCGGCTTTTGAAATTCGGCGCCCATCCCCTCATAGGGCACGAACGGCAACGGCTCGCCGCGCCAGGAAAAAGACGACGTCGTGCGCCGCACGCCCCATCCTTCCCAAACGACGTCGCTGGGGACGATCGCCGCGATCGCTTGGTACTCGCCGATCAACGCGCCGGCGAGGAGCGCATATTCCGCCCCTTTCGAGACGCCCCAGATCCCGATCCGATCGGCGTCAGCGCCGGGCAGCGTTTTCACCTGCGCCGTCACCGCTCCAAGATAATCGATCGGCAGTTCGGAGAACGCCCGCGGCAAGCCGGGAATAGGCTGCGGCCGATCCCCCCAAGCCGGTGAGTGATAGGGAACGCCGATCGCGAGATAGCCGCGCGAGGCGAAGCGCGGCGCAAAGCTTTTGGCGGTGCTGTCGTGCCCCTCCGATCCGCCAAGAATAAGGACGACCGGGTGCGGGCCGTCCCCTTCCGGGTAGACCGCGAAAGCGCCCGGAAACGCCTCGCCCAGGGGCTCGGTTCGCAGCGCCTCCGCAGCGGGCGTCAAAAGGATTTGTTCTTTGAACTCGGGGAGCGCGTCGCCGTCGAGGTCGACCGACAGCGTGAGCGGCGACAGGTCCGCATCTTCCGCAGGCTGATCGGCGTCGGGTCGGCGCCGCGACCAGAACAACCCCGCTTGATCGACGCCGGCGTAGCCGGCCTCGACGGGGGCGTTGACGGCGGTGGAGATCTTTCCCGAACGCGGCGTCTCGAAGGTCGCCGAACTCGTATAGTAAGTCGGCGCGCCGCGTCGCATTTTGATTTCGTCGAGCCGCAGCGTCACCGAACTTCCGGGCTCCAAGCCGACGAGTTCGATGGCGACCGGATCGCCTTGCAAGATCGGCGACGGCGTAACCGACAATTGCGGGTCGATCGCCGACTGGCAAGCCGAACACGCCAGCACCGCAAGTGACAAGATCCATCGTTTCATTGCCGTCCTCCCCGGAAAGGTCGCCGCGGCCTCGGCCCTAGACCGTCGCAACGCGCGCCGACACGTTCAGGTTACAATTAGCGGAAACACGCATTCGGCGCGACTGTCCGCCCGCTCCGTTCACCGCATCCCCGGCGTTGACGCGCAGCGAGCATAACACCTCGGAAGACGGCGCATTTCGGAAAACGCGGCCTACCGTCAGTAGCCCGTCATTTCGAGGTACCCGACGCCCCCGCCGGCCCCGTCAATCCGCACCGGTCCTTCCCAATAGGGAACGCTCGTTTCCATGAAGCTGTCGTCATTGAGCGCGGCGACCGTGACGTCCAGCCCGCGGGCGGGGATCTCGACGCGCCACCGCGTCGGGAACCGCCGGCCGGCCACCCGCACCGTGCGCAACGGCGTCAACCGCAACGCGTCCGAGGCCAGCGGCGCGGTCGTTCCGTCCGCGTCAATCCATGTTCCGGCCAAGAAATCGTCGGCCGCCGTGTCGCGCAACCGGAACGCCATCACCTTCGCGCCGCTCTTTAGGTGCAGCGAAAACCAGTCCCAGCCGGTTTGCGTGTCGCTCAAAAGCCGGGAGCTCCACTCCCGGTCCATCCACGCCGCGCCCGTCACCGGAATGCGCGCGCCGTTGATCGTCAGGGCGCCCTCTAGGTCGAAAAACGGTTGGCTGTAATAGTACGAGGCCTGACCTTCCGGCGACTTCACGCTATAACCGTCCGCGCCCTGCAAGACCGGCGCGCGCGGCGCGTTCAGCACGACCGCGTAGGCGAACGCGTCGCTCGCCGCGGCGAGGCGCGCCTCGCGCAGATCCTCGCCGTCGGCCTCGAACGACCACTCGTCGATAAAGGCGCGGAACGGCGCGGCGTCGACGCCCGCCTGGCCGACCGCGCCGCGCGCGAAACGCTCCGCGCTGTAGTGCGCATCCGGGGTCGTTACGGCGGCGTGGCCGAGCCACAAATAGGGCGCGCCCCACCCCCCGCCCCGGCTCGGCGCGTCGCCGCGTTCCGGCGCGAGGGCGGAGCGAAAGAGCGTCCATTGAAGCCCGTAAGGCGTTCCGTCCGGCCCCTGAAGGTTGGCGGTGACGTACCACCATTCGATGCGGTAGCCGGGATGGGGGCCGTGGTCGGCGGGAAAGTCGAAGGCGCGACCGGGCGTGACGGTCCGATAGCCGTCGGCGTCGCGGCCGAGGGTCGCGAGCCCTTGCGCCCGGGCCGCACCGGCGAGCGCTGCAAATCCGCATACGGAAGTCACAACGAAGCGGCGGCGATCAACGCTCATCGGCGAAGACTTTCAGCAAGGCCCCGGGGGGCGTGCGCCGCAGGGAGACGAGGCCCGGCAAGCTCGCTAGCGCGGCGACGGCGACGGCGAGCGCGACGAGGCCCGCCCACTGGCCGGGGTAAGCGCGCACCGGCAACAGCCAGCCGAACGCGTCGACGTTGATGACCGCGGTCAAAATCCACGCGACGAGCATGCCGAGCGGCGCGGCGACGACGGCGGTCCCGGCGCTGAGGCCGACGGTCTTTGCAAAGTCCAACGCGGCGAGTTTCGGCCGCGTCAGCCCCATCGCCCAAAGCGGGGCGAGTTGCGGCAGGCGTGCGGCGGCGAGCGCGGCGAGACCGGCGAACATCGCGACGCCCGCGATCGCGAGCGTCAACACGTTGAGCGCGGCGGTGACCGAAAACGTCCGCTCAAAGACGTCGAGCGAAAAAGCTTTCAGCGCGTCTTGTTCGATGATCGCGTCGTCGTCGAAGGCGAAGCGTTCGGCGACGGCGCCGGCGAGCCGCGGGACGGCGTCTTTCTCCGCGCGCACCAGCAAATGGTCGAAGGCCGCGTCCGGCCACCGCGCCCCGACGGCCGCGCGCGCGGCTAGGATTTGCCCGCGCGGATTGCCGTAGTCGGAATAAACACCCGCAACCTGCGTCGCCCAGGGGCCGGCGGGCGTCGGCAGCGTCATAGGATCGCCGATCGCCAAAGAACGGGCGCGAAAGAGCTGTTCGTTGATGAGAACGCCCTCGCCCGCCGCGACGCTGTCCCACGTCTCCGGCGCGCGGACGATCAACGGCCAATTGTCCCGGTAGGTCGCATGGTCGGTGAAGCCGACGACGTCGACGGGCGCGTCGGCGATGCGCGTCTCAACGAAGCCGAACGGCAGCGTGATCGACACGGCCTCGTCGGCTTCGAGAAAGGCGCGCACGAGGCTCGCGGTCTCGTCGTCGCCGGCGCGCACGTAGAGTTCCGCGGCGAGCCGCTGGTCGAGCCAGCCGGTGAACGTGTCGCGGAAACTCGTCACCATCGCGCCGACGCCGATATTGGTCGCAAGCGCGATGAGAAGCGCCTGCAGCGAGAACGCAAGGCTCGGCAATTGCTGGCGCGCGTCGGCCCAAAACCATTGCGCGAGGGCCCCGCGCGCCCGCGACTCGCCCACCGCGAGCGCGGCGGAAAGAACGGCGGGAAGCGCCAAAGCGGCGGCGATCAACGTCGCGCCCATCAAAACGAACCCGGCGAAAAGACCGCCGAACGCGGCCCCGCTCACCAGGGCGACGAGCGCGAACGCCGCCGCGAGGGCGAGGCTCCACCCCATGGCGCGGCGGCCGGCGGCCCGCCAGGCGAACGGCTGGGCCGGGCTCAACACAGGGAGCCGATGGGCTTTGTAGAGACTGCCCGCAGCCGCGCCGAGCGCGCCGACGACGCTGATCGCGAGACCGAGCGCCCACCAGGCCGGCCGCACGCTTAAAACGCCGGCGACGTCGGCGCCGTAAAGGCTGCGAAGCGTCGCGGCGACGTCGGGCACGATCGCCGCGGCGAAAAGATAACCGAGCGCCGTTCCGGCCCCGCCGGCGAGCGCCGCCAAGACGATCAGCTCAAGGATCATCGCCGCTGAGAGCTCCGCGCGCGTCGCGCCGCCCGCCCGCAAGGTGCGCACCATGCCGACGCGCTGCTCGAACGCGAGCCCCACCGCGGCGTAAACAATCAAAAGCCCGACCAGAAACGACAACAGGCCGAACGCCGTCAGGTTTAGATGGAAGCTGCCCGTCAGCTGCGCGGCGTCCGTCATCGATTGCGGCGCCCGGCGGTCGAGCGGCGTTGAGACGATTTCGGCGATCGGCGTTAAGCGGCTTTCGTCGACCGCCCCGAGCGCGAGGCGCGTGAAGCCGCCGTCCATTTCCAAGAGCGCCTGCGCCGCCGCGACGTCGGTGACGACGGCGTAGGGCGCGATACCCTCCGCAAGGCGGAACGGCGGCAACGCGGCGCCGTCGTCGGTCGCGCGCGGTCCGTCGTCGAACAACGCCAGCGTTTCCTGCGAGACGAGACCGACATGGGGCGGCAACAGAAAGTCTGCGGGCGTCATATCGCCCGTCGCGTCGCCCTGCACACCGTTCAAAGCGTCGGGCCGCGCCGGCAAGGTCAAGGGATCGACCCCGATGACGCGCAACCGGCGGTCATCGACGCGCACCACGCCCTCGACGATCGGCGACACCGGCCAGCCCGCGCGTCGGAGCGCGACGAAATCCGCCTGCGGGATCGCCGCGCCGCCGGGCGCCGCCAATGTCTCATAGGCGTCGCCGCGCAGCTGCGTCGCGGCGCGGTCGTAGCTTTCGCGCGCCTGAAGGTTCAGCGCCTGGACGCCGGAGAAAAGCGCCGTCGCCGCGGCGAGCGAGACGAGGAACATCGCCGCTTGGCCGGGCTTGCGCGCCCAGTGGCTCAAAAGAACGCGAACGATGTAAACGATGCGGCGCATGGGGCGGGCCTCAGACGACGCGCCCGCGCGCGAGCGACAAGCGCCGATCGAGGCGCGCGGCGACCCGGTCAGAGTGGGTTACGGTCAAGAGCGTTGCGCCGGCGTCGCGGACGAGGTCGATGAAAAGATCAAGGACGGCGTCGCCGGTTCCTTCGTCCAGATTGCCGGTCGGTTCGTCGGCGAGGATGAGCGGCGGCTTGGCCGCGAGCGCCCGCCCGATGGCGACGCGTTGTTGCTGCCCGCCGGAGAGTTGTTCGGGATAGCGATCAAG
>JBCCZS010000196.1:0-5858 GCA_039187035.1 Pseudomonadota bacterium | reverse complement strand
GTCGACGTGCCGGCGGCCCTTGAACGCGCCGTCAACGCCGCGTGCGACCGCGCCGAGGCCTGGGCGGCGCTGACGCCCGGCAAGCGGCGCATGCTCGCTCACCATGTGGGCTCGGCGAAGACCGAGCAAACGCGCGCCCGCCGAACGGACGAGGCGATCGACGCGTTGATGAATTGGCGCGGAGATTTGCACGCGCGCACAAAGGCGCGCCGCTAAAAGCGTTCCAGCAGCCGCTCCAGATACTCAATTTCTTCTTCGGTGCGCTCGCCTTCGCTGAGCCGCCGGCGCAGCTCCAGAAGCACGTCGCGCGCGCGCTGGTAGGCGGCTTCGTCCGGCACGCCGACGGAGCGGCCGTCGCCAATCGGACCCACGGGGCGGCCGAGCGGGTCGACGCCGCCTCCCGGCCCCTCGCCCCCGTCGGCCTGGCGCGCGCCGTCGCGGTTTTGCGCCTCGGCGAGGGCCTCGGCTCCGTCGCGTAATCCGTCGATCGCGTCTTCCATCGCGGTCTCGGCGGTCTCGAAATCCCCGCGTTGGAGCGCGCGCTCGGCGTCGCGCATCGAGCGGTCGGCTTCCTCAAAGGCGCGGCCGGCTTCGTCGCGCAACGCCCGCGTCTCATCGGCGGGATCGCCTTGCGCCCCCGGCGCCGCGCCCGCGGCGTCGCTCTCTTCCAAGTCGGCGCGCAGCTCCGACAGGTCGCGCGACAAGGCGCGTTGGTCGCTGGCGATGTCGTCGGCGGATCGGCCCCCGCCGGCTGCGCCCGGCGCGTCGTCAGGTCCTGTCGGCGAGCCCGGCGATGCACCGGGCAGCGCGCCCGCGTCCGGCGCCCCGGCCCCCGCCCCGGCGGCGCCGTCGAGGCTTTGGGCGTAGGTTTCGTCGGCAAGCACGCGTTGGCGGCCGATAAGATCGCCGGCCCGGCCGGCGGCGCCGGCCTGGTCGCCCTCGCCGCCCTCACCGTCTCCTTGCGCGTCGCCGGGCTCGCCGTCGCGACCGCCGCCGCCGCCCGCCCCGCGACTGACCTGCAGATTACGGAGGATCTCGGCGAGATCGCTAAGCGCCTGGCGGGCCGCGCCCTGTGCGCCCGCTTCCGACAAATCGCGCACGGCGTCGAGGAGCGCGTCGAGATCGCCGTCGTCCAACTGTCGATTGCTTTCCCGGCCGTCGCTTTGATCTTGCGCGCCCGCGTCGGCGAGCGCCTGGACGTAATCGTCCATCGCGGCGCGCAACGCCTCGACCAACGCGTTGACTTCGTCGTCGCCCGCGCCCCGCTCAAGGGCTGCGCGCAGCGCGTCTTCGGCGGCTTCCAAGCGCCGGCGGGCGAGCTCCAACGCTTCGTCTTCCAATTGCAGCGCGAGCGGCCAGAACGCGGCGACGGTTTCATCGACGTCTTCGCCTTTGCGGCGCATGACGTTCCAATAGGCTCCGCGCATCAGGAGATAGTCCTTAGGCCGATCATAGAAGAACTCCGGCGCGAAGGTCATCGCATCGAAAGCGCGGCCGGCGCGCGTCCACGCTTGCGGCGCGGCGGCGAGATCGCGGCGATGCTCGATGACGGCTTTCGCGAGCGGGCGGAAAAACGTGCGCGACGGCAGAACAAGCGTCGCCGGCTCGGACCGCGCGGTTTGCCCCGCGCCGTCCTCGGCTTCGACGACCGCGACGACGCCGAGGCCGGCCCATTTGTCCGCCTGCAAATCGATCGCGATCCGCCGTTCGCCGGGCGCGCCGGTCAGTCCCGGCAGATCGAATGCGCGCCGTTCGGCGAGCGCGGCCGCGCCCAGGGGCGGCGCGTCAAGCGGGCGTTCTTGGTCGGGGTCGAGCGTGAGCACGAGCCGGCCGGCGGCCGCGCCGTAATCGTCGTCGATCCGCACCGCCAAGCCGACACGCCCGTCGTCGTCGCCTGCGGGCGGTTCGACAAAACGCACGCGCGGGGCGCGGTCTTTCAAAACGCCGATCGGCCAGGCGGTCGTGCGGCCGGCGAGCCGCAACCGCACGAGCCCGCTTTCCGTGAGCCCCAATTCGACGCGGCCGGCGTCGTTCTTTTCGTGCGGCGCTTCGGCGTCGACGGTCTCGGCCTCGGTCTGGAAATCGAGCCGGAAACGCCGCGCCCCGTTGACCTGCGCGACGACCGTCGACCCGGCCGGCGCATCGACCTGGTCTCGCAATCCGCCGAGGCGCTCGCCGGCTTTGTGGAGGTAAATAGGGGCCGTGCCGGTGTAGGCCGGGGGGTCGATCCACAGATCGACGACGGCCGACGACGCGCCGCTAGCAGCGCCAGGATTTACGGCAAGCGACAACCGCGTCGCCGTCTCCGGACCGGCCGCAGCGAGCGCCACGGCAAACAGGCCCGGCGCCGCGAACCGCAACCCCTTCGGATCGACCCGGTCGGCGGCCGCGCCGAGCGCCGGACGGTTGAGACGCGCCGCGCGCGCCTGCTCGGCCATTGCCGTCTGGTGGGCGCGCCACAACGGATTCGACGCGTCGCCCGCGCTCGGCCGGTCGGCGAGCGCCTGGAGCGGCGCGTGCGCGAGCCCGGCGTCGGCTTCAATCCGCGCGGCCGCATCGCGCCGCGTCGGCAACGCAAAGCCGGCCCCCTGACGCCGGACCGCGTAGACGGCCAGACCGGCCGCCGCCACCAAGGCCCCGACATGCGCCCAGACTGGCGTATGGCGCCAAACGTCGAAGAGGCTGACGATGACAAATGCGAAAGGCGCGGCCAGCGCGGCGAGCGCGATCGGCCAGATCCGCTCCCAAAACAATACGCCGCGCGCGCGCGCCATAAGCCCCCGCGGGACCCGAATTGAGACGCCGGGGCTCGGTTCGGCCGGAGCCGGCGCGTCGTCGGCATGCGCGTTCGCTGGTTCGAAAGCCGTCATGATTGTTGCATTTTACCCCGAGGATCCCGTTCGCGTCGATCGCCGATTCGGCAAAGCGCGCGCCCAAAGGGCCGCCCCGAACCTGCGCGGCAACATTCGTTCCAAGGAGCGGCGGGCGACGGACAGCGGATTGGCGGCGGATCGGCGGCACAATGAAGGACACGCAGGCGCTTTGTTTACGTTAATTTCGCCCGGGGGCCTCGGACGCCTGAAACGAGACGCCGCGTCGGCGCGCCGGCGCGGGGCGGCGCTGCAGATCGCGTGGATCTTAGTAGCGGCTTACAACGTCGTCGGCGTGCTCGACATCGTCTCGACGAATTTGGCCTTATCGACGGGCCAAACCGAAGAGGCGAACCCCGTCATGCGCGCGGCGATGACGCAGCTCGGCGAAGGCTGGATTGTCGCGAAACTGGCGCTCCAAGGCCTCATCAGCGCGATGGTCGTCTGGTTTCCCCATCCGTTCGTCACGGGCGTCTTTTTGCTCGCCGTGACGACGAACGCCTTGATCGTCGTCAACAATCTTCTGATTTACTGGAGCCTTTAGCGCTCACTCGGCCGGCGCGTCGTGCGTCACCGACACGTTGAGAAGGTCCGGCAAGCCGGCGGGGCCGGCTTCCACGGCCGCGTCGAGCGCCTGGAACGACACCGGGTTTTCCGGCGCGGCCTTGACGCGGAGCGTGCCGCCCTCGCCGATAAAGGCGGCGGCGGCGTTGATGTAATCGCCGATCTTCGGATTGACCTGTTGGGCCGAGAGGCTGACGAGCTTGAGCATCGAGGGCGCGGACTCGCGTAACTCCGGCCCGGTCGTGTTCATCCGCACCGCGGCGATCGCAAAGATCGCGTCGAGCGCTTTTTCATCTTCGAGGGTCATCGACATGGCGGCGAATTTGCCGAGCTGCGCGACCGCGTCCTCTTCGCCGGCGTCGAAGGCCGCGCCGAGTTTGGCGAGTTCGAAGCCGTCGAGCGCAAGATCAAAGTCCAACGCCGCGACGTTTTCGGCGTCCGTCGCGGCGCTGAACGTCATCGCCCCGCCGTCGGCGTCCCAATCATAAGCGTACGTCGCTGCGCCGGTGACGGCGTCGAGCCCTTGCTCTTTCAACGCCGCGACGAGCGTCTCTTCGTCCGCGCCGACGCCGGCGAAATAGGCGGTGAAATCGTAAAAGTCGCCTTCCGTTCGACCACGGATTTTCGACGGCGCGAGCCACGCCGTTTCCTCAACGGCGAACGACTGCGCGTCGCTTTTGTAGAAAAGTTTGTCGCCGATATGGCTGGAGACGCCCTTTAGGTCGAGCGCGCCGAAGCTGACGCGGTTGCGCGCGTCATAGCCGAGTTTTTCGTCTTTAAGGGCGAGTTTGACCGCTTCGGAAAAATCGAGGCCGCGCCATTGCAGTGTTTTGATCTCGGTCGTTTGCGTGCCGCCGGCGGGGGCGCCGGCCGCCTCGCCGAGAACGTCCGCGAGCGCTTCGGCGTCCGTCTCGCCGACGACGCGCAGGCCGTTGACGATGAACGTTTCGATCGCCCCGCCGGATACGCCGGTCAGGCGCAGATCGGGGATCGACAAGGCGACGTCGGCGGGCGCGCCGTCGTCGATCGGCCCCTCAAGGGCCAAGTCTTTTGCGTAGAACCCGCCGAGCGCGAAGCTATTGGCGAAATTCGCGGCGTCTTTCTCTGCGAGCGTGCCGGCCCCCGGGCGAACGTCGAGCGCGTCGATCTCGATCGCGCCGATGCGCAAAACGCCCGGCGTCGACACGGCGACCGAGACGCCCCCGTCGGCTTCCGTATCAGCGCCGCCTTCTACGTCAGCGACCGGCGGCGGCGTCAGCGTCACGCCGAAGAGACGCACTTTGCGCACGGCCGTCGCCAGCGCCCCGGCAGCGTCGGCTTTCTCGTCGTCGCCGGCGGCGTCGATCACGTCGAAATTCGGTCCGTAGACCTCGACCCGATCAATCGTCGCCACGCCGCCGTCTTCCGTGAACGAAACGTTTTCGTAGACGGTCGCGCCGAGCGCCTCGTCAAACGACGCGTTCTCGGCGGTCGGCCGCGCGTCTTCCGGGATCAACGCCAATAGCCGATCCGGGTCGACCGCTTCGGCGCCGCTCAACGTGAACGGCGCGTCGATCGGAGACTTGGCGGACGCGTCGGCGCGGGCCGGCGCGCCTTCGCCGCCGCAAGCCAAAATCAACGATGCGCCGGCGCAAACGAAAACGCTACGGGCGGAAAGGCGAAACGGCATGGCGGAGGCTCCTCGTCAGGCGCCGGGCTGAAGGAATGCGGCGCGTAAGGGCGGATAATTCAGTCAGGGCGCGGCTCGGCGACCGAGCGGCCGCAGTCGTCAGGCATCGCCCGTTTACCGTTGCGACGCAACACAAAGACGCCGCGCTTAACCGCAGGAAACACGCGCTTCGACGAGCCGGCGCGCGTCTGCGCCCGCCCAGTCCGCCGCCCCGCGCAAACGTCCGAGTTCACGCCCCGCTTCGTCGTAGAGGATCGTCACCGGCATCACCGACACCCCGCCGACGGCGCTTGCAAGCCGCAGCTTTTCATCCGTGTAAAGCGTCAACGTCTTGATCCCGAGACGATCAAAATAGGCCCGCGCCTTTTCCGGGCCGGACGGGTCCGCCGCCACCGCGACGACCGCGACGTCCTCGCCGACGGCGCGCTGCAGCCGGTCGAGCGACGGCAGTTCTTCCAAACACGGCTGACAAAATGTCGCCCAGAAATTTACAAGCACCGGCCGCCCGCGGAAATCGGCGAGACGCCGCTCGGCCGCACCGCCTGCGCTTTGTTCGAAGAACGGCGTCGACGGCGCGTCTCGGTTCGTGAAGGCGAAAGCGAAGTCGGCGACGTCGCCCTTCAAGAGCGTGACGTCGCGCTCGGCTGCGGCGAGCGGGCAAGTCTTCGCGGCGGCGGCCGCGCGCCGCGCCGGGCTTTGCGCCCCGTCGTCCACCGGTTGCGAGGCGGCAATCAGGACGGCGGCCAACACGGCCG
>JBCCZS010000195.1:0-5918 GCA_039187035.1 Pseudomonadota bacterium | reverse complement strand
GGCGGACGGTCTGCAACTCGCGCCGGCGTCGGCCGTCTTGCGCGCGCCCGCCGCGACCGGCTAACACCGCCCCTTCGTCAAACTGCCGCCGACGCGCCCGTCGCGTCCGGCGCGGCCGAAAGGAGCCGGCGCCATGACGTCGACCGTGATCGACTTGTCGCTCTATCGCCCCAATGTCGGCGTCGTTCTTTTCAACGCCCGCGCCGAAGTCTGGCTCGGCCGCCGCGTCGGGGCTTTGGCGGCGGACGACGAAAATATCGGTCAGGACCAATGGCGCTGGCAAATGCCCCAAGGCGGCGTCGACAAAGGCGAGGCGCCGGTCGACGCGGCATTCCGTGAACTGAAGGAAGAGACGGGCGTTTCCTCCGCACGGCTATTGTTGATGACGCCCGGTTGGCTTCCTTACGTTTTTCCCGACGGGTACAAACGAAAAAACTGGATCGGGCAGCGCCAGAAATGGGCCGTGATGATGTTCGAAGGCCCCGACGACGAAATCGATCTTACAGCGGACGATCACCAGGAATTTGACGCTTGGCGGTGGGCCGAACTGGAAGAAGCGCAAGCGCTCATCGTGCCTTTTAAGCGCGCGGTTTACGCGGAAGTCGCCGAGGCGATCGCGCCGCTGCGCGACTATTTGCGCGCAAAGGCGAGCGCAAGCCCGGTCGCGGGTTAGACCGCAGCCGCGTAAGTCACCGCGTCAGGGCGGCGCTCGGCCGCGTCCGCTTTTGATCGGGCGTTTTGCGGGGCCCAGCGCTCAAGCCAGGCCTGAAACATCAGAACGCCCCACAAATGGCCGGCCGTCGGCTTCGTGTAAACGCCGTCCTGGTGGTCGCTCCAGGCTTGCGCGACGACTTCCGGACGCCAATATCCCTGGCGGCGGATCGTCTCGTCACTGAGCAAATCGCCGGCCCATTCCTTAAGGTCGGCGCGCAGCCATTCGTTGAGCGGCACGCTGAACCCCATTTTCGGGCGATCCCAGAGCGGGCGCGGCACGTGGCGGCTCAAAAGCTCTTTCAACAGCCACTTGCCGCCGCCGTCGCGCACCGAATACTCAAAGGGCAACCGCGCGCAAAACTCGTAAAGCTTATAGTCCATAAGCGGCGCGCGGGCCTCCAGCGACACGGCCATGCCGGCGCGGTCGATCTTCACCATCAAATCATCGGGCCGATAAACGAAGGCGTCATTGTAGATGATCGCTTCGGAGAGGCTCAAACCCGTCGGCATTTGCGCAGGGTCAAGCGCCGGCACGGTTCGATCCTCGCCGCCGAGGACAATGTCGTCAGCGGTGCGCCAATTGCCGACGATATATTGATAGAGCGTCTGCGGATCGTCCATCGCCATCATGTCTGCGGCGCGCCGCATACGCCGCAGCAAACGTTGATTGTTCGGCGCCATGCGATGGAGGCGGCCGAAGGGAAGCGCCCTGACCATCGACGCCGCGGCGCGGCGGACGGCGAGCGGCGGCCAGGTCAGCTTTTGAAGCGCGTTCGGCACGTCGTAGTGGCGCGGATAGCCGCCGAGGAGTTCGTCCCCGCCGTCGCCTGTCAGAACGACGGTCGCTTCAGGGCGCGCGATTTTGCAAACGAGATAGGTCGGGATCTGTGAGGGATCGGCGAACGGTTCATCGTAAAGATCGGGCAAAGACGGTACGACGTCGAGCGCTTCGCGGCTCGATATGGTCAGCTCCGTATGGTCCGTCTTCAGATGATCGGCGATCGCTTTGGCGTGCTCGGCCTCGTTGAATTGCGGCTCGTCGAAGCCGATGCAGAAGGTTCGCACCGGATTGTCGGACGCCTTTTGCATCATCGCGACGATCAGACTGGAATCGACGCCGCCCGACAGAAATGCGCCGATCGGGACGTCCGAAATCATCCGCTCACTGACGGCGTCCAAAAGCTGTTGTTCGAAGTCTTCAAGGACGGCCTCGACGCCGCGCCGGTCGGGGGCCGCCCGCGCCGCTTCGACGACGTCTTTTTGGACCCAATAGCGCGTCATGCCGGCGGCAAGGTCCTCGCCCGGCGCCAGCGCGGACGGATCGACCGTCAGGCTCGACGCCGGCAGCAATTGATAGACGCCTTCGTAAATTGCGTAAGGCGCGCTGACGCAGCACATCAGCGTGTAGTTTCGCAGCGCGCTGCGATCGACCGCGCCGACGAACGCGGGGTGGCGATGGAACGCCTTCAGCTCGGACGCGAAAATCAACGCATCGCCCGCCCAACCGACATAGAGCGGCTTTTTGCCGAAGCGATCGCGCGCGAACGTCATGCGCCGGGTTTCGCGGTCCCAGACGGCGAAGGCGAACATGCCGTTGAAAAGCGGGATTGACGCATCGACGCCCCACGCGTCGAACGCGGCGAGCATCACTTCGGTGTCCGACCGACCGCGAAACGTCGCGCCTTGCGCCTCCAGGCGCTTGCGCAAGTCGGGAAAGTTATAGACCTCGCCGTTAAAGACGATGACGTAGCGGCCGGACTGGGAGACCATCGGCTGGCGACCTTCCGGCGACAGATCGATGATCGCCAGCCGGCGATGGGCGAGCGTGACGCCGGCGTCGGCGTCAAGCCAAACGGCGGCGTCGTCGGGCCCGCGATGGGCGATCGCTTCGTGCATCGCCTCGGCCGTCCGGACGCGGACGTCCGGATCCATGCGGCGTTTGAGATCGATAAAGCCGGCGATGCCGCACATGGCTCTTACGCCCCTCGCTATCGGACCGGCCGACGCGCCGTCCTGCCCGGAGCCGATACGGGCCCTGAACGCCATTCGCGCGCGCGCGCCTTCAGATTTGGTAAACGAGGCAAGCGCGGCCGGCAAAAAAACGCCGCGGCGAGCCGCGGCGCATGGTTGCCTGTCAAAACTTGGAGCGGAACCCCGCCTGCCGACCGCTTATCAATAAGCGTTGCGGCCCCAGATTACGACGAAGACCGTGCGCAGCAGGATCAACAGATCGAACCCGAACGACCGGTTTTCGATGTAGATCCGATCCGCACGTACGCGGGCGCGAATTTGCGCAGCGGTTTTCGTCTCACCGCGAAAACCCGCCACCTGCGCCAGGCCCGTGATTCCGGGGCGCACCGCGAAGCGATCGGCGTAATTCCGCACCTGCGTAGAAAACTCGCGGTCGTGCGCGCACGCATGGGGACGCGGGCCGACAAGCGACATATCGCCGTTCAGGACATTCAGAAGTTGTGGAAGCTCGTCGACGCTCGTGCACCGCAAAAATTTGCCGACGAAGGTCACGCGTTCGTCATCGCGCGTCGCTTGCTCAATATCGCCGCCGTCTTCGCACACGGTCATCGTCCGAAGTTTCCAGATCCGGAACAATCGGCCGTTGTGGCCGGTGCGGGTCTGGCGGAAAAACGCCGGGCCGCGCGTCTCCAGCTTCACAGCGAGGGCTGCTAGCAAAATTACCCACGAAAACAGGACGATAAAGACGAGGGACACGGCGATGTCGAACAAACGTTTACTCGACAAATCCAACCCCAACGCGGCGTCGCTTGGGTTGGCGACGCTGGCGCCGCCGTGGTACGCTTTGTCCATTACACTCCCCAACATGAGCACCATAACCTTTCCAATCCGTAAGGTTATTAATGCCCTCAACTCCCACACCAGATCAAGCGCATATTTCAGGCGCCGCAAAGCGGAAACACCCGCCGAGCGAAAGAAAATGCAGCAGAAGCCCTAAAATAGCGGGTTTGTTTGAGGTCCGACATCCACGGAAAATTATTTTCGAATGGTTAATTTTTTGCACCGCGAAGACGCGGATGCAGCATAAATGCAACGTTAAGACGGTCCGGGCGATGGTGTTCGGACCGTCTCAAGCGATGTGAAACGAACCCGGCATGCGATCGATCGTGGTCACCCGATTTCGGCCCGACCGCCCGATGGGCGGCGCGGCGCTTCGTAATTGGCAGAATATTAACGGCCTGGCGCGCCTCGGTCCGGTCGACGTGGTCTCGGTCGGCTTGCCCGCTGACGAGACCCGACCGGCGCCGGTCGTGCGCGCCTGGCGGCACTTTCCGTACGGTACGCGCCCGTTCGCCACGCGCATGGCCGCCAAACTCTGGCGCTGGCGGCCGAACGGCCACCCGCACATCGACGGTTATTGGCACCCGGGCGCCGCTGCGACGATTCGCGCGGGCGGACCCTACGACTGCGGCGTCGTTGAAGAGCTGTCGCTCGCCCGTTATGCCGGGCCGCTGCGCGCGGCGTGCAAAACGCTGGTCTTCGACGCCCACAACGTCGAAGCCGAATTGCGCGCCGCGATGAGCGCGTCCGAAACGCTGATCGACCGCCGCACGCGCGAAGCCGAAGCCGCGATCATCGGGGCCTGCGACCTCGTCTGGGCGTGCAGCGAAACCGATGCGGCGGACATACGCCGCCGCTATCAGCCGGCCGCGCCGGTCCACGCCGTGCCGAACGGCATCCGCCTTGAGGACTATGCGCCGCCGTCCGGCGCACGGCGCGCCGTCGAATCCGGCAACCCGGTAAGCAAACCCGTGAGTCTTCTTTACGCGGGCACGTACTCCTATCCGCCCAACGAGGACGCGGCGCTCCGGCTTATCCGCGACGTCGCGCCGGCGCTCCGCGCGCGGGGCGTCGAGGCGGAAATCGTTCTCGCCGGCCGCAAGCCGACCGCGGCCATGCGCGAGGCGGCGTCGCGCGCGCCCGGCGTCACCGTCACGGGCGAAACGCCGTCGATCGTCCCCTACTTCCATGCCGCGGACGTCGTGATGGCGCCGATCGCGCTCGGCAGCGGCACCCGGCTGAAACTCGTCGAGGCGTTCGCTGCGCGGGTGCCGGTCGTAACGACCGCGAAAGGCGCGGAAGGCTTGGACGCCGAACCCGGCGTCCACGCGCTATTTGCCGAAACGCCCGAAGAGACCGCGGGCGCCGTTGCGCGCCTGGCGGGCGATCCGGCGCTTCGCGATCGCCTGACCGGGGCGGCCTATGCGCTCGCCCAGGCGGCGTATTCCTGGGACGTCGCCGCGCGGCTTATCGCCGAGAGCCTCGGCGTTGCGCCCGCAGACGCGCGCCCCGACCCGGGGGCCCCATCCGCGGCGCACGCTCCGGGAGCCGCGTGATGAGCGCCGGTGAAAAAGCGCTCGCCCGGGACGCTGAAAACGACGCCGCGTCCGACGCGCCGACGCCGGCGCGCCCGCTCGTCAGCGCCGTCATCACCGCCTATGACCGCCCCGACTTTTTGCGCGAGGCGATTGCAAGCGCGCGCGCGCAGACCTATCCGCGGATGGAGATCATCGTCGTCGACGATTGTTCGCCAACGGACCTTTCGGCCGTCGTCGCGTCCTTTCCGGACGGCGCAGTGCGTTACGAACGGCTTGAAAAAAATAGCGGCGCGAACGTTGCGCGCAATCGCGGCGTCGCGCTCGCAAGGGGCGAATTCGTCGCGTTCCTGGATGACGACGACATTTGGCGGCCCGACAAAACAGATCGCCAAATAGCCGCGATCGGCGCACGTGAGGCCTGTCTCGGCGGCTTCGGCGCGGTCGGCGACGCAACCGACGTAGCGATCTGGCCGCACGAGATCATCGATGAAGACGCCGTGCGCCTCGGCAACCCGTTTTGCGGCGCGAGCGGCCTATTCGCCCGCCGCAGCGCGCTTCTTGAAACGCCGTTCGACGTAACGCTGCCGAACGCGCAAGACTGGGATTTGTTCGTACGCCTCGTTCAACGCGGTCCGCTCGCCAACGTCGCTGAGCCGGTGTTCGACTATCGGTCCGGCGCGCACGACGGCATCACGCGTAAACTCCGTAAAATGACGATCGCCGACATCCCGCGCCGCGCGCGCGCCGTCTACAAACACCAGGACTGGCTGGGGCCGAAATATTTCGGCAAGAACCTTGCGCCGATCGTCTTGGCGTATTTGCCGAAACGGCGCCAGCGACTGAAGCTCTTAGCCT
>JBCCZS010000194.1:0-5957 GCA_039187035.1 Pseudomonadota bacterium | reverse complement strand
TGGCGATAGCCGCGATAGCCGAGCGTCGCCGGAACGGCCCCCTGGTCGAATACGAACGCGCGGATTTTGTCGTCGATCGACGCGGTCGTGACGCCCGGTTCGACGAGGCCGGCGGCCATGTCGAGGCACGCGGCGGCGAGCCGGCCCGCTTTGCGCATGCCGTCGAAATCTTCCGGCGCGTGGATCTTGATGCGCCCGGTTTTGACGGCTTCGCTGTCCACGGTCTTTGCGTTCCTTTCCGCGCGGCGGTCGCGCGCGCCCGATCACGGGCAGGCGGTCCGCGCCTACCGCGCGCCGACGTCGACCGGCAGCGCCCGCCGCACCACGATCTCTTCGGTCGTCACGTCGCAATCGTAGCACAGGGTTTCCACCCCGGCGTCGGTCGCCTTGATTAACGCGTCCGCATACGCCGGATCAAGGTCGGCCGCGGGGCGCAACCGCCGGCAATCGCCGCGTTGGACGATATAGAGCATCACCGCCCGGCCGCCGGCGGCGACGACCCGGGTCAGCTCGGCGAGGTGCTTGGCCCCGCGGGTCGTGACGGAGTCGGGGAACTCGGCGAGGCCCGGCTCGCGCACGAGGTGCACGTTTTTGATTTCAACATAGCAGTCCGGCCGGCGGCGCTGGGCGTGCGCCGGGTCCGACAAAAGGATGTCGATCCGGCTGTTTTCGCCGTATTTTCGCTCGCGCGCCAGGTCGGCATAGCCGGCGAGTTCCGGGATCGCGCCGCGCCGCAGCGCTTCTTCCGCGAGCTTGTTCGGGTTGCCGGTGTTGATCGCCGTGAGGACGCCGTCGACCTCAACGAGCTCCAACGAAAAGGGGAGTTTGCGGGTCTTCGACTCGCTGCGCGACAACCACACCGGCATGCCGGGCGTGCTCAGGCCCATCATGGAGCCCGGATTGGCGCAATGGGCCGTGACCTCGGTTCCATCCTCAAAAGCGACGTCCGCCAGGAACCGTTTGTAGCGCTTGATGAGCCGGCCGGCTCGGAGCGGCGAGGGGAAACGCATGGCGCGGCCGTCCTTATGCTAGCGAAAACGTCCTCCGTTAACCGCTTCGCTAAAGAGTTTCCAAACGGACGCGCGATATTTTAGTCAAATGGAAGGGCTTTCCGTCAGGCGCGCGATCAACAATCGCAACGGCAACGTTGCGGTCATGTTTGCGATTATCGCGCCGGCGCTGCTCGCGTTTGCGGGGGCCGCGCTCGACGCGGCCGGCGCGTTTGCGAAGCGGTCGTCCTTGCAGGAACTCGCCGACACGCTCGCCGTGCGCGGCGCGCGCGAATTCTTGGTGGCGAACGCCCAGGCCGCCCGGATCGAATCGTATGTCGAAAACCTTGCGATGCGCGAACTTGCGCCCTCCTTCGGCGTCTCGTTGAAATCGGTGTCGGTCGAGGCCGACCTCCAGGCGTCGACGGTGTCGGTGCGCGTCACGGCCGCGACGGCGCCGTCGTTTCTCCAAAACGCGCCGCGCGACGTCACCGCCGCCTCGCAGGCCGAGGCGTATGGCGGCGCTAACCTCTGCGTGATCGCGCTCGAAGACCGCGAAGGCGGGGCGATCTCGGCCCGCATGAACGCGCGCCTTGAAGCGCCCAATTGCGTTCTGCACGCCAACTCGACCTCGAACGCGGCGCTCCACGCGACGGGAAGCTCGCTCCTGGAGGCGAGCCAGATTTGCTCCGGCGGCGGAGAAGACGGGTCGAGCACGAACTTCTCGCCGGCGCCCACGCTCGATTGTCCGCCGAAAAGCGATCCGCTTAATGAGCGGCCGACGCCGCCGGTCGGGGGCTGCGACCAAAGGGACGCCGAATACGGCCAGGCGAATATTGAGACCGGGCTCGCCGCGGCGACCGAGTCGGTTCTCGAACTCTTTGGTTCGTCGTCCGCCGGCTCGATCTTGAAGCACACGAAGTACACGCTGCGGCCGGGGGTTTATTGCGGCGGGCTTCGCATCCAGTCCGACGCCGATGTGACGCTTGAACCCGGCGTTTACGTCATTAAAGACGGCCCTCTCTACGTCGGGCTCGGCGCACGCATGCAGGGCGACGGGGTCGCCTTTTACCTTGAGGGCGACGACGCGACTTTCAAATTCGATGCGGATTCAAAGATTTCACTCGCCGCGCCGGAAACCGGTTTGATGGCCGGCGTCTTGTTTTTTGAAGATCGCACGGCGCCGCTCGGGCGCACGCATTCGATCTTGAGCGACGACGCGCGGCGCCTGTTGGGGACGTTCTATCTCCCGCGCGGGGACTTGTTCGTGTCGAGCTTGAAGCCGATCGCGGACCAGTCGGCCTATACGGCGATCGTCGCGCGGCGCTTGCGGATGCTCGGGAGCCCGACGCTCGTCCTCAACACCGACTACAGCCTGAAGACCGTGCCGACGCCCGACGGCGTCGGGCCGGTCGGCGGCGGGGTCCGGCTGCGCGATTAGCGTAATTGTCTTCGGGTCGGCGACGCGCGACGGTGCCGGCTCGCAGGGAGGACGCGATGGACGACGCGCAAGAAGAACTCGACGCCCCGATCGATCGGTTGGTGAAAGAGGATCTGTACACATTTTCGGTCGGCGATCTCGAAGGGCGGATCGCGACGTTGCGCGACGAGATTGTGCGATGCGAGGCCGCCTTGTCGGCGCGGGGCGGCGCGAAAGCGGCGGCGGACGCGCTTTTTAAGTCGTAGCGCTCACCCCCAGATCTCCATAACCAAGCCGCGCGCGTCCCGGGCCCCGTCGGTGAGGCGCATGGCGGTGCCGTCCAGACGCGCGCGTCCGGACAGCGCAAGGGCGCAGGCGTCATAAACGTCGTCTTCGCCGACGCCCGCGCGGCCGACCGCACGCCGCGCCGATGCCGCGAGGCCTTCGGGGGCGTGAACGCCGGCGGCCCTCAATAATTTGACGCGCTCTTCCCGGCCTTCGGGCGTGCGCTTGGAAGCCGCGCAAGGCGCGTCCCCGTTAAGCCGCGCGAAGGCGACTTCCGGGTGGGTCTCGACGAAGCGCCGTTGCCGCGACGGCGTGATGAAGGCGTCCAGTTCGCGGATTTTCGGCACGATCATCCAGGTCTGCTTGGGCAGCCCGCGCCCGCGCGGCGAGGCTTTGCCGAGCGCGTTCGCCTGGGCGTAGTCGGCGCAATCGAGCATGGCGCGCGCCGGCGACGGGAATACGCTCGCGTGCCGTCGCGGGCTCAAAACGCGCCGCGCCATCGTCTCGCACGCGCGCGCGCCGTCTTCCGATAAGCCGATCGGCATGTCGATCATCACGGCCGCCGCGCCGCGCGCCGGCCCCGCCGCGACCGCGTCGATCGTCGGTTCGACGGACACGGTAAACGTCCCACATCCGAAATCGGCCCGCACTGCGAGCCATCCCGCGCGGCACCCGTCGACCCCGACAACGATCGGCGATTGCGAAAAACCCCGTCGGCGTGCTGGCATAGGCGTTGCTGTTTTCCCAATCGAAGCGGCGGCGGATTTCGTCACCGTGACGACGGCGTAACGAGCCGCGAACGCGGCCTAGGGAGACGAGGATCCCATGACTGTCTATTTCGACAAGGGGACGACCGCCGCCGGCCCGGAGACGTTCGTGCGTTCCGAGCTCTTCGCCAAGACGTTTCGCGAGGGGATGGCGCTGGTCGAGGAAACCGCCGAATACCTGGACGGCGCGGGGCGGGCCGCGTCCAAAACGCTCGCTCGCGGTCCGGCGCTCGCATACGCCGGCGCGTCGATGCGCCTGACGACGCAGCTGATGCAGATCGCGTCCTGGCTCCTCGTCATGCGCGCGGTGCGGGAAGGCGACATGGCGCTCGATGAGGCGCGCGACGAAAAATATCGGATCAATCAATCGCCCGACGCGACGCGCCTCGCCGAAGACGCCGACATTCCGGACCCGTTGCAGCGCCTAAGCGACCAGACGCATCAACTTTACGCGCGGATCGTGCGTCTTGACGGCGAGCTGTTCGCCCGTCCTGCGGGCGATGCGAGCGAACTCGACGCCGCGGCGCAGCTGCGCTCGCTTCATCGGGCGTTCGGGCAGTAAGCGCGAGAAAACCCGCCGACGCCGGCCGCGCCGTCGCTTAGTCTTTTTTCTTTTTCAATCCGAACGCGCCGAACTTCTGGTTGAATTTCGACACCTGTCCGCGCTCCAACACTTGCGCCGGGCCGCCCGTCCACGCCGGATGGCTGATCGGATCGATGTCGAGGTTCAACGTCGCGCCGGGCTCTCCGTAGGTCGAGCGCGTCTCGAACGTCGATCCGTCGGTCATCACCACTTTGATCGTGTGGTAGTCGGGGTGCAGGTCTTTTTTCATCGGAGCGGATCCTCGTCGCGCCGCGGTCGGCGGCGCGCCGCAAAACTGAAGCGCGGGCTATAGACGCGCGCCGTCCCTCCGGCAAGCGAAATCGGCCGCCTCCCAAGTGCTCTCACCCCGCGCCCCGGCACAGTGCGTCATCTCAGGCGCGCCGGCCACGCGCTGCTATGCGACGGCGCCCGAGCCTTGATTGCCGCGCGGCGCGAGAGAACAGTGAACCGGGTGAGCCGCGCGCAATGCAGGTGCGGCCGTCCGAAAGCCGCAGATGCTCTATCGATCGACCCGCGGGCGCGCCCCGGCGGTCTCTTTTCAAGACGCTTTGTTGGCGGGCCTGGCTCCGGACGGCGGCCTCTATATGCCGGACGCATGGCCGGCTTTGCGACTTGGCCCGGACGCAGGGTTCGCTGACGTCGCCGCCGCGGTAACCGCCGCCTTCACCGGCCCCGAGGCGGACCTCCCGGCGTTAACGGCGATGGCGCGCGCGGCCTATGCGGGTTTCGACGACCCGGCGGTCGCGCCGTTGCGCCGGCTCGGCGACGATCATTGGCTTTTGGAGCTTTTTCACGGGCCGACGCTCGCCTTTAAAGACGTCGCGATGCAACTGTTGGCGCGCCTCTTCGACGCCGCGCTGGCGTCCGGCGGATCGCGCGTCGCCATCATCGGCGCGACGTCGGGCGACACCGGCGCCGCCGCCATCGACGCGTTCCGCACCGCCGAACAGGCCGACATTTACATTTTACATCCCAAAGGCCGCGTCTCCGAGGTTCAGCGCCGGATCATGACCAGCGTGCGCGAAGACAACGTCGTCAATATCGCCGTCGACGGATCGTTCGACGATTGCCAGGCCGTCGTCAAAGCGTTGTTCGCGGACCGTCCGTTTGCAGAAGAAATGCGCCTCGGCGGCGTCAACTCGATTAACTGGGCGAGGCTCGCGATCCAAATCACCTATTATGCGACCAGCTTGCGCGCGCTCG
This sequence comes from Pseudomonadota bacterium, assembly GCA_039187035.1. Taxonomy (GTDB): domain Bacteria; phylum Pseudomonadota; class Alphaproteobacteria; order Caulobacterales; family Parvularculaceae; genus JAJFFW01. The sequence continues at coordinate 689 of JBCCZS010000194.1, read as the reverse complement.
CGCCCGTCGCCCCGCGCGTCTCATTCAGCGTGCCGACCGGTAATTTCGGCGACGTCTTCGCCGGATATGCGGCCAAGCGTATGGGCCTAGGCGTCGACCGGTTGTGCGTCGCCGTGAACGACAACGATATTTTGCATCGGGTGCTGACGAGCGGGCGTTATGCGCCGGCAACCGTATCCGCGACGACCTCGCCTTCCATGGACATTCAAGTCGCGTCCAACTTTGAACGCCTCGTGTTCGAAGCGAGCGGCCGGGACGCCGGGGGGACGGTTGATTTCGTCCGCGCCGTCGACGACCCCGGCGGCGCGCGGCTCGACGACCCGAGGCTTGCGGCGATGCGGGCGGACTTTGTTTCCGAACGCGCGCGCGGCGAGGAGGTCGCCGATATGATGCGGCGCATGGCGGACGAGCATTCGATATTGGTCGATCCGCATACGGCCGTGGGCCTCGTAGCGACGGAAAAAGCGCGGGCGGACGGCCGCCTCGACGGCCCCGTCGTCACCTTGTCGACCGCGCACGCGGCGAAATTTCCGGACGCGGTTCGCGCCGCGACCGGCCGCACGCCGGATTTGCCCGACCGGTTCGCCGATCTTTACGATCGCCCGGAGCGTTTCGTCGAAGCGGCCGCGTCGCCGGCGGCGATCCAGGACGTGATGCGCCGCCATCGCGCGGAGCGGCGCGCATGAGCG
>JBCCZS010000193.1:0-6030 GCA_039187035.1 Pseudomonadota bacterium | reverse complement strand
TGACGGCCGCGCTCGCGCGCGCCGTCGCGCGCGGCCAACGCGGGCTTTAAGCGGCGCGCCGCAAGGGAGGATGCGACCATGACGTTCCATGACGCGACGTTTCCGCTCGACATTTCGCGCGGGGCCGAGGGTGGTCCGACGCGGCGCACGGAAATCGTCTCGCTCGTTTCCGGTCACGAGACGCGCAATACGCCGTGGGCGGATAGCCGGCGGCGCTATAATGTCGGCTACGGCGTTAAGTCGCTCGCCGATCTGGAAACGGTAACGGCGTTTTTCGAGGCGCGGCGCGGCCGTCTCTACGCGTTTCGATTTCGCGACCCGTTCGATCACAAATCTTGCGCCATCGATAAAACACCGCAAGCGGACGACCAAACCCTCGGCATCGGCGACGGTGCGGCGACGATGTTCGATCTCGTCAAGCGGTATGCGAGCGGCGGGGCCTCTTACGACCGCCGGGTCGCCAAGCCGGTGAGCGGGTCGGTGCTCGTCGCGCTCGCCGGCGCGCCGCAAACGCTCGGCGTCGATTACACGCTCGACGACGGGACCGGGCGGCTCACCTTCGCCGCGCCGCCCGCGCAGGGCGTCAGCGTCACCGCCGGGTTCCTGTTCGACACGCCCGTGCGGTTCGACGCCGACAGCCTACAGATCAATCTCGCGGCGTTCGATGCGGGCGAGATCCCGTCGATCCCCCTCGTCGAGGTGCGCGTCTAATGCGCGCGCTGGACGCCGGGCTCGCCGCCCACCTCGCCGCGGGCGTTACGACCTTGTGCACCTGCTGGCGGTTGACGCGCGCGGACGGCGCGGCGCTCGGCTTCACCGATCACGACCGCGCGCTGACGTTCGGCGGACAGAATTTCGCGCCGGAGACGGGCGCCGACGGCGCCGCGCTCGCGACGAGCGCCGATCTCGCCCCCGACAACACAGAGATCGAAGGCGCTTTATCCTCCGATGCGCTATCGGAGAGTGATCTCGCCGCGGGGCTCTATGACGGCGCGCGGGTCGAGGTCTGGCGTGTGAACTGGGCCGACCCGAGCCAACGCGTCCTCTTGCAGGACGGCCGCGTCGGCGAAATCGCCCGGCGGGGCGGGCGGTTCGTCGCCGAAGTGCGCGGGCCCGCCGCCGCGCTCGACGCGCCGCAGGGCCGGGTCTATCAGCGCGGCTGCGACGCACGCCTGGGCGACGCACGTTGCGGCGTCGATACGGGCGCCGCCGGCTTGTCCGGCGTCGGGGTCGTCACCGGCGTGTACGACGACGCGCGTTTCGAAGCGAGCGGCTTGTCGTCTTTTGCAGACGGATGGTTCGAGCACGGCGCGTTGTCGTGGACCGGCGGCGCCAACGCCGGCGCGGGCGGGCACGTCAAAGCCCACGGATCGGCCGCGTCGGGCGATGCGGCCCTGTCGCTTTGGATCCCGACCGGCGCGACGATCGCGGTCGGCGACGCGTTCACGGTCGTCGCCGGCTGCGACAAGCGCGACGAGACGTGCCGCGCGAAGTTCAACAATTTTGGGAACTTCCGCGGCTTTCCCTTCATGCCCGGCAACGACGTCGCAGTCAGTTATCCCCTGCGCGGCGAGGCCAATGACGGAGGGCGGCGCACGTGAACGCGGAGAGCGGCGCGCCCGGCCGACCGCGCGCCCTGGCCCTGGCGCTTGCGCGCGACTGGATCGGCACGCCCTACGTCCACCAGGCGAGCGCTAAAGGAGCCGGCTGCGATTGCCTTGGGCTCATCCGCGGCGTGTGGCGCTCTTTATACGGAACGGAGCCGGAAGCGCCGCCGCCCTATATGCCGGACCATAATGAACGCGCCTTCGCCGGCGGCGGCGGCGAGCCTTTATTGGAAGCCGCGGCCCGCAACCTCGACGCGCTTCCCGCGGGCGCGGCGCGTCCGGGCGACGTTCTCGTGTTCCGCATCGTTCGCGACGGGCCGGCGAAACACTGCGGCGTCTACGCGCCGAACGATCGCTTGATCCACGCCTATGCCGGCCGCGGGGTCGTCGAAGGCGCGCTCGGGCGTTGGTGGCGCGATCGCTTCGTGGCGGCGTTCGCTTTCCCGACGATTGAGGAGGACTAAGCCCTATGGCGCAGCTATTACTCGCCGGCGCATCGGCCGTCGGCAGCGCCGTCGGCGGCGGCGGGCTCGGCGCTATCGTTGCGAAGACCGCCGCGTCGACCGCCGCGTCCTTCGCCGCCGGCTATGTCGACAGGTTGATTTTCGGCCCCAACAAGCGACGCATCGAGGGGCCGCGCATCGACAGCTTCACCCTGCAAGCGTCGACGGAAGGCGCGGGCGTCTTGCGCGTCTACGGGCGCGCGCGCGTCGCCGGACAGTTGATCTGGGCCGCGAATTTCCGGGAGACGACGTCGGAGACGACGGAACGCGCCGGCAAGGGCGGGCGCACGAGTTCATCGACAACCTATACGGAATATCTCTACTCGCTCTCTTTCGCCGTGGGCTTGTGCGAGGGGGTGATCGACCGCGTCGGGCGCGTATGGGCGGACGGTAAACCGCTCGATTTGTCGGGCGTGACGATGCGCGTTTATCGCGGCCAGGAGACGCAAAGCCCGGATACGCTCATTGAGTCGATAGAGGGCGACGCGCCCGCCTTCCGCGGCCTCGCTTATGTCGTCTTTGAAGATCTGCCGCTTAAAGACTTCGGCAACCGCATTCCCCAGCTGGCGTTCGAAGTGGAACGCCGGCTCGGCGACGACGATCCGGGCGCGCTGGAGAACGCCGTCAACGCCGTTACGATTATTCCGGGGACGGGGGAATTCGCCTACGGAACGACGCGCGTCTCGCGCCTTGGCGGCGAAGGCGTCACCTTAAGCGAGAACGCGCACAATAACGATGCGACGACGAACTTCACCGCGTCCCTTGACGCGGCGCGCGCCAGCCTGCCGAACCTCGCGCGCGCCTCGCTCGTCGTCTCCTGGTTCGGCGACGATCTGCGGTTAGGGCAGTGCACGCTGCGCCCGGGCGTCGACGCCGCGGTCAAAGAGACCGAGCCTTACGCGTGGTCCGTCGGCGACGACGCCCGCACGACCGCGCGGCTCGTCTCCGCCGTCGACGGCGCGCCGGCGTTCGGCGGCACGCCGGCCGACCGCGCGGTCTTCGAAGCGATCGCGGCGATGAAGGCTGCGGGGCTTAAAGTGACGTTCCACCCGTTTATCTTGATGGACGTGCCGCCCGGCAACGCTCTGCCTGACCCCTATGGCGGGGCCGCGCAAGCGGCGTTCCCCTGGCGCGGCCGGATCACGGTCGGCGCCGACGACAAGACGGCCGCAGCGGCAAGCGCGCTGTCGGCGTTTTTCGGGACGGCCGCGCCCGGCGATTTCACCGTATCCGGACAGACGGTGTCCTATACGGGGCCGAACGAGCGCTCTTTTAGGCGCATGATCCTGCATTACGCGCATTTGTGCGCGGCGGCGGGCGGCGTCGAGGCGTTCCTGCTCGGCTCGGAGTTGCGCGGGCTCACGACCGCCCGATCCGCCGCCGGCGTCTATCCTGCGGTCGCCGCGCTCAAAGCGCTCGCCGCAGACGTTCGCGCGATCTTGGGAGCGGGGACGGAGATCTCCTACGGCGCGGATTGGTCGGAGTATTTCGGCCATCAGCCGGCGGACGGCTCGGGCGACGTTTATTTCCATCTCGACGACTTTTGGGCGGACCCCGCCGTCGATTTTATCGGGGTCGACAATTACGTGCCGCTCGCCGAATGGCGCGACGGCGCCGCGCACGCCGACGCCGGCGCCGCGGGCGGCCAGCACGATTTGTCGTACCTGAACGCCAACGTCGAAGGCGGGGAGGGATTTGACTGGTTTTACGCCGACGTCGCCGATCGCGACGCGCAAACCCGCACGCCCATAACCGACGGCGCCTATGGCGAGCCGTGGATCTATCGGTACAAGGATTTTCATAGCTGGTGGTCGAATGCGCACCACAATCGGCCGGGCGGCGTGCGCAGTGCGACGCCGACCGCGTGGGTTCCGCAATCAAAACCCATCGTCTTTACCGAGACGGGCTGCCCCGCCGTCGACAAGGGCGCGAACCAGCCGAACGTCTTTTACGACGCCAAGAGCGCGGAAAGCGCCTTGCCCTATTACTCGAACGGCGCGCGCGACGACCTCGCCCAGCGTCGCTACATTGAAGCGCTCTACGCCCATTGGCGCGACCCGGCGAACAATCCGACGTCCTCGCTCTATGCGGGTCGGATGATCGATACGGATCGCTTCTTCGTTTACGCCTGGGACGCGCGCCCGTTCCCGTTCTTTCCGGCGCGGGGCGACGTGTGGAGCGACGGGGAAAACTGGACGCGCGGGCACTGGCTGAACGGGCGCGCCGGGCGCGCGCCGCTCGATCGGTTGGTGGCGGCTTTGGCCGCGCCCGCCGCCGTCGACGCGGGGACCCTCGAAGGCGTTCTGACGGGCTATGTGATCGACCGGCCGATGGCGCCGCGCGAGGCGATCGATCCGTTGGCGTCCGTCTTTCAGTTCGACGCGGTAGAGACCGGCGCGACGATCCGCTTTCAATCGCGCGGCGCCGAACCCGTCTTGATCCTGACGACCGCGGACCTCGCCGCCGGCGCCGACGACGCGCCGGCGTTCCGCGTCTCAACCCGAGATGCGGCCGACGCGCCGACCGCGTTTCGCCTCGGTTTCGTCGACGAAGCGGCGGACTATGCGCCGGGGGTCGTGGAAGCGCGCGCGCCGGACGCCGCCGCCGACGCGGTGCGCGAGGCGGGCGCGGAAGTCGCCGCCGTCATGCCGCCGGAGGAAGCCGCGGCGCGGGCGCGCTCGGTCCTCGCCGACGCGCGCGTGATGCGCGAGACGGCGCGCTTCGATCTTGACCCGACGCGCCTCGCCGTCGAGCCGGGCGACGCGCTTGCGGTGACGCTCGGCGGCGTCGCGCGGCGCTACCGGGTGAGCGACATTGAAGACGGGCCCGTCCGGCGTATTGAGGCCGTGCGCGTCGAACCCGCCGTCTACGAAGCGCCGGTCGGGCCGACGCAGTTCCGGGCGCCGGCGCTGGCGCCGGTTTACGGCAAGCCGGTCTTCTGGGTGATGGACCTGCCGTTGTTCGCGGGCGCCGACGAGACCGCCGATCCGGCCGCGCCCTATGTGGCGGCCTTCGCCGAGCCGTGGCCCGGCGCGTTGGCGCTTTACCGCGCCGCGGCGGGCGGCACGCAGTCCCTCGTCGGCGGCGTTTCGGCGCGCGCAGCGATGGGCCGGCTAGAGACCGCGCTGCTGGCGGGCGCGTCGGGACGGCGCGACTTCCGGTCCGTCCGCATCCGTCTTTTCTACGGCGTTTTATCCTCCCGCGCCCTTCTCGACGTCTTTGCCGGCGCGAACGCGTTGGCGGTCGAGGCGGCGTCCGGCGCATACGAAGTCCTTCAGTTCGAGACCGCGACGCTCGACCCGGACGGGGCGTGGACCTTGTCAGGCTTGTTGCGCGGTCAAGCCGGAACCGAGGCGCAGGCCGCCGTCGGCGCGTCGGCCGGCGCGCGCGCCGCGCTGATTACCGGCGCGCTCGCGCGGCCCGCCTTGTCGGCCGAGCAACGCGGCCAAGCCTTTACGTGGTCGGCGGGGCCGGACGGCGTCGCGCCGAGCGAGCCGTCTTTCGCGTCGGTCACGGCGACGTCGGCCGCACGCGGCTTCCTGCCGTTATCGCCGGTCCATTTGCGCGCCGACGCCGACGGGGCCGGCGGATTTGCGCTGAGTTGGATCCGCCGGACCCGTCAGGGCGGCGATGCGTGGGACGGCGAGGTCCCGGTCGCCGAAAGCGTCGAGCGTTACCAAGTGACGGTATTGTCGGGGGAAACCGCGCTGCGGGTCGTCGAAACGACCGCCCCGAGCTATGCTTATGCGGCTGGCGACGTCGCGAGCGACTTTCCCGGCGGCGCCCCTGCGGCGCTCTCTTTTGCGGTGCGGCAATGGTCGGACCGCGTCGGCTGGGGCGCGCCTGCGACCCGTTAACTCTCTCGACTTCAATTTCGCCGAAAATGGCTTATTTCAATGGATAACTGATCGGCGGCTCTG
>JBCCZS010000192.1:0-6039 GCA_039187035.1 Pseudomonadota bacterium | reverse complement strand
GCGGCCATCGACCGTGCGCACGCCAGCCGCGCGGCTCCACGCCGTTGATCGCGTCATGATAGATGCGCTGGATGTGGTCGGCTTGCGACCAGGGGCCGGCGACGCCGACGGTCAGCGCAATCTCGTCTAAGCGCCGGTTCGCCGTGACCGCGACGGCGCTCACGGTGCCGAAGAGAAAGCCCGCATAGGGGCGGTCGTTCGGGTCGGGGATCTCTCGGTCCAAATCCCGCGGCGTGAAAATCTTGTGGCCGACGGCGTAGCGTACGCGGGTGTCCGGCGCCGGGGCGTCGCGCGCGGCGAGCAATCCGGCGGCGAACCGGCCGGCCGCATGGACGGCGCGGGGCCCGCTTCCCTCCGGCGCGAGATAGTCGAAGCGCAGCCCGTTGGTGTAATTCCGGTCCTCCGAGCCCTGGGCGTAAAAGTCGTTTTCGGAGAGGACGGTGAACGCGCCGCGGCGGCGCTCGGGATCGGCGTGGCGGTCCGGGTCGCGGGAACCGTCGCCCGCATGCGCCGCGCCGACGACGCAAAGCGCGCCGACGCAAGCGGCCGCCGTCAATGCACTTCTTATCCGCACGCTTTACTGTTCCCCGCCCGTTCCCGTCGCCTATGCATAAGGGGCGCCGCGTCGAAGGCTAGAGCGAAACCGGCGCGGTTCGTCGAATTCCGGCCATAGCGTGGCTTAGGGCCCGCGAAAGTCGGTCCGCGCGCATGCGCCGATGATCGCGGCGCGCACGGCGGGGGCGGTCGCGTCGAGGTTTTTGAGCGCGCAGGCCCACACAACGACGACGCGCCAGCCTGCGCGTTGGAGCGCCGTCTGCGCGGCGGCGTCGCGCGCCCGGTTGCGCGCGATCTTGGCGCGCCAATAGTCGGCGTTCGTCTTCGGTTCGCGGGCGCCGCGGGCGCAATCGTGCCCGTGCCAGAAACAGCCGTGGACGAAGACGACGGTCCGATGCTTGGGGAAAACCAAATCGGGCGAGCCCGGCAAGTCCTTGCCGTGGAGGCGATAGCGCAGGCCGAGCGCGTGCAACGCCTTGCGTAATTTTAATTCGGGTGCGGTGTTTTTCGATTTGACGGCGCGCATCGCGGCCGATCGCGCCGCAGGCGACAAGACGTCGCTGCGCGCCGCGCCCGTCATCGCCGTCCCCGTGCGCGCGCATTTGCGAACGCGCCCCCGGCGCCGTTGCGCCCCAACAATATGGCGGCGCGGCGCCGGTCGCCGCCTTCGCGCCACGCCTTCGCCGTAATCCGCCCGAGGACCTCCAAAAGATCATCCGGGCGCCGCGATTCGGCGTTGACGCTGGCGGGCGGCGTTTGCATTGTGCGTGCGGGCTCTACGGGGGCGTCGCGATAGCGAGAAGGGAAGCGCGACATGCCCTTATTCAAACGAAGACGTGGCGTACCGGCAAGGCGCCCCGCGGTGATGACGCGGGTGCGGGCCTTGGCGAAAGCAGGAGCGGCCAGCGCCGTTTTCAGCAGCGTATTGTTAGTCTCGGCGCACGCGGCCGAGGCCGTTGAAGACGACGCCCATGCGCGCGCCGGCGCCGCATGGGCGGAACTGTCCAATGCGGGCGCCGGGTTCGGCGGTTTCGATCAACCGGCCGCGGGGCGCGGCGAGGGTGATCGTGGTCATTCCCGTGCGGATCAAAATGCGCCGGGCCTCTTCACCGCCGAGGGCGGCGACGGCGACGCGCGCCTCTTTTTGGCGCAGGAGCGCCGGGAAGGACGCCGCCGCGAGGGGCGTCGTCGTGAAGGTCGCCGGGGTGAAGGCCGTCGGGGTGAAGGCCGCAGAGGTGAACGCCGGCGCAGCGACGCGCCGCGCGGTCAAGCACGGCCGCGCCGCGAACAGCGTGCGCAGCCGGCCCAGCGCCGACGCGCCGAGCGCCGCCAAGAGCGGCGGGTCGAACGTCGGCTGGATAGGCGCGACGAACAGCGCCGCGTTGAACGTCGTCGCGATCGCCGTGTGGAGCGGCGCGTCGACCGTCGCCGTGCGGAAGGGCGCGCCCGGCCGGCCGATCGCCGCGTCGAACGGCGTCTTGATCGCCGCGCCGACGACCGTCGCGTAGAGCGCCGGCGGGACCGGCGCATCGAACGCCGCCTCGACGACCGCCGCGCCGACAGACGCGCTGATAGACGGGCTGATCGGCGTCGCGCCGACAGACGCGCTGATAGACGGGCTGATCGGCGTCGCGCCGACCGCCGCGCCGATCGCCGTGCGGACCGTCGCCGGGCCGTTCGCAGCGCGGATCGTCGCGCCGACCGCCGCTTTAACCGGCGGGTGGATCGGCGGATTAATCGGCGGCGGGTCCGTCGGCTTCGCAACTACCGGTTTGCGCCCGGCTTCCTGGCGCCGGTTCGGTGGCGTCGCGCCGTACACGTCGGATTTTTCGCGCCGCTAAATTGCTTCACGGTGGAGCGGTTCGGGCTCTATCGCACGCGGCGCGCGGTCTTCGGCGCGGTCCTCTGCTACGACCGCTTCGGCGTCGCCTACATTCAACCGAGCAGCGCCTACATCTATCGCTACCTATAGGCGCTCATGGGCGGTCGCGTTCAGCGGGGAGGCTTCGGCCTCCCCGTTTTCTTTGGCGGCCGCGCGTTCTTCGGCGACCGGGACGGCGCGCGGCTGACGCACCGCCGACGCAACGCCCATCGGCGCAAAATCGCCCGGATCGTTTGACGGTCCGCGCGACTCTTTCCAGGGTCGCGCCGAAATAATCGGTGGCGAGATGCGATTCCTCAAACGTAAGACGGCGCGGCGGTTCGTTCGGGCGAGCGCGATAACGACGGCGTCTGCGGCGGCGGTCGTCATCGGGGTCGCGGCGGGCCGCGCTTTGGCCGCCGGCAACGCTCTTGAAGACATTCAGATCGGCGAGCGCGGCGACCGGTTGCGCGTCGCGGTCGTGTGCCGCGACGGCTGCGAGGTCGAGCCGGTCACGGCGACGGCGTTCGACCTCGTCGACATCGAAGAAGCGTTCGACATTCCGCTCGACGACCGCAGCGTCCTCGCCGAGCGGCTCGTGTTGTCGCCTTTAGACGGTGCAAGCCGCGTGTCGCTCGTGGCGAAGGCGGACGTTCTGTCGTCGGACGTAAACGACTGCCGCGTCGGCGATCGCGCGGCGACGTGCCTCGACGTCACCTTCGCCCCGCCGCCCGCGGCGAGCGTCGATCTTCTCGAAACGGCGGCTCAACCGTCCTCCGAACAAGCGACGAGATTAGCCTCGGCCGCCATCCCGGTGCGCGCCCCGTCGACGAAACCGTCTGCGGCCGGGTCGACGAAGGCGGCGTCGGAGGCGGCGGCTGGCGCGCCCGACGCGGCGACGGCGCAAGTCCCGTCCGCAGCGCCAGCGTCATCGACAGCGGCGTCATCGACATCGTCGTCGTCACCGGCGGCGTCGGCGGCGGCGGGCGACGCCTTGCCGCCAAGACCGCAATTGCGGGACCGGTCCAACGCCGACGTTCTCTCCTTCACGCGTTTTGCAAGCGCTGACGTGGCGGCTGATCGCGTGGCGACCGATCGCCTCGCGGCCGACCGCCTCGCAGCGACGAAAGCGGCCGCCGGCGGTCCGCCGCCGCTCCGCGACAGCGCGGACCTCGCGGCGCCGGCGCCCGCGGGCGAACCTGTCGACGTCTCAGCGCGAGCCGCCCGCGACCCCGCAGACGGCGCCCCCTTAGGCGGCGACCCCTCAGACGGCGAACCGTCAGACGCCGAAGCGCCCCGTGCGACGAGGCTTGCCGCGCCGGCGACGCCCGTCGCGCCGTCCTTGCGCCGACAAACGGAAACGCCGGGCAAAGTCGCCGCCGCGCCCGACATTCCGGTGCTCGGCTCCTTAACTGTCGCGCCCGCGCCTGGCGACGGCGACGTCATCGTGATCCCGGATCCGGTCGATGACCCGTTCGCCACGGAGGACGTTGCGGCCGCGGCCGCCCGGCTGCTTGATCTGTCGCTAGACGCCGCCTCGTGCGCGGACGCGCAAAAGAGCCTCAGCGACGACGCCTGGAACCTCGATGCGATGGCGGTCGTCGCATTTTGCCGGGCCGCGGACGGCGACTTGTCGGACGCGGAGGCGATGTTTTCTCGCCTTCTCGCTTACACGCCCGACAACTACAAAGCGCTCGTCGGACGGGGGCTGATCGCACGCGCCGCCGGCGAGAAAAGCGTTGCGCGAAAGTTCCTTGAAGACGCGCTCGACGCCGTGCCGCCCATGAAAGAGTCACGCCGGATCGCGGAGACTCTGCGAGCGCTTTAGGCGTTCAGCGTACGAATAATTCGTCGAGCGCGAGCCGATCGTCGCTGCGAAAGGCCATCACGGCGAGCGCTGCGAAAAACACCGTGGTCGACGGAAAGAAGAGCACTTGCCGGGTTTCGGGCGTCAGCAAATATAAGCCGAGCGGGTCGGCGATATATTTCCAGATCGCCAGAAGCCCGGCGCCGAGGACGATCGCTTGAAGCGGATAAACGACGCGCCGCAAGAGCCCCAAAATCACCAGAGCGCCAAGGAGCATCTGGCCCGCGCCGAGCGGCGTCTGAAAGGCCGCCTCGCTGATCGCCCCGCCGTAATACTTGTTCGAAACGGCGATCGCCGTCGTCGGCGCCATGACTTTTATGCCGCCCCAAATCACCAACAGAAGACCTGTTGAGATCCGCATCAATAAGAGTGTGATCGCTTTCATCATCGCCTCGCCGGTTGCTTTTGCCGCGGTGTAGCGGCGCGGGCGGGCGGCGTCTCGCCCGCCGGCGGCGACCGACGCGATTGTGATGGCCCGGCGCCGGGCCGCGATCAGCGATCCGCGGCGAAAACGGGCGCCGTCAACCCGAGCCGTGTGCGGACGTCGTCCGGCCCGACGCCGGCGGCCCGCAGCGCGTCCAGCGTTTGCGCACGATCGCGCTTGGCGAGCCGCTTGCCGTCGGGGCCGAGGATAAGGCGGTGGTGCCGATAAACCGGCGCCGGCAGGCCGAGCAGGGCTTGCAGCAAACGGTGAAAATCGGCCGCCGGCGCGAGATCCTCGCCCCGGACGACGCACGTCACGCCTTGGGCCGCATCGTCGACGACGCTCGCCAGGTGATAGCTGACCGCGGCGTCTTTGCGGGCGATGACAGCGTCGCCGTAAACGCCCCCGTCGGCCGGACGTTCGGCGACGGCGAGCGCGCCGTCGGGCGCGAAGGCGCGCACGGCCGGGGATGCCTCGCGCACCGTCAACGCGCGCCATTCGGGGCCGAGCCGCGCCTGCGCGGCCGCGGTCGACAGACGCCAGGCGAACGGCTCGCCGGCGTCGATGCGCGCGCGTTCCTCAGACGGCGGCGCCGGCGCGCCGATAAAGCCGGCTTGCGCCGTCTGGGGCCCGTGCGGCGCGCGGTCGATCGCCTCGGCGACCTCGCGGCGCGTGCGGAAACAGCGGTAGACGAGGCCGTCGGCGATCAAGCGCTCGAGCGCTTTCTCGTAGGCGTGCGTCCGCGTCGACTGGCGCATCGGCTCGGCCGGCCATCGAAGTCCGAGCCAGGCGAGGTCTTGCAGGACGGCTTCGTCGTAAGCGGGGCGACACCGTCCGGCGTCGATGTCTTCGATGCGCAACAGCGCGACGCCGTTCTCCTCGCGCGCCGCCGCGACGGCGATCAACGCGGCGTAAGCATGCCCCAAGTGGAGGCGTCCCGTCGGGGAGGGCGCAAAGCGCGTCACGAAGGCGGCCATGGCCGAAGCTATACGCGTCCGCGGTCGGCAAAAAAGGCCCCGCAGCACGCTGCGGGGCCTTTCCGAGGAAGTCGTCGAGCAGGCGGCGTTTAGAAGAAGAACGCAAAGTCCGGGAAGTCGACGTTCGCCGTTTCAAACTGCGCTTGCATCGCTTCGAGCGTGCTTGACGCCCCGTTGTAGGCCGCCGGCGCCGGGTCGGCGACCGGGAACGACAAGGGCGGCAACGTCAACGGCGTCGCCGCCGCGTTGGGCGCCGGCGCGCTCGGCGCTTCGGCCTCGGCGATCGCTTCGGCCACGACCGCCGGGCTCGGCGGCGCGATCGCGGCGATCGGGTTGACCGGGCCGACCGGCGCGG
>JBCCZS010000191.1:0-6099 GCA_039187035.1 Pseudomonadota bacterium | reverse complement strand
GCCGCCGCGCACGATGTCGTCACCGTTACCGCCGTTGACGTCGTCATTACCCGAGCCGCCGTCCAGGGTATCCTCCCCGTTGCCGCCCTTCAACGTATCATTACCGCCATCGCCGCGGATCTCGTCATCGCCGCCGTCGCCGAAGATTTCGTCATTGCCGCCGTTGCCGCGGATGAAATCGTCATCCTCGCCGCCGCTAATCGCGTCACCGCCGCCGCCGCCAGCGATATTGTCCTCGCCGTTGCCGCCTTCAATATCGTCCGATCCGCCATTGCCGCGAATTCGATCGTCGCCATTGTTGCCGCGAAGGGTGTCGTCGCCTTTGCCGCCTTTCAAGGTATCGTTGCCGCCGCCGCCGCGAAGCGTATCTTCGCCGTCGCCGCCGTCCAACTTGTCGTTGCCGTCTTCGCCTTCAAGTTCGTCGTCGCCGGACTCGCCAAAGAGGTGGTCGTTGCCGTTGCCGCCGAACAAGTTGTCGTCACCGATCCCGCCGTAGACTTTATCGTTCCCGTTGCCGGCGCGGACGTTGTCGACGTCATCAACATAGATGACGTCGTCAAACTGCGTGCCGATTACACGTTCAATATCAACGAGCGTGTCCGTACCTTTTCCGCCGCCATACGTGGTCTTCAGGACGTCGCGCTTATTAGCTTTCGACGTAATGCCGTCCGTCACCGCTCCGGCAAAAGGGCTTTCCGCGCCGGGGCCGTAGTCGACCGTGTCGAAGCCCGGTCCGCCGTTGACGGTGTTTTTCCCTTCGCCGCCGCCGGCCAAAATCCGATCGTTGCCGCCAAAGGCATTAATATCGTCATCGCCGCCTTCGTCGCCGGGAAGGGTGTTGTCGCCAGAGTTAAACATGGATGCTCTCCCTTTCGAATTCCGTGAGCAAGACGATCTCGGTTTGTCATGGCACCTGAGATCGCGCTGAACTGAGCGCGCCACTCGACGCGCTGAGGGTCACGTAGGCCAAGCCGACACGCCCTGCCGCCCCATTTTTGGGGGGTTCGTCAGCGGTTGTGCTTTTTTCACGGAGGCTTTCGTTCGGCGCGCCGATTTCCAAGCAAGCGCGCGGCCCGGCCGGCTCCGATCGCTCCGAAACGCGCCGCCCGGAGACGCTCAACGCGGTCAAACGCCGGCATAAATTGCGGCGATCCGCCGCCGGCCGCATAAAGAACGCGCGGGAACGCCGTGCGCTCCCACGAGCGCCTATTGTGTGCGACAGTCTCGTCGACCGTCGGCGCATTGAAGAATACGAGAACGCTCGGCGCGATCGATGCCCGCGGCCCCGTCATGCGTCGCCGACGCGAGGGATTAACGCGACAGTTTAAGAGGCCGCGGCAATTTCAATGGGTTGCGCCGACCCGGCGCCGATCGCCAGTCGCCAGTCGAGAATAGCGAGCGGCCGCAGTCCGCCTACGCCGGGGCCTCGTCAAGCGCCCGCCGCGCGACGGCGACCTCGTCGAACGTCCAGTCGGCGACGTCTCGCAACAGCGATGAGGACAGGACGTTGAACGCTTCGGCGAACGCGCCCGGATCCTGAACGTCGACCGGCTCGTCGGCGACGAACTTTTTCGCCGCGACGACGCGCCCGCGCCGATCGGTGATGCGGATGAAGAACTCGGCCGCCGCTCGGGCGCCGCCGCCGCGTTCGTCGATGTGGAACGCGCGGACGTCCGTCTGCAACGTGTAGTCCGCGATCGGCATCGTCACCGGGCCGCCGACGTTTAGGATGCGGCCGGAATTCTCAAACGTCCTGACGATCGCTGTGCGCAACAGCGTCGGCGCCCGGTCCGACCATTCCCCGCCTTTATAATAGTCGAGCCGGCCGGCCGAGTGGGCGACCGCGATTTTGACCGTGTCGTAAGCGCGCGTCGCCATCGGGTCGGCGACGATTAAGGACCAATCGACCGGGCCCGCCGCGGCGTCGGCGTAATCGCCCGCCTGCAAGGAGAAGCGCGCCGGCGCGGGGTCGGCTTCCGGCAACACCGAGACGCAGGCGGACAGGACGGCGGCGCCGGCGACGACCGTCAACAGGCGGTATGCCGACCAAATGCGCATCATTCGACGACCTCGTATTGCGGCGTCGATTCGCCGAGGAAATAGCCGCGCGGGTTGCGGTCAATTTCGCGAAGCACCTGATCGAGCGTGCGGAACATGCGCCGCGCTTCCGCGAGCGCCGGGCCGGCCTGCGCCAGACCTTGATTGGCGAAGATCGCAATCGGGTCTTTGTTCTCGTCGACGATTCCCCGCAAATCGGCGATCAACAGCCGCGCCTCGCGCAAGGTCGCCTCGGCCTCGGCGAACGTGCCGGGCGCGCTTTCGCTGATCACGCGGTCAAGCGAGTCGGCGGCTTTTTCGAGACGCTCCGCGGTGCGCGCAATATTGGCGCTCGCTTCGGCGACGTTGCGCAGCGTTTCGGAAATGCTTTCGTCTTCTTCAGCGATCGCGGCCATGAACGTGTCGGCGCTTGCGATGATCGAATTGAACGCCTCGATGTTTTCGTCCGACAACAGACGTTTGACGGAAACGACGATGTCGTTGCCGCCCTCAAAGATCTCGGCGATCCCCGTCGCGTCGGCGTCAATGCGCGGCACGCCGCGGATCGTGTCTTTCAAGTCCGGCAAATCCGGCGAGCCGCCGACGAATTGGATCATCGCCGCGCCGGTGAAGCCGACATATTCGAGCTTGGCGAGCGTGTCTTCTTTGATGGGCGTGTCGCGGTCGACGCGGATGCGTGCGATCACGACGTTCGGATCGTCCGGGTCGATCGTCAGCGTCGAGACTTGCCCCTTCTGGATGCCGTTGAAGCTGACCGGCGAGCCGATATTAAGGCCGGACACGCGGGCGCGGAAAATAACGTCGTACGGATCATATTCGCGTTGCGACTGGCCGATCCACAAAATGAACAGAAAGACCGACGCGATCGCGATCATGACGAAAGCGCCGATCAGCACGTAATGCGCGCGCGTCTCCATCAGTCGGTCGCTCCTCGCCCCTCGTCGCCCGACGCCGCTTCAGCCGCCGTGTTGGCGGCGCGCGCGGTGCGTCCGCGCGGGCCGGAGAAATACTCTCGGATCCACGGATGGTCCGATCGCGTGACCTCATCCATGGCGCCGCATTCGATCACGCGTTTTTCGGCAAGGACCGCGATGCGGTCGCACGCCGCGTGCAACGTGTCCAAATCGTGCGTCACCATAAACACCGTCAACCCTAAGGATTTCTTTAGGTTAACGATAAGCTCGTCAAATTTTGCGGCCCCGATCGGGTCCAATCCGGCCGTCGGTTCGTCCAAAAAGACGATTTCCGGGTCGAGCGCGAGGGCGCGCGCAAGCCCCGCGCGCTTCTTCATGCCGCCGGACAACTCCGAGGGGTATTTGTCGCCCGCCTCCGGCGGCAAGCCGGACATGGAGATTTTCAGCGCCGCGATGTCCTGCGCCAGCGCGTCGGGCGAGCGGAGATGCTCGCGGATCGGCGTCATGACGTTCTGCGCCACCGTCATCGACGAGAAGAGCGCCCCGCCTTGAAACAAAACGCCCCAACGCTTTTCGATTTCCAGCCGCTCGGCGTCGTTCGATTTGTAGAAGTCGCGCCCGAAGACTTCGACCGTCCCGGCCGCCGGCTCCTTCAACCCGATAATGGTCCGCATCAAGACGGACTTGCCGGTGCCCGAGCCGCCGACGACGCCGAGGATCTCGCCTTTGCGCACGCGCAAATTGAGATCCTCATGGACGACGAAATCGCCGAACTGATTGCGCAAGCCCCGCACGTCGATCACGACGTCGTCGAGGCCGTTGGCGCGGGAAGCGGACGCGGCCGTCAAAAATTAATCTCCAAGAAGAACATCGCGAAAAACGCGTCGAGGACGATGACGAGAAACAGTGATTGCACGACCGCGAGCGTCGTGCGCTGGCCGAGGGATTCCGCGCTGCCGGCCACCTGCATCCCTTGGAAACAGCCGATAATACCGATCACGAAGGCGAAGAACGGCGCTTTAACGAGGCCCGCCCAGAAATTGTTGATCGAGTTCGGCAAGTTCTGCATGCGGTTCAAAAATAACGCCGGCGAGATCTCCAACGCGCCCCAAGAGACGATGAGCCCGCCGAGAATGCCGAGGATCGCCGCGATGAAGGCGAGCGCCGGCAACATGACGACGAGCGCGACGACGCGCGGCACGACGAGCGCCTCGACCGGGTCGAGCCCGAGCGACTTCATCGCATCGATTTCCTCACGGATCTTCATCGATCCGATTTGCGCGGTGAATGCGCTACCCGAGCGCCCCGCCAGAAGGATCGCGCTCAACAGAACGCCGAATTCGCGCAAAACGGCGATGGCTACGAGTTCGACGGTGAAAATCGCGGCGTTGAACTGTTGAAGGATCTTCGCGCCCATGAACGCGACGACGGCCCCGATCAAAAACGACATGAGCCCGATGATCGGGATCGCATTGAGGCCCGCCTCTTCCATATGGTGCACGACGGAGGTGACGCGGAAACGGCGGGGGTTCGCGACCATCCGCCCGAAACTCGCGAGCGTCACGCCGATGAAGCTCAGGACGTGGAGCGAGGCGTAATAAGCGTCGACGACGCCGAGGCCGAGCCGGTCGAGCATGGCGAGGAACGCGTTGCGCGTTTCGGGCTCGATCGGACACGGGGCGAGGTGCGGGAATACTTGGTCGAGCAACTCGGCGTGTTCTTTTTTGGCGCCGATGAACCGCGACGCCGCGCTGCGTCCTTTGCATGCGGCCATAATCCGCTGCAACACCATCGCGCCGGCGGTGTCCAACCGATCGACGCCGGCGACGTCGATGATCAATTCGTGATCAAGGGTGCGCTCTTCGAACACGCGCAAATCGGCGTCGATCCCGCCGAGCGCCGGCGCGCGCCAATCGCCGTACGCGGCCATTTCGAGCGTCTTGCCGCGCCCGCCCGTCGTAAAGCGCGCCGGCTGCGTCGCGGCGGCGGCGCGGGTCTCGTCGTCGGGGCCCTCGAAGGCGGCGATATCGGTTGCGGACATGGCGAAGACGGCTCCCGGACGGCGCGCGAAAAGCGGCCCGCCCTTTGCAAAGTTATGGTTACAGGCGGATGATAAATGGTTTTTAAATGGGACGCGCCTGCCCGGCGTGTTGCAAAGCCGAAACAGCCGTATCGACGGCTTGTCGCGCGGCGGCGGCGCGGCGCGCGTTCCCGTTTGAGTGGAGTTTGAATAGTGGCCGGTGCGACCGCGACACGAACCGCCGACGCCGGTGAAGCGTCGGAAAAAGCGGACGCGAAGCCGCAAAGACGCTGGCTGGAACAATTGCCGGTCTTGGCGGTCGTCGCCGCGCTCGGCGTCGTGGCGCTGAACGCCGTCACCGGCGCCCAATCGCCGGATGCGGTGACGCGCGAGCGGATTTTCGACGCCTATCAGCGCTTCGACCGGCCCGCGCCCGCGCCGCTGGACGCGTTTCACGTCGTTGAAATTGATCGTGAAAGCCTCGACGCGGTCGGCCCTTGGCCGTGGCCCCGCACCGAGCTTGCGCGCTTAGTCGACGCCGCGACCGCCGACGGGGCGCGGGCGGTCCTGATCGCCGAACCGATCGACGCGCCGGACCCCTTGTCCGCCGACGTGATCGGCCGCTGTTGGTTGCGCGGGGGGCCGGACGCGCGGCTTGGGGACGCGCTGGCGACCTTGCCCGACACCGATGCGGCGCTCGCCGACACGCTGGCGGGCGTGCGTTCGGCGGTCGCGATCGCGGGCCCCGCGCATACGGCGACCGGCGCGCTTTTGCGAACGGCCGACGCGGCGCCGCGGAGCGGCGCTTGGCTCAAGACGGAAGGATCCGTGACCGCGCCGGCGGCCGCGCCCCGCGCCGCGCCGCCGGTTGCGATTACGGAGGTCGCGACGGTGTCGGTTGCAGCGTTGCCCGCCGACGGCGACGGGATCGTCCGCCGCGTGCCGGTGTTTTGGAGCGTCGACGGGGCGTTGACGCCCGCCTTGGCGCTGGAGGCGACGCGCCTGGCGGCCGACCGATCGCCGTCCGCGCTCGTTGCGGCGTCCGCGAACGACAATGAAGGCGGGCGCGGCCGCATCGAGACGGTCGTCTTTGAAAGCGGCGGCGCG
>JBCCZS010000190.1:0-6150 GCA_039187035.1 Pseudomonadota bacterium | reverse complement strand
GCGGCCGTGATGCGCCGGCGGCGGGGACTTTCCGGCGACGAGCTCGACTTGTGGCGGCGGGCGACGCGGGACGTCGATCCGCTCGCGCCGCGGCCGGCAGCGCGTCGCGCGCCGGACGGCGCGGTTCGTCGTGTCGCTGATGAGCCGCCGACCGATCGATCGCGTGCGCCGCGCGGCGCGGCCGGCGCGCATAAGCGGCCCGCGGCGCCCAATGAAAATCCGAAGGCGTATCGGCCGACAGGCGCGGCGTTGTCGGCGACGCCGGACGCCGTCGGCGCGGGCGATCCGCGTGCGGACCGGCGCGTGCGCCGCGGCGCGACGGCGATCGAGCGTCGGCTCGATCTCCATGGGATGACGCAGGCGGCGGCCGAAGCCGCGCTCCGCCGGTTCCTCGCCGCGGCGGCGCGCGACGGGTGCCGCTGCGTCCTTGTGATCACGGGCAAAGGCGCGGGTCCGATCCGCCGATATGACGGGGCCGGATTGTCTCCGCACGGGCCGGCTGGCGATCCGTTCCGTGCACGCCGGCATGGCGCCGACGGCGGCGGCGTCGACGATTTTCATCCCGCCTGGGCGCCGCAAGGCGATCGCGGCGTTATCCGGCGGCGTTTTCGCGACTGGGTGAACGCACCGGCGCTGCGCGGGAAAATCGCCCGCGTCGCCCCCGCGGCGCGCGCCGACGGCGGCGACGGGGCGTGGTACGTCTTTCTGAAATCGCCCGCGGCGCGACCCGCTCGGTAACGACCGGCGCGCGGCCGCGCTCGTTTAAGGGGCGCTCTGCTCTAATGGCGGATGCGGTGTAGGACGGCCGACGCGGCCCTACACGCGGGTTTCTCTCGTCTTGGACGCCGGACTTAGCCTTGACGCAAGATGAGCCACGCGAACACCGCGATGAGCACCGGCAGCGACCAGAACAAGATCCGGCTGAGGCGCACGAACATCGTTTCGGCGAAGTCTTCCGCCCACGAACCGACGGCTTCTTTCCACCAGCGGCGCTGCGTGTGCTTGGGCAGTTGGGGCTCTGTGAACGGCATTACCGCCAACACCAGAACGCCGCGGTTTTTCCAGCGCTGGAAGGCTTTCTTCACCGCGCCGTTGGCGACCGAGCCGCGAAGACGCCGGGTGAACATCGACACGATATTGTGGTCGAAGTCGCCGGTCTCGAATTCGATGTCCAGCATGATCGGCGCGGGGTTTGCGCGTTCGCTGTCTTCGTCGGAGCGCACCACCGCGTGGCGCACGCCGTAATTGCGCAGGTAATTCTCCACGTCGCCGATCGACGCGGCCGTCCCGTCGCGGCGGAATTTCAACAGGACCCGCACGCCGGCCGCGTGGCGCTGCGCGCTGTGGTCGTTGGCGACCGACTGCAAGCGCCGGATCCAATACCGGGTTTTCGCGTCGGTCGTGCGGTAGGCGTCCTCGAACATCGTGTGGTCGACGTTCGGCTGCACCACCATGAACCGCGTCTTGCCGGGCTCTGAATCCTCAAAGAACGGATCGACGATGATGTATTCGCTGGAGCGATCGGCGACCTCGAACGGCAGAACGACGCCGTAGAACGGACGGTTCTGCGAAGCGCCGTTCATCGCGCTCACATAGTGGGAGTCGCCGCTCACGGGGTCGAAGAACGTGTTGACCATCCGGTCGGGATTGCCGGTCTGGCGCGACAGCTTCGCGAATTCGCGGTGCGGTTCGACGACGTCGCCGATCGGCTTCACGTCGACGCCGGCGGCGCGCAGGCCGTCGAGCTTCGATTTGCAGCGCATCGAGCCGACGCTGTCGGCGAACACCGCGTCCAATCGGTCCCGCAGCGCCAGCTGGGTCGACTGATCGATGACGATGCCGCCGCGGTGCATGTCGCCGCCGCTCGCGTCGGATTCGGCGCCCGGCTCGCGGTCCGACCAGCGTTGGTTGAAAATGTCCGACCGGGTGTTGGTGGAGCCCCAGCGCGAGCGACCCCGCGACAGAAGGCTCGACAGCGTCGAATGGGGATGCGCCGATTGGGCGAGTTCGAGGACCTGGCTCTCGTGAACCGCGAGGCAAAGCTGATCGGTCGCCTCAATGAGGCCGACGCCGCGCAGGGTCAGCTGCGACGACAACGCCCGCAGGGTTTCGAAGTCATACCCCGCATAGGGGTTGTAAAACGGCACGACCGCGAAATCGGCGGTGCCGGTCCGCACGGCCATCAGCGCTTGTTCTTTAGAGCGCAGCGGCTGGCGGATCGTTTCGGCGAAGCAGAACGTTTTTGTCGACCGCGTGCGTCCGTCGACCTCGCGCTCTTCGCGCTTGTGGTCGACGACTGACTGGCCGGCGTCCAGAACGCCTTCGACTTTTGCGGCGTCGACAAGATTGTTGACGGCTTGGTACCCGAAGCCGAATTCTTCCCCGGTAAACGCGATGCGCGGCCGCTTCCGACCGTTTTTCGACGCGAAAACTGATCCGTCCGCCATGGCGCGATCCTGTGAGCGGCTTCCCCTGAAGATTAAGATTAACGCGGGCGCCGGCAAACGGAAAGGGCGAAAGCGCGGCCTTCCTGTGGCGATCGGGCCACGGTCGGCGCGGCCGCGGCCGGGACCGTTTCGGGTCCGCCTAGAGGATGTACTTCGACAAATCGGCGTCTTTGGCGACCTCGGCGATGCGGGCGTCGACGTAGGGCCGGTCGACCGTCACCGTTTCGCCGCCGCGGTCGGCGGCGTCGAAGGCGACGTCTTCCAGCACTTTTTCCAGGATGGTCGACAATCGCCGCGCCCCGATGTTCTCAACGCTCGCGTTCACCGCGGCCGCCGCGTCGGCCAACGCGTCGACGCCGTCGCCAGTGAAATCGAGCGTGACGTTTTCGGTCGCCATCAAGGCGGCGTATTGTTTGAGAAGGCTCGACTCGGGCTCAAGCAGAATGCGCTTGAAATCGTCGCGGGTCAGCGCGTCGAGTTCGACGCGAATGGGCAAGCGCCCTTGCAGCTCCGGTAGGAGATCGGCCGGCTTTGACAGGTGAAACGCGCCCGACGCGATGAACAAGATATGGTCGGTCTTCACCGGGCCGTATTTCGTCGCGACGGTCGCGCCCTCGATGAGCGGCAAAAGATCGCGCTGCACGCCCTCGCGCGACACGTCGCCCCCGCTCGCGCCCCGCTCGCCGCCGCGGGCGACTTTGTCGATCTCGTCGATAAAGACGATGCCGTCGTTTTCGGCGAGCGCGACGGCCTCGCGTTCAATGGCGTCGTCGTCCAGAAGCTTGTCAGCTTCCTCGGCGATCAACGGCGCGTAGGCCTCTTTGATCTTCATGCGCTTGACCGTCGTCGGGGCCTGGAAGTTTTTGCCGAGAATATCGGACAGGCTGATCATGCCGACCTGCGCGCCCGGCATGCCGGGCACCTCGAACGAGCGCCCCGCCCCGCCCGTCTCGCGCACTTCAACATCGACTTCGCGGTCGTCGAGGTCGCCGTCGCGGAGTTTCACGCGGAAGCTCTCGCGGGTCTTTTCGCCCGCATCGCGGACCAGCGCATCGAGCACGCGCTCCTCGGCGGCCGCGTGCGCCCGGGTCTCGACGTTGGCGCGTTGGCGCTCGCGCACCAACGCGACGGCCGCTTCCGTCAAGTCACGGACGATCGAGTCGACGTCGCGCCCGACATAGCCGACCTCGGTGAATTTCGTCGCTTCGACCTTCAAAAACGGGGCGTTGGCGAGTTTGGCGAGCCGGCGCGAAATCTCGGTTTTGCCGACGCCGGTCGGCCCGATCATCAAGATGTTCTTCGGCGTGATCTCGTCGCGCATCGCGCCGTCGACCCGCCGGCGGCGCCACCGGTTGCGCAGCGCGATCGCGACGGCGCGTTTGGCGGCGTCTTGACCGACGATGAACCGGTCGAGTTCGGAAACGATTTCGCGGGGCGAAAAAGCGACGACGTCGTGCGTCATAGGCGATCCGGAGCGCTCCCAAACGGCGAAGCCTCCGATTTAGGCGGTCAGGCCCGCCGGCGCCAAGCGCCGTCCGCGGCGCGCCTCGTTTAGACGGCGCCGGGCCGTCCTGGTTTGCAGGCCGACCGCGCGGCGTCCATCGCTTCGAGACGTTTGCGCAGCTTCGATTCGTCGCTGAACGACTGCTGGAATTTCACGGCGAGTTTGCCCGGGCCGATGCGGCGCGCCACGAGGCCTTTAAACGTTCCGAAGCCTTTGATCTCAATCTCGACGTCGTCGCCGGGCTGCAGATGGCCGTAAAAGCGGAAGGCCGCGCCGCTGCACGAAATGTCGATGAGATCGCCCGCCCCCGCCGCGCCGGACGCCGCACGCACCGCCACATGGCCTTGGGCGCGATAACGCGCGCCGGTCCGGGCGTCGGAAATGGCCGCGTCCAGAATTTCAAAGTCGCCGAACATCGCGTCGCACTCCCCGCGCCACAAAGTTGCGTCACCTGGGATTACAACGGCAAATTCGTTTAAAAATCCGCAACTGGCAGTTGCGTCAGGGTTAATCGCGCAACGTTTCGAGGGTGATTTGATTATTTGTAAACACGCAAATGTCGGACGCGATGCGCAAGGCTTCGCGGACGATCGTTTCGGCCGGCAAATCGGTGTTTGAAACCAGCGCGACCGCCGCTGCGCGCGCATAATCGCCGCCCGACCCGATCGCGGCGACGCCGTCGCTCGGTTCCAGGACGTCGCCCTGCCCCGTTACCGTAAACGTCGCCGACGCGTCCGCGACGATCAACATCGCCTCGAGGCGGCGCAGATAGCGATCGGTGCGCCAGTCTTTGGCGAGTTCGACGCAAGCGCGCAGCAATTGCCCGCTATGTTGTTCGAGCTTGGCCTCAAGCCGCTCAAGCAAGGTGAACGCGTCGGCCGTTCCGCCTGCGAAACCCGCGACGACGTCGGCGCGACCGGCCGCCGTTAGCCGCCGAACCTTGCGGGCGTCGCCTTTTACGACCGTGCGTTCGAGGCTGACCTGCCCGTCGCCCCCGATCGCGACCGCGTCGCCGCGGCGCACCGCGAGAATGGTTGTTCCGTGCATCCCGGCCATCGTAGTCTCCGCTAAAGGTTTGTACCGCACCGTTCGCGCCGCATCCTAACGACGCGGCGGCGGTCGGGCGAACGCTTCGCCGGCGCGCGCCGGTGAGTAAAGCCAGTTGGCGACAAAAGGCCGTTGATGACGCGCACCGCGAAACTCGAACGCTCCACCCGCGAGACCGAAATCGCCGTGTCGCTGGACCTCGACGGGCGCGGCGAGGCGGACGTGCGCACGGGCGTCGGGTTTTTCGACCATATGCTCGAGGCGTTCGCCAAGCACTCGGCGATCGATTTGACCGTGCGCGCGGACGGCGATCTGCATGTCGACATGCACCACACCGTGGAAGACGTCGGCATCGTTATGGGCCAAGCGGCGTCGCAGGCATTGGGACCGATCACGGGGATCCGTCGGTTCGGCGTCGCCTATGTGCCCATGGACGAGGCGTTGTCGCGCGCGTCGGTCGACGTTTCCAAGCGGCCCTACCTCGTCTGGCGCGTCGCCCTGCCCCGCCCCAAAATCGGCGATATGGACACCGAGCTGTTCAAAGAATGGTTCCACGCCTTCGCGACCAACGCCGGCGTTTGTCTTCACGTTGAAAGCCTCTACGGCGACAACACGCACCACATCGTGGAGTCCTGCTACAAAGCGACGGCGCGCGCCTTCCGCATGGCGATCGAAATCGACCCGCGGCTCGCCGGGCCGCCGTCGACGAAAGGCGTTCTCTAAAAACGCCCGGCGGACCGCGGGCCCGCAAAACGGCGTTGACCGCACACCGTTTTCGCCTCTAAAGCGCAATTCGTTAACGACGCCGCCGACGTCGGGGGGCGCGCATGGGGCATTGTCTTACACAGGCTTCGCGCGCGTACAGGGTCTTCGGGTCGGCCATCCAACAAGGGAACACCCAATGCGTTTAACGATCGCCGCGCTTTTCGCCCTCCCGGTTGCGGCCGGAACCGCCCTCGCCTCGCCGACGGCGGAGGAGATTACGGCCTATTGCGAAGCCTACGCCGCTGAAAACGGCACCGACGCATCCGGTTGCGGCTGCCTCGGCGAGGCCGCCGCGGAAGACGCGACGCTCGCCGAAGCGATCATGGCGATCGCGTCGCCGGCCGACTTTGAAGCCGCCGACGACGCCACGAAGGCGGCGGTCGGCGC
>JBCCZS010000189.1:0-6236 GCA_039187035.1 Pseudomonadota bacterium | reverse complement strand
GCGCGCCGCGGCCGGCGGGCTGCCCCGTCTACTCCAATCCTGCCTCCTCCGCGGCGCGCCCCGCGCGGCCGGCCGCGCGCGGTCGGTTGTCAACGCGGCCATGGCCGCCGCCGCGGCGCTCTCTTCTTTCCGACGGACCGGCAGGCGACTTGCGTCATTTCGACGCAAAATTTGCAATTCTTTCAATCGGCGGCGCGGATGACGCACGGCCCGTCTTTGTGAGACGTTTGTTGCAGAACACGTGTAAGCAAGAAGACGGAGACACCGCCGCGCCTGCCGGGGCTCGCTACGGCGCACAGGCGGGCGCGAGGTGGGAACCTTCAACAACTTTCACGAACTTGCAAAAAACGACGCTGCGTCGTAAATCGTCCCGGCCACCATTCGCATTTGTTTTTGAGCGACGTGGCGTTCGGAGATCGTCATGCCGCGCACGTTGGACGACGCCGTAGCTGCAGGTCCGTCAGTTGCGGACGGATCGTCCGGACGCTTCGGCACCATTAAGCCGAACCCGATGTTGGCGATTTTGGATTACGCCATCAAGCACGGCGTTCCCCATGACTATCTTTCGGAAATTGTCGGCAGGCCAATCGATAATATCGCTCCGGATACGACGCTTCCGGCAGTCGTAGGCCCAGCCCTACTCGGCCAACTCGTCGAGCGCGGGATCGGCGTCGCGCCCGCCATGGAGATCGCGGAAACGGCGCCGTTCAGTTTTTTCGGCGGTCTTGAACGCGCCGTCCTGCTCGCGCCGACTGGCGGCGACGCGCTGCAGGCGCTCGCCGCGAACTTTGCCGTCTTCCACGATCGCTTGGTCGCCAATTTTGAGCAGTCGGCATCGTATGCGGAATTTTCCTTCGGTCACACGCTGCAAGAGCCCGACAACGGCGCGTGCAACCAGGTCGTGATGGGCGTTCTCGTCCGGCTGATGCGTTCGGCTTTCGGCCCGTACGGCCGCCCTTGCGAAGTGCGCATGCGCAGCGACCGCAACGGCGTCCGAGCCGCATACAGCGATTTCTTCGGTGTACCGATCGAATTTAACCACGAAAATGGCGGCTACGGGCTCGTTTTCAGACGATCGGACATGGAATGGCGCCAGCCCGGACATGACGCGGCCGTCTTTGAGTTCGCGCTCAGTCGACTGGAGAAAGCCGCGGAGCTTCGTCGCGCCCGAACGCCGACGGCGGATTATTTGGAGCTTATCAACGCCGCAACGTTGTGCGCGTCCGAAGGCGTGTTCAACGTAACGTCGGTCGCCGCGACAGCCGGACTTGGCGAGCGCACGGCGCAGCGCATCGCGCAACGTCACGGAACGTCGCTAGGCCGCCTCGTCGACAAGGCCCGGCTGAAAGTGCTCCGTGATCAGATTTGCAAAGACGCAAAGACGAGTGCGGAAGATCTCTCGCGCCTCGCCGGCTTTTCCGACGGGCGGGCGCTGCGCCGCGCGCTCAAAACGTGGACCGGCGAAACGCTGTCGCAATTTCGCGCCTCCAATCAATACGCGACCGACGCGCTCGTGTCGAAATAACAGGCGAGGGACCCCGCCCCTTTCCAGACGCTCGGATTTCCGTAATTCTCGCAAGGCATACCGACGGCGCGCCCGTCCCCGCCCCCCTTGCGAAACCTGCCAAACCGGACATTCGGCGCATGACGATCCCCAGCAAAGGCGAGAGAACGCGAGAAGCGATTGCGCGGGCGGCGATCAGGATTTTGTGCGAAGACGGGTTTCAAGCGCTTACGATCGCCTCCGTCGCCGCGGAAGTCGGCCTTCGACGGAACTCCTATTACACCCATTTCAACGACATTAACGTTCTCCTCGACCGGTTGTCGTTAAAGCTCCTACGCGACATCGGGATGCAAACGGCGCGCACGATCGCCGCTGACACGCGCTCCTCGCTCATGGTGCGCTTGGAGTACGTGCTTTCGTTACGCCGCAACGATCCCGACATCGCCCGAGCGCTGTCCGAACTCTACGTCAATCATGCGCATACGGCGCGCGAGATCCAGCGCGGCGTCTTGTTCGACCTGACGACGGACAGAAACCGGGGGATTGTTCGCTTGACCAATCAAGAAGCCGACGTCGCCGCCGTCGCGATCGCCGCCGGCGTCATCGAACTCCTAAGGAACCGGCAAACACGACCGGAATCGGACGAAAGGACCCTACTGGCTCTTTTGTCGCGTTTTTGCGGGATAAAGACGCCTACGGATTAATAACGTCTGCTACGCCGCGAATGCGCCGGCGAGATCGTCACGGACGACGCGACATCCCCAGCGAGCGCCGTTAGATAATTCCGTCGTCGGACTGCACAGACCGGTCTTTTGCTGAAGCGCCCCGGCGTCGCGTGTTCGGCTTCAACAGCGCGCGGCGGCGCATGTCGCGCTCGGAAATTTCCTGGACGAAAGGGTGATTATTGGGGCTCGGCGTTCCCCAACAAAAAAACCGTTGGGCGCATCGCCCAACGCGGCGCCGCGCTCAGAAAAGATTAAGACGCCTACATCTGGCAACCACCACATCCGAGGCGACGCGCTTGGCCGGGCCCGGGCCGCTCGCCCCTCGGGCAATGGCGGAGTCGACACCGACTTGAAAACACTTATCATCCCGCACGGCGTTGTTGTCGTGGCGCGACGCAGCAAGCGCTGCTTGAGGGGTAGAGGCAGGAGCCGGCGCCATGGGCGAAGAGTTGGCCTATAAACGCCCGTTTGCCGAAGACCGGCGCACCGAAAACGGGCGCGCCGGGGACGATCACGACCAAACCGCCGCGCGGCGCCCGTCGACAGCGTTCACCCTGGAAAAACTTTATAGAACGCATGCGTCCGATCTGACGCGCTTCCTGCGAAAGGAGTTCGGTCCGGGACCGCCCGAACCCGAAGACGTCGCGCACGAAGCCTTTCAGAAGCTGGCGGAACAAATTGACCTTTCGAGAATCGCCAACCCGCGCGCCTTTCTGTGGCGCACCGCGCGAAACCTGATTTTGACCAAAAAGCGCAACGCCGGCCGGCGCTCGAAATTCGATTACGAAATCGAACTTTTTTTTTTCGCGTCAGGAGGTCCCAAAAACAACCCTGAAGGAGTCTTGGAAGTAAACCAACAGTTGGACGCGGTGAAAGCCGTAATTCGCAGCATGCCGGACAATAGACGCAAGGCCTTCTTATGGCGTCGTTTAGAGGGCGTGAAAATGGGCGAGATCGCCGAGCGCCTCGGCGTGTCGCGGCGCGCCGTGTCGAAGCACCTCGAGCGGGCGATCATCGATATCGAAGACGCGCTCGGACCGAAGCGATCATGAGCGGACCGGTTTCCGTGGGACCGACAGACGACATCCCGAAGCCCATTCGCGACGCCGCCGCAAGGTGGTTTTCGCTGATAGACGGCGGAACCGCGACGCCGGAAGAAATCGCCGAGTTCGACGCGTGGCGGACGGCGGATCCGCTCCACGAACATGCGTACGATCGAACGGTGACGATTTGGTCGGCTCTCGGAACCTTGAAGGCCGAAGACTTTGAGACCGACCGCTTTGCCGAAACCGGCTCGGGCGTCGGGACGCCGGCGCGCCGCAGCCGGCTGCACGCCGCCGCAGCGCCGGCGCTCGCCGCAGCCGTCGCCCTCTTCATCGTTGTTGCGGGCGCGTTCACCATCTTGCCGGCGATAAACCGGTCTGCGCCGGCGCCCCTCCCCGTCGTCGCGCGCTATTCGACCGGCCTCGGCGAGAAGCAAACGGTGACGCTCGCCGACGGGTCATCGATCACGTTGGGCGCGGCCAGCCAAATCGACGTTCGGTTCTCGCCGGCCTCGCGCCACGTCTCGTTGACGAGCGGCGCGGCGGTTTTCGACGTCGCTGAAGACGTCGACCGCCCGTTTACGGTGACGGCGAACGCGTTTTCCGCGCGCGTTTTGGGGACGGTGTTCGACGTCCGCAATAGCGGTGGCGTCGTCAGGCTGTCCGTACTCGAAGGGACCGTGCTCGCGGCGCACCCGGTCCGGATCACCGACGGCGCGTCGTCGCTGACGGTCCGCAAACAAGTCGGCGCGGGGCGACGCATCACGGCGACGTCAGAGGACGGATTGTCCGAGATTGACGCGTTCCGGGTCAAAACGTTCGCCGCTTGGCGCGAAGACCGCCTAAAATATGTGGGCGCGACGCTCCGCGAGGTGATCGCCGACGCAAACCGGTATTCAAAAACGCCGATCGTCCTCGATGACGGCGTCGACGCGCTCGACGCGCTGAAGGTGACGGTGTCGTTCGTGGGTACGGACATCGACGCCGTTTTGGCGACGCTCCCGACCATGTTCCCGGTGACGGTCGATCGCGCCGACGCCAGCCAAATCGTCATTCGGGCCCGATGATTAAATCGGTGGCTGCGTCAAGAACGCGGCAGTGACCGCCGCCGACCACGCGGTCAAACTTTCTTCGTTTTTTTTTGGAGGCCGGGGTCCCCTTTCTCAGGGCCAAGGAGTCTTAGGGCTGTTAACGCGACTGAAAAGCAGTCGCCGTTTTGAACAGCCGAGGGGGCGCGCCCGTGAGACTTCGCTTTTCCGCCAACCGTAACCTATTGAAATCGGCCCTATTTTGCATGGCGTCTTCGGTCGCGATGTCGAGCGCCGCCGCGGTCGCGGCCCAAACGGACGACCCGCGAAATGCAGCCCGACCGATCGATCTGCCGGCCGGACCGCTCGGCGAAACGCTTGTCGAACTCGGCGACGTCTTAAACGTGACGATCGTCGCGCCCGACCGCATCGTCGCCGGTAAAATAGCGCCGGCCATAACCGGCGACTACACGGCGGACGACGCGCTCAGCCTTGCGCTCGCCGGAACCGGCTTGACCGCTAGTGTTGCGAACGGCGGCGCCATCCTCGTTTCCCAAAGCGTCGAGGTCGTCCCTGAACGGAGCGCCAAGGCGCCCCGGCGCGTTGAGGACCAAGTGGTCGTGACCGGCACGCGGATTGAGCGCTCGGCCGTCAACGCCCCGTCTCCGGTCGATATCGTAACGGCCGAAGAGATCGACCGGCTCGGTTTAACCGACAACACCGAAGCGCTTCGCTTCGTGCCGGCGCTGAACACGTCGATCACGCTGAGCACGCAAGGCAACTTCCGAGCCGACGGGCCGCAGAATTTCGGCCTGGCGACGCTCGATCTGCGGGGGCTCGGGACGAACCGGACGCTGGTTCTCGTCAACGGTAGACGGCACGTGAGCGGGGTCTCGAATGAGGCGACGGTCGACGTTTCGTCGTTCCCGAGCGCGCTGATCGATCGGGTCGAGGTGCTGACCGGCGGCGGCTCCTCGATTTACGGCGCGGACGCGGTCTCCGGCGTCGTGAACTACATTTTGAAGGACGACTTCGAGGGCGTCGATTATCGCGGCAACGTCAACTTGCCGACCGAGGGCGACGGCGAAGCCTTCTTCGGCGCGCTGACCGTGGGCGGTAATTTCGCAGGCGGCCGGGGCAACGCGGTCCTCAACGTAGAATATAATAAGCAGACGGAACTTCGCGTCGGAGACCGGACCGCGTCGTTGGAGGGCGGGTCGTTAATCGGGCAGAACAATCCGCAGCTCGCCGCCGCGCTCGGCGTTGATCCGGATTTTCTGAACGTCGTCATTCCCAGCGCCCGATTGAGCGTTGCGCCATTCGGTCCGGCTATTTCATTGACGGGAGACACCATCGGGTCTGCCGGCGCATTTTTCAACGGGACGACCCAAATCGGCGGGGCGCCAATCGAACAAATTGTGGATCCCGTCACCGGCGAAATCCGACCTCGAGATTTCGGGGCGGCGATAACCCCGACCCAATTCGGCGCCGTCGGCGGTGACGCCGCGCCGGCGTTCTTTCAAAACCCCGTAGGATCGACCATCCCGGATCTGGAGCGCTACTTCATCAACGCTTTCGCCGATTACGATTTCACCGACAAGATCACGGGCTTTGTTGAGGCGAAGTATGCGCGCAACAGTGCGATCTCGACATCGGCGTTTGCGGCGCTCCAAGCCGTCAATATCCCTGTTCAACCGGAAAACCCGTTCATTCCGGACCTCATTCAGGATCAATTCGACAGTTTGGCGGCGCAAGCGCTCGACCCGTCATTGGTCGTCACCCGCTTCTTCTTCGACGAAGCCGCGTCCGGTCCGAACGAAAACATCAGGGAGACCTTCAGGATCGTCGGCGGCTTTAAAGGCGCGCTCTCGAGCGCTTTGTCCTATGAAGTGTCGGGGAATTACGGCCGAACCGACACCAGCACGATCGACAACCG
>JBCCZS010000188.1:0-6237 GCA_039187035.1 Pseudomonadota bacterium | reverse complement strand
GGCGAACGTATCGAGCGGCGCGCGCGCGTCGGCCCGGTCTCTAAAGGGGAACGCTTCCGCGCACCAAACGGAAATCCGCAAGCCCCAAGCAAACGTGAACCGCGACGTGCCGGACGATGCAGCCGCCGACGGGCCAAACGGGCCGGCGTCGCCTCGGGCGAGCGCATCCATCAACAGAGGCGCGCGCGCGACGGCGCGCGGGGCACCCAACGAAATATGCGCGACGCGATCGGCCGCCGCGCCCTCTTCTTTCAACGCGGCGACGGCGTCGGAAAACCGCTGATAAAGATCAGGGTACGCCGCTCTGCAAGCCGGAACGGCCGCGCACGCCGAGGCGACCCGGCGCAAGGCGTCGGCGAAATTGGCCGGGCTTTCCGCGTCATAGTCGGCGCCGTGCGGCAGCGGCGAGTCCAAGATCATTGACGCGACGCCGTCCGGATAATCGCGCGCATAGGTCAACGCGAGGCGCGTCCCGTAAGAGAGCCCGTAAAGCGACCACGCGTCGATCCCGAGCGCGACGCGCAGGTCTTCCATATCGCGCGCGCTCGCCGCCGTGTGGTAGGACGCGACGTCGATCCCCTCCTCGCCATAACGCCGGCGGCAGACCGTCGCCGCCGCGACGAGCCCGCCCGGCGCGTCCGCGACGAGCGCCTCGGCGTATTCCGGACAAGGCAGCGCAGGGTCCGCATGCGCCGTACCGCGCGGGCCGATCACGATGAAGTCTCTTTGCGTCGTCCACGGATAGGCGGTCGGATAATTGGCCGCGTCGAGCCGGCCGACCCCGGGGCCGCCTTGCAGGAAGACGACCGGCGGCGCGCCGTTCGGCGTGCGCGCGCGAACGATTGCGACCGGGACGCGGACCTCGCCGCTCGCCGGGTCGCCGGCGCGCTCGTGAACGATCAAATATCCCCGCCGCGTGTCGAAACCAGCCGCGCCGTCGATCGGAAACGCCTCGCCGGCGCCGACGTCTTCAAACCGCGGGACCGGCGCGGCGCCGTCGCCGCCGCCGGCGCACCCGCCGACGAGCGCAGCGACAAGGAGGGTGAGCAAGCGTTTCATGGAGCGCCTCGTTCGGCCGACCGGCCCGCCCCGGCCGGCGATTGGGGGGCGTTTAGAAGACCATCCTTATAAACGCGGCGAAAGGCCGATCAGCGCGTTAGCCCCCCCGCGGTGCTGACGCCGAGGCATAAAGAGGCCATAACGGGCGGCGCACGGGAAACGAAGGGGGAGCGACCATGAGGCTGACGGCGATCGCGGCGGCGGCCGCGCTGGCGGCGACGGCGGGCGCGGCGCGCGCGGAGCCGGCGTCCTCGCAAATAAAAGCGGCTGCGTTTATGGAGACGGTCGCGACCCGAGGGCTCGAATGCGGGCTGTTGCGGCCGTGGCAGGCGAGCGCGATCCGCGCGCTGACGCTGACGGACCTTGACCGGCGCACGCCCGCGCAACGCGCCGAGTTCGCGCCGGAACTCGATCGTTCCCTTGCGGAGCGCTCGTGCGACGACGAGGGCGTGCAGGCATGGGTCGACGCCGCGTCGCGCGGTTTTGAGAGCGAGATGCTCGCGCCCTACCTCGTGGTCTATCGCGCGCTCGCCGCGTCGCCCGCGCCCCCGAAACTCTTTACACAAACGGCGACGCGTTTGCAGTTTGCGCCGGCGATCGCGGCGATCGACGCCAAGCTCGACGCGCTTGCGGCGTCGGGCTTGCCGGCCGAAGGCGGAAAACCGTGGCCGGACTATATCGCCGGCGTCGAAGCGGCCGTACTTGACCTTACTGCGGCGCTCGACGATCCGGACGCGCCCCCGGCGAAGCGCCGGGAGGCCGCCGTCATGGCCGCGCAATCGGCCCACATCGTCGAGTTGTGGTTGCTCGATGACGGCCCCTCACCGCCCGTCGAGCAGCCTTAAGCCCGCTCGAAAATCAGATAAATCGGCGTGCGCCCCGCGCGCAGCGCTTTCTCGCCGTAACGGGTAATCGGCCAGTCGGCGGGCGGCGTGCGCCAATCGTCGGCGCGGTCGGCGCGCCAGGCGAAGCCCGCCGCGCCGCGCCAGTGCATCAGCGTCCAGTCGATATAGTCGGGAATGTCCGACGAGACGCGCAGCTCGCCGCCGGGCCGCAACAAGCGCGCCGCTTCGCGAAAAAACCAAGGCGAGACCATGCGGCGTTTCCAGTGGCGCCGCTTGGGCCACGGGTCCGGGTGAAGGACGTAAAGACGCGCCAACGAGGCCGGCGCCAGCCGTTCAAGAAACGGGCGCGCGTCGCCGTGACGTATGCGGATGTTTCCAAGCTGTTCGCGGTCGATCGCGCCGAGAAGCTTGGCGACGCCGTTCACGAACGGCTCGACGCCGATATGGCCGATCCGCGGGTTGCGGGCGGCCTGCCAGGCGAGGTGCTCGCCGCCGCCGAAACCGACCTCAAGGTGAACCGCATCGACGTCGTCGAAAAACCGGGCGGGGTCGACGCTGCCCGCTGGCGCGCCCGCTTCGACCGACGCGTCGACGCGCGGCAAGAGCGTTTCCATGAGACGCCGCTGGCCGGCCCGCAACGGCCGGTCTTGCGAGCGTCCGTAGACGGTCGGAATGAACCCGCCGGCGCGGCGATCGTCGCTCAAGGAGGGGCCTTAAGAAACGGCAGCCTTCAACGCGTCGGCGAGGTCCGTTTTCTCCCAGGAGAACCCGCCGTCAGCGTCCGGCTCGCGGCCGAAATGTCCGTAAGCGGCGGTCCGCGCATAGACGGGCTTGTTCAGATCGAGATGCCGGCGAATCCCGGTCGGCGACAGGTCCATGACCTCGGGGATCGCGCGCTCGATCGCGTCGTCGTCGACGCCGCCCGTGCCGTGTTGGTCGACATAGATCGACAAGGGCCGCGCAACGCCGATCGCATAGGAAAGCTGAATGGTGCAGCGCTCGGCGAGCCCGGCCGCGACGACGTTTTTGGCGAGGTAACGCGCCGCATAGGCCGCGGACCGGTCGACTTTCGTCGTGTCTTTGCCGGAAAACGCCCCGCCGCCGTGCGGGGCCGCGCCGCCATAGGTATCGACGATGATTTTACGCCCCGTCAGCCCGGCGTCGCCGTCGGGGCCCCCGATGACGAATTTGCCGGTCGGGTTGATGTGCCAGGCGCAATCGTCCGCGATCGCCAGATCGCCGAGCGTTTTCCGGATATAGGGCTCGACGACCTCGCGCACTTTCGCCGACGTCCAACTCTCGTCGAGATGCTGCGTCGACAGAACGATCGACGAGACGAAGTCCGGCTTGCCGCCGCGATATTCGACCGTGACCTGACTTTTCGCGTCCGGGCCGAGCCGGCCGGCCTCGCCCTCGTTCGCGTGCCGGGCGGCGGCGAGATCGGCGAGGATTTTGTGGCTGTAATAGATGGGCGCCGGCATGAGGGCCGGCGTTTCTTTGCACGCGTAGCCAAACATGATGCCTTGGTCGCCGGCGCCTTCTTCATTGTCGGCGTCGGCGGCATGGTCGACGCCCTGGGCGATGTCCGCCGATTGGCCGTGCAAAAGAACGTCGACCGCCGCGTCGCGCCAGTGAAAACCGTCTTGCTCGTAGCCGATTTCTTTCACGGCTTGGCGCGCCGCCGCTTCGAACGGTTCGGCGACGACGCCGCCGGCGCCGTCCATCAACGCGGCCGGCGCGCGGACCTCGCCGGCGATGACGATTTTGTTCGTCGTCGTGAGCGTCTCGCAAGCGACGCGCACGTCCCAGGCGTCCATCTCGCCGCCGGCGGCCTCGCGATAAATGAGGTCGACGATCTCGTCGGAAATCCGGTCGCACACTTTATCGGGGTGGCCTTCCGAGACGCTTTCGCTCGTAAAGCGATAATTCTGGCGTGCCATGCGCGTCGCCCTTTCGATATAAAGAAATGTTTATGTGTTCGACGGGCGTCTTAACCAAAGCGACCGGGCGTGTCCATCGCGGCGGCGGCCGCGCGGGCGAGGTCATGCACATGAATGAGACGTTTGGAGGCGCGACTTGCGGCGCGCCGGCGGGGGGAGGCTAGTCGACGGGCTGCACTTCCGGCTCGGAGCGGCCCGCGTCTTTCGCGACGGCCCCGGCGGCGCCGGTCGCGATGGACCGCACGAGGTCGAGCACCGACCGTCGCACGCGGGCGTCGCCGATCTCGGAGAAGTAGCGGCAGAGCTGGATGCTCTCCGGCGTATTCATGACCTGCATGAACGAGCCGTCGGTTTCGCCCTCCGCAAAGCCGTTGGCGGTCTCGCCGGGGGCTTCATAGTCGTCGAACAAAAACTGGATCGGCACGCCGAGCACGCGCGATATCTCAAAAACGCGGCTGGCGCCGATGCGGTTGACGCCTTTCTCGTATTTTTGAATTTGCTGGAAGGTAAGCCCGAGCGCTTCGCCCAGTTTGTCCTGGCTCATGCCGATCAATGTTCGGCGGAGCTTGACCCGCGCGCCGACATGGACGTCGATCGGATGCGGGGATTTTTCTTTCGTCACCGTTGTTCTTCTCCCACTTTACTCCTAGCCGAAAAAAAGTCCGGTCGGCCGCTCTCCCCAACGGTCACGAACGCTACGAGCCATGATGCGCGGCGGCGGTCAAGGCGATCGGGGGCTTTTAAAGCAAGGGGTTACCGAGGGGAAGCCGCGCTGTCAGACGGGTTTTGGGACGCCGTTCGCGCCCCGATCCCCCAGAAGGCGAACGCCGCCGTCATCGCGAAGAACGCCCAATCGCCGAAGCGCCCGTAAAGGGTCGGCCCGGCGGCGGCCGGCAACGGGGCTTCGATCGCGCCGTCGTTGTAAAGGGCGATGCGCTGAAGGACGCGGCCGCGCGCGTCGATGAGGGCCGAAATGCCGGTGTTCGCTGATCGCGCCATGGGAAGCCCGGTTTCGACCGACCGCAATCGCGCCTGGTCGAGGTGCTGGCGCGGCCCGGCGCTGTCGCCGTACCAGGCGTCGTTGGTGACGGTGACGAGCCATTCGGGCCGGTCGTCCTTGGGATGCACGCGGCCGGCGAAAATCGTCTCATAACAGATGAGCGGCGCGAAAGGCGGCGCACCGCCCGTCCGCAAGGTGCGCGGGCCGGCGCCGGGCGTGAACCCGGACTCATACGGCGCAAGCTGCGCAAGCCCGATCGCGCGCAATAGACCGCCGAGCGGCAGATACTCGCCGAACGGCACCAAATGGTGCTTGTCGTAAAACCCCGAGGCGACAACGCCCTCCGCACGGCGCTGCAGGACCGCGACCGCATTGTAAAACCGGACCCCGTCCGGGTCGCGACGCACCCCGCCGGTCACCAAGGTCGCGCCGGTCGGCAGCGCCG
The DNA here is from genome assembly GCA_039187035.1 of Pseudomonadota bacterium. Classification (GTDB taxonomy): domain Bacteria; phylum Pseudomonadota; class Alphaproteobacteria; order Caulobacterales; family Parvularculaceae; genus JAJFFW01. The sequence continues at coordinate 948 of JBCCZS010000188.1, read as the reverse complement.
CGCCGAGCCGGGCCAGCGCCTGCGGCGTCTCATCGATCAACGGCGCCGCGTTTTCCGGCCACACGACGACGAAACGCTCGCCGTCGGCGAGCGGCGCCGCCGGGGCCGACAAAGCGAGGTGTTTGTCGAAACGCGGCCACCACAAGGCGGGATCGATTTTTTCACGCTGCGGGATGTTCGGTTGGACGATCCGTACACGGATGTCATCGCGCACGCCGGGGTCGACGACGGCGAGGCGCACGGCGCCGATGAGCCCGAACGCGGCGAGCCCCGCGAGCGCCGCGCCGACCCCGAAGCGGGCGCGGGGCGCGACGGCGGGCGCGACCGCGAGCGCGACCGCAAGCGCCGTCAGCCCGTAAACGCCGACCCACGCGGCCGGCTGCAACAGCGCGTCGTGGACGGCGAAGGCTTGGCCCGCAAGGTTCCAAGGAAGGCCCGTTAGAACGTGGCCGCGCGCATATTCGACGACGCACCAGGCCGCGACGAACGCGGCGCCGCGGGCCGGTCCGGCCGACCAAAAGCGCATCGCGGCGACGCACGCGCCGGCGCTGAACAAGGCCAGAAACGCCGGCATGCCGAACAATGCGAACGGCGCCATCCATGCGAATTGTTCCGCCTGGACGAAAAACGAGAACATCATCCAGTAGACGCTGACGAGGAAATACCCGGCCCCGAAAAACCAGCCGACGGCGAAGGCGGCGCGCAACGGCCGGTCGCCCGCCGCGACGCCGTCGAGCAAGAGGATGAGAGCCGAGAAACCGACCGCCATCAGCGGGATCAAATTGAACGGCGCGAAAGCGAGCGCCGCGGCGACGCCGGCCCCGAACGCCGCGCCGCGCCGCGCCCAACCGGTCAGGCCGGGCAAACGCGAAACCGTGACGGCCGAGCGGCGCGCGGCCGATTGGATGAGCCTCAACAAAGAAAACGTCGCCTGGTGGTTGCGGCGGC
>JBCCZS010000187.1:0-6242 GCA_039187035.1 Pseudomonadota bacterium | reverse complement strand
CGCCTCGCGTCGCCGCGCTCATCGTCGCGGCCGGCCGCGGCGCGCGCGCCGGGGTGCAAGGCGGCCCGAAACAAAACCGCCCCCACGCCCGCGAAACCGTGCTCGCCCGCACGCACCAGGCGTTCTTGGCGCACCCGGCGGTCGGGGCCGTACGCGTCGTCATTCATCGTGACGATCACGATCTCTATGCCGACGCGGTGCGCACCGTCCGCGACGCCGACGGCAAGCTCTTGGCGCCGACTGAAGGCGGCGCGGAACGTCAGGACTCGGTGCGTCTCGGCCTCGAAAGCCTTTCGGAGGCGCGCCCCGAAATCGTTCTGATCCATGACGCCGCACGGCCGTTCGTCGACGCCGGCGTCATCGCGCGCGTTATCGACGCCGTGGGGCCCGGCGCCGGCGCCGTCGCCGCCCTACCGGTCTTCGATACGCTGAAAAAAGCATCGCACGCGGACGGTGCGATGATTGACGAGACGGTGCCGCGCGCCGGGCTGTGGCGCGCCCAGACGCCGCAAGGCTTCGCGTTCGCCGACATTTTGGCGGCCCACCGGGCGGCGCAGGGGCGCGTCTTAACAGACGACGCAGCCGTTGCGGAGGCCGACGGCCTTCCGGTCGCGCTCGTCGCCGGCTCGCCGGACAATATGAAAATCACGCAGGCGGAGGATTTCGGCATGGCCGAGGTCCTCCTTAATCGGAGCGCCGCGATGCATGAATTTCGCACGGGCCACGGCTACGACGTCCACGCCTTCGAGGACGGCGACCATGTCGTCCTTTGCGGCGTCGACATCCCGCATGACGCCCAATTGAAAGGGCATTCGGACGCGGACGTCGGCATGCACGCGTTGACCGACGCGCTGTTCGGCGCGCTTTGCGAGGGCGATATCGGCGACCATTTCCCACCGTCCGATCCCCAATGGAAGGGCGCGCCGTCGCATGTCTTTCTCGCGCGCGCGCGCGAGCGCGTCGAGGAACGCGGCGGCGCGATCACCCATTGCGACGTGACGCTCGCGTGCGAAGCGCCGCGCATCGGCCCCCACCGCGCCGCTATGCGCGCCGCGCTGTCGGACATTCTGCACGTTCCCGCCGAGCGGATCTCGGTCAAAGCGACGACGACGGAGCGTCTCGGCTTCACCGGGCGCAAAGAAGGGATCGCCGCGATCGCGACGGCGACGGTCCGCCTGCCGGCGGGCGACTGACCCGTATGTCGGTATCGGGAACGACACGGCGCCTCGCGCAAACCGTTTTACGCAAGGCCGAGGCGCGCGGCGTGATGATCGCGACGGCCGAATCCTGCACCGGGGGCCTGATCGCCGCCGCGCTCACCGACATCGCGGGCTCGTCGTCGGTCTTTGAGCGTGGATTTGTGACGTATTCGAATGACGCGAAAACGACCCTCCTGGGCGTGCCGGCCGCGACGATCGACGCGCACGGCGCCGTCAGCCGGCCGGTGGCGCTCGCAATGGCGCGCGGCGCCGTCGCCGCCTCGCGCGCGGCCCTCGCCGTTTCCGTAACCGGCGTCGCCGGCCCGGGCGGCGGCACGCCGGAAAAACCGGTCGGCCTCGTCTGGTTCGGCGTGCACGGGCCCGCCGGCGCCGCGATCGCCGAGCGCCGGGTCTTTCCGGCCGCCGGGCGCGCGTTTATCCGCGAGCGCGCGACGCAGACCGCCTTACGGCTGTTGCTTTTTCATCTTTGAAGAGCCCGGCGCGGCGCAACGGCGGTCTTGCGCGCCTCAGACGACCGCGCGCTCGCCGTAGACATCGTGCGCCCGGGCGACGAAGGCGTCGGCCATCTTTTCGAACGCGCGTTCAAATACGCCGGCGGCGGTCGCTTGCATCACGAAATTGCTGAACTCGAAATCGATTTCGAAATCGATGATCGATCCGTCTGCGTCATTTTCAAAACGCCAAATCGTTTCAAGGCGCCGGAACGGGCCGTTGACGTAGTCGACGTCGATGAGGCCGCCCGCCCTGTCGAGGCGCGCGCGGCTGCGGAATTTCTCACGGAACACTTTGTAGGCGACGAGCATGTCGGCGGTGATGACGCCCTGCCCGTCACGGCTTTCGTCTGCAATGACCCGCAGCGCCAAACAGTGCGGGATAAACTCCGGATACCGCGCGACGTCGGCGACGAGATCGAACATCGCCTCGGCCGAATACGGAACATGCGTGCGCGTGCGACGCCGCGTCATTTTACGCGGCCGCCTTTGGGGCGCCGCGCGCATACCCGTCGTATAGATCGAGCATGCGGTCGAACCAGGCGCTGAGCGCCGTCGGCGTCTCAAACAACGGGGCCGGCGCGGCGATGCGCATCCACAAAAAGAGCCCCGCGACTTGATAGTCCGCCAAGTTCGGTTGCGCGCCGCCGAAGAAGGGCCGGGTTGCGAGCGGCGCGGCCAAGACGGCCATGGGGCCCGCCACCGCGTCGTCCGGCACGCCGTCGGCCGCGGCTTCCAGCGTCATCCCGAGGCGTTCCTCGCGGCTTTCGCGAAAATAGTCGCGATCTTGCGGGCGGATGGCGGCATGAACGTGGACGAACATGCGTTTGGCGACCGGCGGAAAGACGTAGGCGCCCAAAAATCCGCCGATGAAATCGACCGCGGCCCGCTCGGCGTCGGTCGCAACGAGCGGGCGCTCGGCATAGGTGTTGTCCAGATACGCGACAATGTCGGCGCTGTCGGTGACGAGCGCGTCGCCGTCTCGCAAGATCGGCAGGCGACCATAGTCCGCATCGGGATAATTCTCTTTTTCGGTGAAACCGAGGGGCGCGGTTTCAAAGTCGAGACCCTTATGGAGGAGCGCGAGCTTGACGATCCAGCAAGGCGGGCTGAAACGAACGGCGGGGTCCTCCCCGCACAGATCATAAAGGATCGTCGCCATGGCGTTTCCTTCCGGCGGTTTGCGCCCGCCTTTTCGCGCCTCTCGCGCCTACCCCGCGGGCGGCGAGACGGCTTTGGTTTCGCGCGCGGCTTTCAACCGCGCAAAGTCTTCGCCCGCATGGTGGGAGGAACGCGTCAACGGGCTCGCCGAGACCATCAAAAAGCCCTTGGCGAAGGCGATGGTCTCCAGCGTTTTAAACTCTTCCGGCGTCACGAAGCGGTCGACGGCGGCGTGTTTACGGGTCGGCTGCAAATATTGGCCGATGGTGATGAAATCGACGCCGGCCGAGCGCATGTCGTCCATGACCTGCATGATCTCTTCACGGCTCTCGCCGAGCCCGACCATGAGGCCCGACTTGGTGAACATCGTCGGATCGCGTTCTTTTACGCGCTCCAGCAGTCGCAGCGAATGGTAATAGCGCGCGCCCGGACGGATCGAGAGATAGAGCCGCGGGACCGTTTCGAGATTATGGTTGAAGACGTCCGGCCGTGAATCGATCACGACCTGCGCCGCCCCGTCTTTACGCAGAAAATCCGGCGTCAGAATTTCAATTGTGGTTTGCGGCGCGCGGGCGCGGATCGCGTGAACGACGGCGGCAAAGTGAGCCGCCCCGCCGTCGCGCAGATCGTCGCGGTCGACCGAGGTGATGACGACGTGGGCCAAGCCCATTTCCGCGACCGCCTCGGCGACGTTGGCGGGCTCGTCCGCGTCGAGCGCGGCGGGCAAACCGGTTTTCACGTTGCAGAACGCGCAAGCCCGCGTGCACGTGTCGCCCATGATCATCATCGTCGCGTGCTTTTTCGACCAGCACTCGCCGATGTTCGGGCACGCCGCTTCCTCGCAGACCGTGTGGAGCCGCTTTTCGCGGACGATCTGTTTAGTCGCGGCGAAGCCGGCGGACGACGGCGCGCGCACGCGGATCCAGTCCGGCTTACGCAAAACGGGCGTATCCGGCCGTCCGGCTTTCTCCGGATGGCGCGTGCGGCGGGCTTTACGCTCGGCGTCGATTAACGTCGTCATTTCGGCCATATAGCAACGCCCGCAGGCTCGGGGTAGAGCCCGCGGGCGCGCGTGCCGCGTTTCGTCGCGCTCCCCCGGAGGAACGGCGGGAACACGTACGAAACGATCCTCCTCCAGGCGAACCCGGCGCTAGAAGTCGCCGCGGATCGAGAACCGCACGTTACGGCCGGGGAGCGGCGCAAAGTCTTTCAAGAACGAGGGGTGCAGGCGCACTTCTTCGTTCGTGAGGTTGGTACCGGCGATGCGGATCGCCAGGCCTTGGGCGTTCGAGAACGGGCGAACCGTGAAGTAGACGTTCGCAACCTGGTAACCGTCCGTGACGAGTTCGAAATCGGCGACCTCGTCCTGGCGCGTCGCGTACTCGAATTCGCCGCGCAGCTCGGCGTTCTCAAACCGCGCTTCCAGCCCGACGAGACCCGATAAGGGCGGAATGCGCGGCAAGTTGTCGTTGCCGGCGACGTCGGTCGTCGCGCGAACGTAATCGATCTGCGTGTCGGCGTGGATGTCGATCGCGCCGAAGCTGAAGAGCTCGGCCTCCGCTTCCGCTTCGAAACCGCGGAAGTCGGCGTCTTCGGCCCGAAACTCAAAGACGTCCAAGCCGTCTTCGATTTCGCCCGTGGCCGCCTCGAAGATGAAGCCGTCATAGCTCGTGTAGAAGCCGTTGACCGCCACATAGATACGATCGCTCGCATAGCGGATTGTGGCTTCCGCGCCGAGCGCGACTTCCTCGTCGAGTTCCGGATCGCCGATCTCGAACGCGCGGGTCGCAAGGTGCGGACCGTTGGAGAACAATTCGGTGGGCGACGGCGCGCGTTCGGTCCGGAAACCGGTGACGCCGACGAACCAACCCTCAGCCGGTTTCAACCCGACGCCGCCGGAAAACGAGAACGCGTCAAAGTCCCGCGTCAAGCCGGTCTCGACGACCTCGTGTTCGGTGTTTTCATACCGGCCGCCGACTTCGATCCGCCAGGGGCCGTTGGTGTATTCTTTGATGCCGAAAACGCCGAGTTGCGTCGTGTCGGTCGGCGGCACGAACGCTTCCTCGCCGATCGCCGCAAAGTCGCTCAAACGGAACTGAAGGCCCGCCGCGCCGGTGACCTCGCCGCCGAGCATCTGCTTGGTTTTTCCGACGAGTTCGAGGCGGCCTTCCCACCCCTCATTGCTGAAGACGGTGCCGGCTTCGCCGTTTCCTTCAAACTCGGTGTGTTCGTAATCGGCGTAGCCGAGGCGGAATTTGATTTTCGAGAACAAGCCGAGGTCGCCTTCCAGCTCGCTGTCGAGGTCGAGCCGGCGTTGGCGCAGATCGATCGTGACGCCGCCTTCCTCTTCGCCCTCTTCCTCGCCTTCTTCTCCCTCTTCGCCTTCTTCCTCTTCTTTTTTGCCGCCGGGCACGCCGTAGACCGTGTCGAGCGCGGTGCCGGAAATGCCGATGAAGCCGTTGCCGAACACCCAGGACAGACCGGCCGAGCCGCCTTTGGTCTCAAACGCCGAATTCGGCAGCGTGCCGAACGCTTCTTCTTCCTCGTCTTCCTCCGCGCCCGGGCCCGCGGCGGCCTCTTCTGCTTCTTCGGCCGCGCGGAAACGCTCTGATTCCGCAAAGCCGGGGATGTCGTAATCGTCAGCTTCCCGGAAATAGCCGTCGCCGTGGAAGACGAGCGCGCCGTTGTCATTGCCGAAAAGCTCGACATTGAACGCGCCGGCCGCGTCGACGCCGTTGTCGACGGTCGACCCGCCGATGCGCAACGCGCCGTCAAGACCGTCTTCAGGCCGTTCGCGCGCGATCTTGTCGTTGACGATGTTCACGATGCCGCCGGCGGCCGACGAGCCGTAAAGCAACATCGCCGTGCCGCGCACGACTTCGACCTTTTCGGCCGTGATCGGGTCGATGGCGACCGCGTGGTCGGGGCTTGTCGGCGAGGCGTCGATGGATCCAATGCCGTTGTCGAGGACGCGGATCCGGTCCCCGCCGAGGCCCCGGATAATCGGCCGGCTGGCGCCGGGACCGAAGAAGGTCGACGAGATGCCGGGTTCGCGGCGCAAGGTCTCGCCGATCGTGTTTTCAATGCGCCGGGCGAGTTCCTCCCCGGATAAAACGGACAAGCCGCCGATGGTCTCAACGAGCGGCTGCTCGAGCGGCGAGGACGTGATGATGATTTCATCGACGTTGATGTCGTCGATCGCCGCGGCGTTCGCCGCGCCGGCGGCGGTTAAAGACGCGACGAGGGCGAGCGCGGCGGCGTCGCCGAATAAGCGGTTGCGGTCGGTCATGCAAAATTCTCCAACGTTACTGTCGGGCGGGGGGCGCGCGACCCCGCCACCCGGGGGTCCCCCCCCCCCGGCCCGGCCGGT
>JBCCZS010000186.1:0-6263 GCA_039187035.1 Pseudomonadota bacterium | reverse complement strand
GTTGGGTTGAGACCGAGCGGTCTCGTTCGGCCCTCGCGGTGCGGCGGGGGCCGACGGGTCGAGCGCGCGCGGGCCGGCGCGCGAGCGGGGGGTGGGAGGCGGCGAGGGCGCCCCCCGCGGCGCCCCGCGGCCGTTAGGGGGTATGCGAACAAGTCGGCGGTGCGTAGGCGGCGCCATGGGTCTCATCTCCCTCAGGGCGGCGGCGGCGCATAGACCATGCGTCGCCGCTCGATCAGCGATAAGAGCCCGTTCCCGTTGCGCTGCGCCGGCGCGTCGCCGGCTCCCGTCCGCCAAGACCAGGCGTCGATCCGCCGCGCGCTGATCCTCCCCTTACGGAAGAGAACCCCTTCGGCGCGCGCCGTCGACACTTGGAAGATGGAGCCGTGCGACGTCTGTAACAAGCCCGCTTGCGACGGGCTGACGCACGCCCGCGGCGAACGGCTCGTCGCGCGATGAGGCGTTTTTAGGCGCTTCGCGCGCGCCCCCCTTCCCTTCCCGGCCGATGCGCCTATCTTCGCGCCATGCCTGCTAAACGCGCCGCCAAGAAGAAGCCCGCTTCGCATCCCGTGACGCCCGCGGCCGAGACCGCGCCGGGCGGGTTTTCCGAAGCGGTCGCGACCTATCACGATCGGCATGCGCCGGCGGCGTGGGCGCCGCATCGGCCCGAGCGCCCGCAAACCGCCGCCGCGCTGACGCGGCCGTTGCGCGTCGTCTCCAAATACGAACCCGCCGGCGACCAGCCGGGCGCGATCACCGAGCTGACGGCCGGCGTCGGCGACCGCGAGTGGGACCAGGTGCTCCTCGGCGCGACCGGCACGGGCAAAACCTTCACCATGGCGAAAGTCATCGAAGCCGCGCAGCGCCCGGCCTTGATCCTGGCGCCGAACAAAACCCTCGCCGCGCAGCTCTACGGGGAGTTCAAGGCGTTCTTCCCCGACAATGCGGTCGAGTATTTCGTGTCCTACTACGACTATTACCAGCCGGAAGCCTACGTTCCGCGTACGGACACTTATATCGAGAAAGAGTCGTCGATCAACGAACAGATCGACCGTATGCGCCACGCCGCGACGCGCGCACTATTGGAGCGGGACGACGTCGTCATCGTCGCCTCGGTCTCCTGCATTTACGGCATCGGCTCAGTCGAGACCTATACGGCGATGACGTTCACGCTACGGACGGGCGAGGAGCTCACCCGCAAGGCGCTCCTCGGCGACCTGGTGGCGCTGCAGTATAAACGCAACGACGCGGCGTTCGCCCGCGGCTCCTTCCGGGCGCGCGGCGACGTTATCGAGATTTTCCCGGCGCACTATGAAGACCGCGCCTGGCGCGTTTCCATGTTTGGCGACGAGATCGAAGCGATCACCGAGTTTGATCCGCTGACGGGGCAAAAAACCTCCGATCTCGAACAAGTGACGATCTACGCGAATTCGCACTACGTCACGCCGCGGCCGACCTTGAACCAGGCGATCGAGCAAATTCACCGCGAGCTTGAAGAGGTCCTCCCCGTCATGAAGGCGGAGGGCAAGCTGCTCGAAGCCCAGCGGCTCGAACAGCGCGTCAACTTCGACATCGAGATGATGCAGGCGACGGGCTCGTGCAACGGCATCGAAAACTATTCGCGCTATCTGACGGGCCGCCAGCCGGGCGAGCCGCCGCCGACGCTGTTTGAGTACCTTCCCGAAAACGCGCTCGTTTTCACCGACGAAAGCCACGTGACCGTGCCGCAGATCGGCGCGATGTTCCGCGGCGACTTCAACCGTAAGCGGACGTTGGCGGAGTACGGCTTTCGCCTGCCGTCCTGCATGGACAACCGGCCGCTCAAATTCGAAGAGTGGGAGAAAATGCGCCCGCAAACGGTGCATGTTTCCGCAACGCCCGGCCCGTGGGAGTTGGAGCGCACCGGCGGCGTCTTCGTCGAACAGATCATCCGCCCCACCGGCCTCGTCGACCCCGTCGTCGAGATCCGGCCCGTCACGGGCGACAAAGCCAACCAGGTCGACGACGTCATCGCCGAGTGCAAAGAGGTCGCCAAGGTCGGCGGCCGCGTCCTCGTCACCACACTGACGAAACGCATGGCCGAGGACCTGACCGAGTATATGCACGAGCAAGGCGTGCGCGTGCGGTATATGCACTCCGACATCGATACGTTGGAGCGGATCGAGATCATTCGCGATTTGCGGCTCGGCGCGTTCGACGTCCTCGTTGGGATCAACCTCTTGCGCGAGGGGCTGGATATTCCGGAGTGCCGGCTCGTCGCTATTTTGGACGCGGACAAAGAAGGCTTTTTGCGCTCCGAAACCTCGCTTGTCCAGACGATCGGCCGGGCGGCGCGCAATGTCGACGGGCGCGTCATTCTCTATGCGGACGGCATGACCGGCTCCATGGAGCGCGCGATCGCCGAGACGAACCGCCGGCGCGAGCGCCAAATCGCCCACAACGACGCGAACGGCATCACGCCGCAAACCGTCGTCGCCGCCATCGCCGACATCGCCAATAGCGACGACGAAGGCGCCAAGGCCGCCGCCGGCCAAACCTTCGTCGGCCATCGCGGCGCCGCGGCCGCCCGCCCCGGCGCCCGCGGCAAAAAAGGCTTCGGCGAAGACGCGGCCGTTTACGACGACGGCGCGCCCATGGGCGGGAACCTGCGCGCCCATATCGACGCGCTCGAGAAAGACATGCGCGAGGCCGCCGCAAACCTTGAATTCGAAGACGCCGCCCGGCTGCGCGACGAAATCAAACGCCTGCAAGAAACCGAACTCGCCGTCGCCGACGACCCGCTCGCCCGCCAATCCGCGGTCGAGGCGCGGGTCGAGGACGCCTCAGGCGGGCGCATCAAAAAGAGCGAGGGCACGGCGAACCGAGTGTTGTCGAAGCCCAAAGGCGCACGCGGGCGCAAGCGCCGCTAGGACGCAAATTTCTTCGTCTCTATGAATTTGAGCCGGTACGGACCAACCGTATGAAGATGGTTTTTCAGACGGTTTTCGTCTGTGGGGCGTGTTCTGAATTGTCGGGCGCCGCGGCGCTAAGCGCGGGGCGCGACGTCGACCCGGCGTCGATCGATTTTTGCGCGGCGGATTTTCTGGAAAGTGCTTGTGACGCCAATAGAGCCGTGCGTTGAAGACGTCTCGGATTTGATCCGGTCTCATAACGCCGGCGTCGATGGCGGCTTACGCCCGGCGATCGAAAGGCCGGTGAGAACGCGGGTTCCCGAGCATTGCCGATACGAGATTGCGGACACCGAAACTGTGACTCTCGTCTTCGACACTTGCGCCGATGGCAAAGTTGAGAATGTGAAGGTCTCGAGAGCGTCCGCGGCATGCCTCGAACGGGTGGCGCGCCGACAAATACGGCGCCAGCACTTCTCCGCGAAACGTCGGTCCGAGCGTCCGCTGGCTCCGCTACCGGGTTTTCGGTCGCCGCGGCTCAAGCGGAAAGACGAACCGGAAAAGTCCTTCGAACAGATAATTCGCAAAGAGAATAAACCCCGCGAACGGGCCGAGACGCGTGAATAGCGCCGCCGCCGCCGCACCGAGCGCGATCACGACTTCAGTACGGGCCTGCCAGATTTCTCGCTTGGTGATCACGCGTTCTTTGTCGTCAAGATCCAGCGTCTCTCGGCGCGCATAAGCGTGCGCGTACATCATCGAGATCAACGCCTGCAGAACGGCGAGGCCCGCGGCGAAATACGCGGTGATCCGCGCGGCGTCTGCGAACCCCGTGATCTCCATCGACCGCATACGCGTCCAATCGCCCGATACGCCGAGCAGGTACCCGAACAAACTGTCGAAAATGAACCGCACGGGATAGGCGATGAACAACACCAGCAAAAGAAGGCACGCGTTCAAGAAAACGATGCGCCCGTCGGCGAGATTGTAGCGGCGGAAGAAAACGAAATGCGCGTTCCAGATCTGCAAAAGCACGACGAAGCTCGCCGCGACGGGGACGATGCTGATGAGGTGCGCGTTCAGCCCGGCGAAGGTGGTCGGCGGGCTCGACGCGGACGCGATCATGCCGAGCGCCAGCGCGAAGACGATGTCGGACAGGTTTTCTATCCGCGTGACGTGCTCGCCGCGCCATCGAAAGTGCGAATCCTGATCAATGTGTTGAATGGCTAGCGTCCGAACCATCGCGTCCCCTCCAGCGCCTCGCACGCACGCGTCCGCCTTCCCGCGCGTCCAGGCGCCGCCCGTCACGGCGACGAACGCAAGTCACGCCGCATGGCCCGGCGCTCATTGTCGGCTACGTCGGCCGGCGCGTCGTCAATCCGGCAGGCGCTGCTCCGTCGAAAACGCAGATCCATGGTGCCGCAGGAGAGAATTGAACTCTCGGCCTCACCCTTACCAAGGGTGCGCTCTACCACTGAGCTACTGCGGCGGACCCGTTCGCGGCGCGGCTTCTAGCACGGATCGCCGCCAATTCAACGCGCCGCGCAATCGCGCGGGCGGGCGCCTTGCGACGGCGGCGCGGGGGGCTAAAACTCGGTGCGCCGCGGCCGCTTTAAAAGGTCACTGGTTATTGCTGCAACAATTCGCGAATAGGCCGCCGACCGCTTGGTCGCATGTGCATTCGTTGGGGTTCAGCTGAGGCGGCGGCGGGCCGGCCTGCCCGTTGCCGATCGGTTCTAACGGGCCCCAAGGATCGCCCTGGAGTTCCAGACGCGTCGTTTCGACGTAAGCCTGGATGTCGCGCAGTTCCACGGCGAGCTTTGAAAACTCCTGGTCCGCGGAGGTCCACTTGGCGAGCGTGCGCTCGCATCGCTCTTCACGGTAGCCGTTCTTCTCCATGCAGCGCGCGAAGATTTTGCAGCTCGCTTTGGCGGCCTGGTGTTTGGATTCGATCTCCGCTTCGAAGCGATTGAGCTTGTCGGTGAGATCGTAAACGCGCCCGACGTCGGTGCGCCGGCGGCCCATGCCGAACGCGCCGCCGCCGCTCGGCGTGCCCACCGCGATCGCGCCTTTGATGTTGCGCGACTCGTCGCGGAATTCGACCAGCCGCGAATCAAGACCGGAATTGTCGCAAATGGCGCCGGTCTCGGTATAGGGCGAGCCGGACTTCACCGACACGCAGCCGACGAGCCCCAAAGCGAGGACGGCCAGAATGAACTTACCCATGGGCTTTCACCTTTCGCGCTTCTACGCGGCGCCGGGACCGGCGCGTCGAACGTTATCGTCGGTACCCGACTTTAGTTTCCCGCGCCGGCCGGCGCGGGATTGGGCGTGCACCCTTCCCCGACGGGAAGCATGCGCTGTCGATAGAAGTCGTTGACTTTCATCTCGTCACGGATTTTCCGCCAGCGCACGGACGGCGCGTCGGTGCGGAACATTTCCAACAGTTTACGCGCGGCCGGATGGCCGGCGTCGGAGGCCTGCTGCAAGTAGGAGTCGGCGATCCGAACGTCCTGAACAAGCCCGCACAGATAGTAGCTCGAGGCGACCGTGCCCGACCCGTAAATCAAGGACAGGTTGAACATCGCATCGGACGAGCCGCGGTCGGCCGCACGCTTCAACCAGAAGAGCCCGGTGTCGATGTTCTGGTTCACGCCGAGACCGGCCATATACATAATTCCGAGCGTGTTGATCGACTTCAGGTCGTTGGCGTTCTGCGCCGCGCCGCAGATCAGATAAACCGTCTCGACGCCGGTGAGGTCGCCGGTCTCGGTGAAGCCGTATTCGCGCTGGAACCGTCTCACCGCGTCGCGCGACATCGGGCCGTACTTGCCGTCGATATTGCCGTCATAGTGGCCGAGCGCCCGCAATGCGCGTTGACGCGACGGCAGATCGATGATCGCGCCGCCCTCGCCTTCGGGCTCGCCGTTGTCGCGCGTCTCGCCGCGCCGGCTCTGGCGCAACGCATAGTCCCGCTCGATCCGCGCCAGGCTTTCGCGCGAATATTCGCAAGACAAGTTGAGCGCGGCCAATCGCTTGGACGCCAAGACGGCGAACTGCGAGCCGCAAACCCGGCCGATCGACATTGCGCGGCGGAAACGCGTCCGGGCCTTGTAGGTCTGCCCGATCGACATCTCCGCTTCACCTTGGTTGAACCAATAGCCCGCGTCGTCATTGCACTTCAGCGCGGCGAGGCGTTCGGCTTCGCGATCCTCGCGGCACTTGTCGTCGCCCGGCTCACAGGGGCCGCCGGGCTCGGTCGACTTGGTCGCAACGTTGTCGTCAGCGCCGGCCGCCGGACTATTGCGGTAGTATTGACTGTCAGGCCCGGCGCCGGTCGTGAAGGACGGGCCGCCGCGGCCGCCCCGACCGCCGCGG
>JBCCZS010000185.1:0-6341 GCA_039187035.1 Pseudomonadota bacterium | reverse complement strand
CGCCGACGATCGGCGCGGTCCACGTCGTCGACGCGGTCGCCAGCGCGATGTGCGCAACGCCCGTCGCGCCGAGGAGGATCGCCATCGCGACGCGCGCGCGGTCGGCCGCCGGGTCCGTCACGATGGGCGGCCCAGGGCCTCGGCGACGGCCGCGCGCCGACGCCGACCGACCGGGGCCGTCAACCCGGACGCCAAAACGACCTCATAGGCCGAGCCCGCTTTGCGCATGGCGTCGACGGCCTCGATCGCGACCCACCAGGAGCGATGCGTGCGCACCCCGGCGATCCCGTCGACCGCGGCGAGCGCGTCTTCAAACCGCATCGTGACCAACTCGTCGCACGCGCCCGTGTAGACGCGGACGTAATGGCCCTCCGCCGCCAAGGCGAACGGGCGCGCTCCGCGCAGCGACGGCGACAATTTGTCGGTCAAGAACGTCAGCGCGCCGCCCGCCGGGCCGGGTGCGGGCTCCGCATCGACCGGTTCGACGGGCGCCGACGCGCCGGCCCGCATGCGCAACACGATCCAAATCGCCGGCGTCACGACGCCGAACGTGATGCCGAGATGGCTCAGGACGAGCATCGGCCATGAAACGTACATCGGCCCGCCCGTGGCCGCCGCAATCGCCGCGTGCACGCCGTAAATATGCGTCGAGTTGACCACCGCATAGGCCGGCCCGACCACAAGTTCGCGGCGCGGAAACGTCATCGGCCCGAAAAAACGTTCCTGCGCCAGTTCCAGGAGCCGCCATAGGCCGAAGGAGACGATGAAGATCGTTTGCCAATAAAGAAGCCGGAACCCGATCGGAAACGACAGATAGGTCCCGAACGGCCCCACGACCCCGGCCCCAAGGCCCAGAATAACGGCCAAAAGCCAGTAGCTCGGCACGCGCCTTACGCGTTCGACCGTTCGTTCAACGACCGTTCGCGCCCAATGAACGGTTTCCGGGCGCCGTTCGCTCATTTCCGCCGACCGTTTCTGCATTCGCGCTTGTCCGCTTCGCTACCTACCGCTGATTTCTCGGGAGCCGGGAGGGTCCCCGGCGGTTCGACGGGAGGGGGTCTTTGATGAGACCGATTGGGATTGCAACCCTATTTTTCGCCGGCTTGTGCAGCGTGCCGGCGGGCGCCGCCGCGGAGGAACAGACGAAAACCGAGGAGGCGGTCGCCCGGCCGGTGACGATCACCTTTGCGAACGTCGTGCCGGAGACGGGCGCGATCTGGGTCAGCGTGTGCACCGAAGCGCAACTGACGGCGCAGATGTCCGGCGCGGGCGGCGAGTGCGCCGCGAACGCGATCGTCGACGCCGCCGAGGGCGCTGAAGCGACGTTCGAGGGGCTCGCCCCCGGCGTCTACGCGGCAAGCGTGTTCCACGACGAAAACGGCAACGGCCGCTTGGACTTCGACAATCGCGGCATCCCGATCGAAGCGACCGGGAGCAGCAACAACGCCCGCGGCTCATTCGGCCCGCCGACCTTCGCGCAGATGAGTTTCGAGCTCGGCCCCATGAGCGCCGACGCAACGCCGATGACCTTCACGATCGAGCTCTACAAAGTCGTCATCGACTTCTGAAACGCCCCTCTGTCGGCGGGCCGCTGAAACCCGCCGGCTTTTTTCGTTCAAAAGGACACTCGCCGTCCATGTCTCGCCGCGCCGATCACGCGGCGTCGGCGCGCGCGCTTGCGCTCGTCGGCGTCGCCCTGTTGCCGCCCGGCCTCACGCCGACGCGCGCGCTCGCCCAGGACGAGCCGATCGATCCGGCGCCGGCCGACGCCGTCGCGGATCTTGTTCCGGTCGAGGATATGGCGGCCGCGGAGACCGGAGACGTCGTCGTCGTTGAAGGTCAACGCATTCGCGGCTCGTTGTCCGGCCCCTATGAGCCGGAACTCGTCCTCGGCGAAGACGACATCGCCGGGTACGGCGTCAGCACGATCGGCGAGCTTCTTGACGAACTCCTGACCGAATTGTCGTCGAGCCGCGGGCGCCGCGCGGGCCCGCCCGTCGTCCTCCTCAACGGCCGGCGCATTTCCGGCTTTCGCGAAATCGGCCGCTACCCGGTCGAGGCGCTCGCCCGCGTCGAGGTCTATCCGGAAGAAGCCTCGCTTTCCTACGGGTTCGCCGCGAACCAACGCGTCATCAATTTCATTCTCAAACCGAAGGTCACGATCAGAGCGCTCGAAGCCGGCGTCGAGGCGCCGGAGGAAGGCGGCTCGACGTCCGTCGACGGCCTCGCCCAACGCCTCTTCGTCGACGGCGATACGCGCTTCAGTCTCGATGCGGACGGCGGCTTCCGCCCGCCGATCCTCGAATCCGAGCGCGACGTCGCGTTCGACGGCGACGCCGGCGACGCGGCGCTCCGCTCGCTCGTCGCCGAACAAGACGACTGGAGCGCCGGATTTTCCGCCGGCCGCGGGATCGCCTGGGGCGCGACGGCGACGCTGTCGGGCTCATTCCGCCGAACCAATGAAGATGATTTTCTGGGGCCCGAGGCCGCGCGCGCCGACGAACCGCTCGACCAAGTGCGGCGTACGGACGACTTCAATCTCGGCCTTTCGGTGACGTCGAAACTCGCGCCGACGACCTGGACCCTGACCGGCAATTTCAACATCGTCGACGTCGAGACGGAAACCGAAATCGACGGCGCGGCGAGCGCGCCCGACCTGCGCGTTACGGACTCGCGGCGGCGCACGGCGGAACTCAGCGCGCTCGTCACGTCGAAACTCGCCCAGTTGGAGGCCGGCGCGTTCGCCGTCACCGCCCAAGCGGGCGTCGTCGCCGAGCGCCAACAAGCGTTGATCGTCGATGCGGCCGAGACGGTCGACGGCGACGCGACCCGCGAAACCTTGGAGGCGCGGCTCAGCGCCGATCTGCCGCTCATGGCGCCCGGGCCCCTACCGGGCGAGATTTCGTTGAACGGCAATATCGAGGTGCGCGATCTGACGGATTTCGGCACGCTCATCACCTACGGCTACGGCGTCACCTGGCGCGCGAACGACACGTTCCGGATCATCGCGTCGACGACGCGCGAGGAAGGCGCGCCGAGCCTCGGGGCCGTCGGCGAGCCGACGGTCGTCACGCCCGCCGCGCGCGTCTTTGATTTTGCGACCGGCGCCGACGCGTTCGTCGCCGTCGTCGACGGGGGCAATCCGGATCTTATTGCGGACCGGCGGCGCGTCTGGAAAGTCGGCGTACAGATCGATCCGACCGATCCGCAGGCGCAAAACACCCTGCAGTTCAATATCGACTATACCCGCTCGCGCATCGACGACGAGGCGCGGATCTTTCCTCTCTTAACGGAGGAATTCGAGACGGCCTTCCCAGACCGGGTGACGCGCGACGCCTCGGGCGCGCTCCTCGCGTTCGATCGCCGTCCGGTGATCGCGGACGAAACGCGCCGACAGGAGCTGCGCACGGGCGTCAATTGGACCCGCCGCCTGAAACGCCGCGCGGCGCGGGCAGGCGCGCCGCCGCCGCAAGGCAAACGCCGGCGCAGCGGGCGTCCCGGCCGCTTGCGTGCGAGCGTTTATCACCGCTGGGCGCTGGAGGACGAAGTCACGATCGCCGAGGGCCTCGCGCCGTTCGACTTTCTCGACGGGTCGGCGACCGGCGGGCTCGGCGGCGTCCCGCGCCATTCGGTCGACGTGTCGATGTATCGCTGGAACGACGGCGTCGGCGTTTTTGCCGGCGGCTCTTACCGCACCGCGACCGAGGTCGACACGCCGGACGGACGGTTGCGGTTCTCCGATATTCTGCGCGCCAACGTTCAGGTGACGTATGAATTCAACTACGCCGACCGCGTTCTGCGCGTCGCGCCGTGGCTGGAAGAAACCCGCCTGACGTTTCAGGTCGCAAACCTCTTCGACGAAAAAGTGCAAGTCACCGACGAGACCGGCGAAACGCCGCTGTCGTTCCAGGAGGACGTCCTGGACCCTTTTGGGCGGATATGGCGTTTCGAGATTCGCCGACGGTTTTAACGTCGGCCCGCCGTCCCGCACGTCCGGCCGTTGAAAGACCGGCGCGCGTATGTGAGCGTCCGCGGCGCGCATCTTGGGAGCACGCCCCCGTGGAATTTTGGGATTTTTTGGGCTTTATCGGCCTAGCGATCGGCGCCGGCGCCTACTATCGGGTCGAGGCCTTAGAAAAGAAGCTGAAGTCGCTCAACGTCTTGGAAAGCGATTACTCGGCCGAGAAAGACGGCTCCTGACGAGCCGGTTGATCAGGCGTCGGCGGAAGCCGCGGCGTGGATTTCGGCGACGAGGCCCTCGTCGAGCCGCAGCTTCGCCGCAAGCGCGTTTAAATATGTCGTCTCCTGAACAGTGTCGGCCTCGATCGCAACGAGGCTCGCCGCGTAGATCTCGGCGGCTTGGGCGGGCGATTTGGCGCTGGCGGCGACGGCGTCGAGATCGAGCGGCGCGTTGAGTTCGTCGAAAACGAACGCCTTTTCATCCGCCGTCAGGTCCATGTCGTTGAGCCGCGCGAAGATGCGCTCGCGCTCGTCATGGTCGATTTTGCCGTCCGCTTTCGCAGCGGCGATCATGGCGCGGACGAGCGCACGGGCGAGATCGTCGCGGTCCCCCTCGCCGCTCGGCAAATAGTCGCTCTCGGCCGGCGGCGGGGCCCAATCGCCGCCGGTTTGCGGCGCCGCGCCGTCCCCGGCCTCGCGATTCCGCCACGCCTGGTAGGCGAGCCCGCCGGCCGCGGCGAGCGCGCCGAGCTTGGCGGCGTTGCCCATAAACTTACGGCCCTTTTTGCCCATCAGCATCGACGCGGCGAGGCCGGCGGCGACGCCGGCGCCGGCCGTCTTCGCCGTCTTCTGCGCTTCCGGATCGGTGCGCAGCGCCGTGAGAATTTTGTCGACGTCGAACATTGAGGCCCTCGCTCGGTATGATCTCGCAAGACCCGCAAATGGGGAGCGCGGCGCCGACGCGCAAGCGACGTCACGATTTCCGCGCCCCTGCAACATCGCCATCGCTCAAACGCCGCCGGCGGCGCGCCGTCAACGCGACGCGGCGACGACGCACGCGTTGAGTTTCTCCGCGCCGCCCCAAGCGGCGAACGCGTTCTGCGCGGCCGCGTCGATCGCGCCCCCAAACGCGTCCGCGTCGACGACGCCCTCGACTGTGACGTCGGGGAAGACGACATATGTGACGTCGTCAAGAATGTTGCGTTTGGCGCGCTCGACGCCGTCGCGCACGATCATCGGGTCGGACCCGACGGCGCGGTGCAACGCGATCGACCCTTCGCCCAATTGCCAACTCGGCCCGAGGTCGGCCGCGACCGCTGAAACGGTGCGCCCGGATTGCGCGCGGGCGACGATCCCGACGGACCCGCGCGCGCCGACGGACGCGCCGATTTGCGTCCGCAACGCGCCCGGCAACACGAAGAACGGGATCCGCCGGCTGTCGACATACCGGCGCTGCGTTTGCGGCGGCGCGTCTTTGACGCGCATGGCGGTCGCCGAGACATAGTTTCCGGGGCGCGGATCATCCGCTCCCTGAATGAGCGGCCGGCCGCCCACGGTCGCAGTCCCGACGCGCCGCCCGCCCGCCATCTCAAAGCCGAAAACGCAAACATGCTCGCCGTCCCAATCGGCCGCCAGCGCCCGCGCGTAAGCGGCGTTGCAGCGCGGCTGCCAATCGGGATTGCCGCTCGGGAAAACGCAACGTCCGCTCTCGAACGCGACGAGACCGTCGCATGTGAACGACAAGCCGGACCCGTCGGGCCTGTAGGCGTCCGGCGCGCCGTCGGCGTTGACGAACATGTGGCTTGTGAAGCCGACGGCCGGCCCGGATCGCCAGACCCGGACGTCGCCGCGATCGATTACGCTTACCGTACGGATGATTTCCGGCGCGCACGCGACCGGGGCCGCCTCGCCCGTCTCGTCGGGCGCGTTTTCGACCGGCCCGTCCGGCTCGACCGGCGGGGCGGCCTCGGCCGTGTCGACCGGGTCGGCGGCGTCGTCGACCGGCGCCGATTGGCAGGCCGCCGCCAGAAGCAAGGCAAAGAGCGCCGCCGCCGCGCCGGCCGCTTTAATTAATTCCATAATGTCCCCCCCAATCGGGCTAATCCTTGCGGCCACCCTACCCTCGGCGGCGCCGGGTTGGCGAGCCGGCCGCCGGCTGGCGCGGGGCGACGGGGCCGACTAAGAGGCGTGCGATGACCGTGCCGCCCGTCGATATTGACGCCGCCGCCGCCGCGATCCGGGCGGGCGGCCTTGTCGGGATGCCGACGGAAACGGTCTACGGCCTCGCCGGGGACGCAACCGACGATAACGCTGTCGCGCGAATTTTCGCCGCCAAAGGCCGACCGCAATTCAACCCGTTGATCGCCCACGTCCCGGACCGG
>JBCCZS010000184.1:0-6359 GCA_039187035.1 Pseudomonadota bacterium | reverse complement strand
GGCGTCGTCCTTGCGCGCGGACGACGCTTCCGGCCGCGCGGTTTGCCCGCCCCCATGCGCGGCGGCGTGCAGCGCCTGCGCCTTTTGGGCGCGCAGCGTTACGGCGCGCGCAATCTTGGCTTCTTTGACGTGCTTTTCTTCATGCGCGAGCAATCCGTCGACCGCCGCTTGGCGCGCCTCCTCCAGGCGCTCATTCTTTTCCTGGAGCGCTGCATTCTGCTGTTCCGCGCTCGCCAACTTCTCGGTTGTCTCGCCAAGCGCGGTGTGGACGTCGTCGAGGCGGGCGAGGAGCGGTAGCGCGGCGTTCAGCGCCGCCTCGGCCCGCTGTTGCGCCTCCTTTGGGGCGTCGCTAGACGCCCCCTGCGCGCACGGCAAAAGCGCTTCAAAAAGGTCGAACCCTTGCGGAAAATATGCATACAGACTTTCCCTATCGTCCGAACGCGCGGTCCGCAATCCGGGGTCGAGAAAGTCTTCACGGTATAATTTCGCCCCGTCGGAGAAATCATCCGGGAGCGGCAAGGACAGTGCGTCCGAGATCCGCCGTAGTTGCCCGCCCGGGTCGTCCAGCAAGGCGTCATAGAGAACGAACGTCCGCCGACCGAAGCGGCTCGCCTCCAGCGCGCCGAGCGTGTACCGCGTCCAAAGGGCGAGCCCGACAGGGATCGCCGCGCCGTTGCGCTTTTCCAACGAGCGCGCAACGTCCGCCGGGTGACGAAGCGCGACGACATAATCGCATGAAACGCCGAGGTCGCCGCAGACGGCCCGCCAAAACGGCATCAACAAGCACAGACGCGGATCTTTCACGGCGAACGGGCCGTCGAGACCGTCTAACTTGCGCGCCAAGAGGTCGGCCGCCTTGGCGCGCAGATCCGCGAACGCTTCTCCGGCGAACGCGGCGCCGTCGAGCGGCTCAAGACCGCGCCAGCTGGTCCCGCACCGCCGCAACAGCGTCTCATTGAGGCGGTAAATGTCGAGGTCCTCGAAGAACCCTTTGTCGTTGTCGCCCGCCCGGCCGGCCATCAGACGATCGCCGAGCGCGGCGCCCAACACCTGCACCCCCCGCGTCAACGCGCTCGTTCCCGAACGGTGCATGCCGAGGATGACGACGATGCGTTTACGGACGGACTGTTGTTGCGAATGGAGCAGACCGCCTCGATCACGATTTGCTTCAGCTGATCGGTTCATCGCGCCCGGCGCCGCCGCGGACCCGCGTCCCTCGTTTCCGGCCCCGCCCATCAGATCGACGGCCGCAAGGGCGGATAGTCCTGGTGCATGCCGGGCAGGACGCGCGCCGAGGAGACGAGATCGACGATCAACATGAGGCGTGCGCCGCAATGCGCCCTTTTCAGCTCAAGCGCCGAGTAACGCCGTAGGGTTGGGGCGCAAAACTTCGGGCTTATCGTTCGGTCGATCACGGTTCTTGATAGTAAGCGTCGAGCGAATGTGAAAGGGGCGACGACGTTTGCTAACGAGCGCCGGGCCGCCCGAACGACGCCTGGACCTGGTTGCACCCGCCTTGCGCCAAATACGAAGCCGGCATGCGCCTAACGACCGCCCGCAGCGGTAGGCGAACAGCCCGAGCAGAGCGACCGGCGGCCCGTCCTCGCGCGACGTTAATCGGCGCGCGCATAGCGGGGCGGAAGACAGTCCGGCGGCTCCAGGACAATCGTGCGCGAACGCCCCGACGGATCGACCACGAAGATCTCGCCGCCAAGACAAACGCCGCTCGGCAAAAAAAGAACGGGCCCCCCGGAGATCTCCCAACCTTTGGCGCGGAGATCCTGCACGCGCTCCAAGCCGGCGTCGGCCACGCCGCTTTCGGCGTCGGCAACGCCGGGATCGAATTCGATAGAACGGCGCTCCAGGGTTGCCGAAACCCGGAGCGAGGAGACTGAGCGGTGAAGCGCATCCGTTTGCCGCTCGAACGTGATCGACGCCAAGCCGACGCCCAAGCTCGGCGTAACGATCGCCGCCAGCATGCCCACGATCGCCAAGACCGCGAGCACCTCAAGAATGCTAAATCCGGCCGCGTCGCGCCGCGCGCGCATCGCGTGCAACGTCGGCCGGCTCAAACGCCGACGTCCTCGTCCAAGCCGGAGCCGCCGGGGCGCCCGTCGGCGCCGAGCGATCTGATGCTCGGGCTCTGACGGATGCCGCGCTCATCGGTCGCCGGCGGTGTGTACACAAAAGGCCTTCCCCAGGGATCGGAGGGGAGTTCGCCATCGATGTAAGGACCGAACCAGGCGGCCGCCGCAGCAGGATCGGCCGGCGGATTGACGAGTACCGCCAATCCTTCGTCCGCAGTCGGATAACGCCCGATGTCCAACCGTAACGCGTCGACCGACGTCTTCAGCGAGCGCGCTTGCGTCTTCGCCGCACTGACCTTCGAACGATCGACCTGGCTGAAAAGCCGCGGTCCGACGAGTGAGGCGAGCACCGCCATGATTGCAAGCACGACGAGGAGTTCGATCAGGGAGAACCCCCCTTGTCGCGACCGTCGGGCGCGGGCGCTGGGAACAATCAAGGCATGGTCTTTCGTCATCGCCGGCACTCCGTTTAGGTTCCCTGGGGTCGACGCCGTCGGCGCTTCGCGGGCGAAGGCCCCTCGCATTCATCATTTCTAGACGAAGCGACGCGCCAAGTCTTCCGCATTCGCGTTTCCCGCCCCTACTGAAGAAGGGGCTCGACCGCTTGCCACCCCATCTTTTTCATCTGGAAATTTGCCGTGCGACCGTCGTCGAACATGATCTGCACGTCGACAACGAAAAGCTGCGCTTCAAAACGCCCCTCATTGCCGGCTTGATCACGTACACGCTTCTCCACTGAGGCCGGGCGCGCCGTCCACGTCATCACCGCGTCGGCAAATTCTTCGCGTCCTTCGGGAAAAACCGTAGGGTTGACGCGCTCAAGGCGAGCGATCGCGTTTTCGTAGACGGTCACCAACGTCTCCGCACGCTTCACCGCCGCTGCGGTTTCGGCGAGGCGAGACTGGAGGGCGAGAAGCGGCAAAAAGGCGACGGACACGAGAGCGAGGGCGACAAGTCCCTCGATCAGCGAAAACCCGGCTTCGATCGATAGGGCGCGCGGGCTCCTTGCGGGTTGGACGCGCGCATCAATCAATCGCCGACGATCGTCGCGGCGGCCCATGTCAAAACTTGCGCGGGCGCAGCGTCACGAGGTTGTCGGCGCCCAACCGCGCGTCGAGCTCGTTGCTGAAGGACTTCGCGAAATAGGCCTTATCGTCCGACGTCCGCAAAACGAAAGCCGTGATCAAGACGACAAGTTCGACCCGATCGACGCCCGTACTGCGCACGGAAAAGGCGTTGCCGAGCACCGGTATGTCTTTCAGGAACGGGATGCCCCGTTCACTCTCGTTCACGGTATCTTGGATGAGGCCCCCGATGACCGCCGTCGCGCCGTCCTCGAGCGATAGGTTGGTGACGATATTGGTATTTTGAAAGGACGGGCTGTTGATGCCCGACCCGGAGTCGGCAAGCGTCGAAGACACTTCCTGCGAAATATTTAGATCGATGCGGTTGTCGCTAAACACGATAGGCTCGATCTCTAGAATAACGCCGGTCGATCGATATTCGACCTGGGAAATCACGTCGAGATTCGTCTGTCCGCCGCCCGGGCCGATCGGCGTGCGCTGCGCGCTGAGGATCGGTATTTCGGAGCCCACTTGCGCGCGCGCGGCAGCGCCTGACCGGGCTACAAGCCGGGGCGTTGCAAGAACGTTGACCTGCGTATTTTCGGCGAACGCATTGACGTTAAGTTCCGCGTTCCCGGGAAAAACTGAAAAATCCAGTCCGCCGGCGGGAAAATCGCCGACCGGAAATGAAGAGATCGCCCCGGCGAGGTCGGCGCCGCCGACATTCTGTACGACCCATTCAACGCCGCTACGAATGGTGTCGGAAAGCGTCACTTGCGCAACAGTGACTTCAATCAAGACCTCCGGCGTCGGCGTGTCGAGGTTTTCCAACAGACCGAGGACGCGCTCATAGTCGCTCGCGCTCCCCGAATAGATCAGCCGATTGCCGAGGGGGTCGACCACGAATGCGCCAAGCTGGTTTTGGCCGCCCCCGCCGTTTCTACGTCCGCGACCGGTCTGACGCGGTTGGTCGTCATCGCCGCGCGGCGCGGGTTCTTCGTCAAAAATTCCAAGTAGAACCCGATTAACCGTGCCCGCGAGATCTTCCGCCTTCATGTGCCGTACATCGTACACAAACAAATCACCGCGATCGCTGCGCGTCGCCGGCCGATCAAGCTCTTTAATCCAAAACGCCACGCGCGCGCGCGCTTGCGCCGTTCGCGTAAAGACAAGTACGTCGTTGGAATAGTTTACCGACACCAACAAAATCGCTCGCGGCGCGCCAATCGACTCGCTCGTCTGCCACCCTTCCGCCTGCAATATCGTCGACAGCTCGCGGACGAGCGCGCCGGAGGTCCAGAATACCGGCGCGTAGCGCTGAACTTGCGTGCCTGCGTAACGCAACTCGTCCATTTCATAGACGATCGAGAGCGCCGCATTGACGTCCTCCGGCAGGCCGCTGAGTACGATGTAGTTGGCGGCTTGATCAACCTCGATACGAAGCGTTTCATCTCGAGCGTCAAACGCCTGGCGCAAAATCTTCGCCATGTCCTCGGCGCTGATGGCGTTCAGTTCCACGAACTGAACGACCGGCCGCAACGCAGCCGGCGCGCTGGCCCGAGCGCGCGAACGCACAAATCGCGGCGTCTGTGCGGCGAGCGCGCTGTCTTCAAGCACTTTGTATACGCCGCCTTCCGGATACACGCGGACGCCGTATTCCTTGAGCGCTTTGGACACCAAGTTATAGAATACCTCGGCGTCCATTTCGCCCGAAGACCGCAGCTGGATGACGTCTTTTCGGGCCGCTATTTCCGGTCCGGTCGTATACGGAACGCCGAGCATCTCGCCGAAAACAAGATCGATAAAGTCGGAGAGCGCCAACGGCGGTACGACGGCGTCGACGCGCGCGATGGCGAACTCGGGCGGCGGGGCGTCAGCTAATTCGGCATCCGGCGTGCGCTCGCCGCCAATACGCGGAACGGCGTTACGATTGATTGACGGCGGTTGAAGCTTGGTTTCCGGAGCGGCGTCGACAGCGCCCGTCGAAAGCGGGTTGTTGTCGATTACTTGTCGAGCCGTCAGTTCTTTTTGGCTCGTATTTCCCCCGACCGCGTATCCTCGCATTGGCTGAGACGTGGTTTCGCAGCCGGCGCCCATAAACAAACAAGCCGCAAGCGCCGCCGGCGACGCGAGGCCGAAGCCCCGCTTCGAACGGCGGCGTAAGCGCCGTCTGAACAGCGCTGTTGCAGACTTCGCCCGCTTGACGGACCAAGTCGTCAAAATCCCGGCATAACCTTGTTTTATTTTACTAACACGGAACATAAACACTACATGTAAGCAAAGAGAGCGATTTCGATACGCGATCCCGGCCGAGACAGCGTAACGCGATCGAGATCGGCCGACTCGACACGCCAATCCCCGCTGACCGTGTCGCCGATCTTGCTGGCCGACACCTCACCGGAGTCTCCGCGCAACAGGACCACAATATCCCCGTCGATCTTCGCGACCGATAGCACGGCGGGAGCGGGGCTCGCGGCCTGCGCCGCTGCAAGCGCCTCAGCCGCCGCCGCGGCCTCGTCACTAATCCCAAAGTGCCCCGTATCCATAAGCGCCGCCGCATTTGCGCCCGCGCGCGCCGATGGGGCCTCCAACGTCGCGCCCGTCCAGGAGGCTCCATTTCGCGTCACGCCGACCGTGGTCGTCAGGAGCGTCAACGCGCCCGCCGTCGCACCGATTGCGCAGGCTCCTCCGGCGAGGCGCGCAAGTTTTCGGATCATCGCCGCCGTCCGCCGATTGCGGGCGCGGCAGCCTCGCGCGCGCCATCGTTACCACGCCGATCGCCCCCTAAAACCACGTCATCATCGCCACCGGTCGCCGCCAATGCGATCGGCGCGACACCGCTCATGTCGAAAAATGCGCGTCCGACTTTGGAATACTTCATGGTGAGTTCGTCCAGAATAAGGGCGCGCTCGAACGTCGACAACGCCCCGACAAGCTTTGCAAATCCCGCGCCGTCGACCGAACTCCCTTCGATCCGAAATCGCAACGCCTGGCCGCCCCCGATGTCGACCGGCGTCGGATCAACGGACACCCGCACCCGTTCAAGCGCAACGCCGCTTGCGGTCGCGTTGATCTGGGACTGAATTTCGACGGCGACGACGCCGGGGGTTTCTCCCGACCAAATCCGTGTTCGCCAAGCGCTCAGCGCGCTGTTGGCGGACGCGCTGCGATCACGCCAGTTTTCCACGTCGATATCGACGCTGAGCCG
>JBCCZS010000183.1:0-6381 GCA_039187035.1 Pseudomonadota bacterium | reverse complement strand
CGAGAACGCCGCCTTGAACGACCGAAATGATGGGGTCGCCGTTGTCGTTGTCCGGCCGGACGACGCGATAAAAGCCGGCGTTCGCATAGCGGCCGTCATCCACATAGCGCAGAAAATCGCCGGCTGAGACGGGCGCCGCCTCGACGTCGATCTCCAGACGGATGACGCCGCCTTCCGTTTCCAAATCAACCAACACAGGCGCCCCGCCCGGCGCGCCCTCACCGCCGCTTCCGCACGCGGCCAAACCGAGCGCGCCCATGGCCGCTATAACCGCCCCGAAAAAATGCCGTTTGTTCATGACGTAGCGCTCCCTTATCGGCCGATGACGCTCGGACGTCGCCGGGACGGCCCGGCCCGCGCGCGCACCGCCACCGTCGACGACCGAGCCGGGCCTTGTAAACCGCCGCAAGCGCCCCTCGCTAGCCGTCCTGCGCGAGCGTCTGGTCGATGCGGCCAAATAATGAGGCGCCGTCGGGGTCATGCATCTCGATTTCCACCCGGTCGCCCGCTTGCATGAACGGCGTTTTCGGCGCGCCGTGTTCGATGGTCTCGATCATGCGGATCTCGGCGATGCACGAGTAGCCGACGCCGCCCTCGGCGATCGGTCGGCCCGGACCGCCGTCGAGCTTGTTCGAAACCGTCCCTGAGCCGATGATCGTGCCGGCCGCCAAGGGGCGCGTGCGCGCCGCGTGGGCGATCAGCCGGCCGAAATCGAACGTCATGTCGACGCCCGCGTCGGCTTGACCAAAGGGCGCGCCGTTGTAGCGCACGAGCAGCGGCAGGCGGAGTTTGCCGTCCGACCACGCCGCACCCAGCGAATCCGGCGTCACCGCACACGGACTAAACGCGCTCGACGGTTTGGACTGGAAAAAGCCGAACCCTTTGGCGAGTTCGCCCGGGATGAGCCCGCGCAACGAGACGTCGTTGACGAGCATCACGAGACGCACGCGCTCTAATGCGGCCTCCGGCGCGACGCCCATCGCCACGTCGTCCACAATGACGGCGACTTCGGCTTCCATGTCGACGCCGAGCCCGTCTTCGCGGGGCGTCGCGATCGGATCGCGCGGCCCGAGAAAGCTGTCCGATCCGCCCTGGTACATCAACGGATCGGTCCAAAAACTCTCCGGCATTTCCGCGCCGCGCGCTTTGCGCACAAGCTCGACATGGTTCACATACGCCGAGCCGTCCGCCCACTGATAAGCCCGCGGCAACGGGCTCTCGCACGCCGTCTCGTCGAACGGGGCGCGCGCGCCCTCGCCGGCCTCAAGGCGCGCCGCGAGGTCTTCGAGCGCCGGCGCGCAGCGCGCCCAATCGTCAAGCGCGGCTTGCAGGGTCGGGGCGACGGGGGCCGCGTCCGCGCAAACCGTCAGGTCGTTTGAGACGACGACGAGACGGCCGTCGCGTCCGCCGGTTTTCAAGGTGGCGAGTTTCATAGCGTATCCGGACGTTCTAGCCGCCGCTCAGGGCGCTTCTTTTGTAAGGTCGTGCAGCCACGCCGCATGGCGCGGGGCTTTCTTGGTGCGGCTCCATTCGTCGAGCATCGGCCGCGCAACGCGGGCGAGTTCGTCATATTGGGCCGGCGTGCCGATGTCGGCCGCCAATTCGAGGCGGTGGCCGTTCGGGTCGAAAAAGTAAATCGATTTAAAAACGCCGTGGTGCGTCGGGCCGACGACGTCGAGCCCCATCGCCTCAAGATGCGCCTTAGCCGCCTCCAGCGCGGCGACGCTTTCTACGCGGAACGCGATGTGCTGCACCCAGTCGGGCGTATTGCGATCGCGGTCCATTTCCGGCTGTTCGGGCAACTCGAAAAAAGCCAGCACCGCATCGTTTCCGGCATCCAGAAAAACGTGCATGTACGGATCGTACGCCCCGGTCGACGGCACATGGTCCTCGGCGAAGGCCGTCATGTACGTCATGCCGAGCGCGGCCTCGTAAAACGCGACCGTCTCTTTGGCGTCTTTGCAGCGATACGCGACGTGGTGTACGCCGCCGAGGGCGGGCGCGGTCATTATGCGGGCTCCTCGACGTCGAGAACGCCGCGCGCGATCTGGTCGCGTTCAATGCTCTCAAACAGCGCCTTGAAGTTGCCCTCGCCGAACCCGTCGTCGCCTTTGCGCTGAATGAATTCAAAGAAGACCGGTCCGATACGGGGCTCGGCGAAGATCTGCAGCAGGAGCCGCGGCGCCGCGCCGTCGGTCGTCCCGTCGAGCAAAATGCCGCGCGTCTGCAGGCCGTCGACGTCCTCGCCGTGCCCCGGCAGCCGCTCGGCCAGCATGTCGTAATAGGCCGCCGGCGGCGCCGTCATGAAGGGCACGCCTTTCTCCTTCAACTTGTCCCACGCCGCGTAAAGATCATCGCAAATCAGCGCGATATGTTGAATGCCCTCGCCATTATAGGCGCGCAAAAATTCCTGAATTTGACCTTTGCCGTTCTCGCCTTCCTCATTGAGCGGGATACGGATCTTCCCGTCCGGCGCCGTCAGGGCTTTGGAGGTGAGACCGGTATACTCGCCCTTGATGTCGAAAAACCGGATCTCGCGGAAGTTAAAGAGCTTCTCGTAGAAGTCGGCCCAATAGGCCATGCGGCCCTGGTAAACGTTGTGCGTTAGGTGGTCGATCAATTTAAAGCCGCACCCTTCCGGATGCGGATCGACGCCGGGCAAATACGCAAAGTCGATGTCGTAAATCGATAACGCCCCGTCGCCGTTCGCGTATCGGTCGACGAGATAAATGATCGAATTGCCGATCCCGCGCACGCCGGGAATGCAGAGCTCCATCGGCCCGGTGTCGACCTGGACCGGCTCGGCGCCCTGCGCAAGAAGATGCGCATACGCTTTTCGGGCGTCGCGCACGCGAAAGCCCATGCCGCATGCGCTCGCCCCGTGCTCGCGCGCGAAGTACCACGCGGGCGACTTCGGCTCATAGTTCGTAATTAAATTAACGTCGCCCTGCCGCCAGAGCTCGACGTCCTTGGAGCGATGGCGCGCCACCTTTGTAAAGCCCATCGCCTCGAAGGCGGGCTCTAAGACGCCTTTTTCGGGTGCGGAAAACTCGACGAACTCAAAGCCGTCGAGGCCGGCGGGGTTGTCGAACAGATCGGCCATGCGCAGCGCCTCCCAAACGCGCCGACGCGTCCCGGCCGCCTTTGCCTGAGCTTGAACCCGAACGCGGGGCCAAAACTTCAGCCCTAAGGGCTTTTCGCCCGCGGGCTTGCGTCGGCGGCGTTGACGCGCCATTAAGTCATTATCGCGACTAGTTGCATTTGCAACTTTATGGACCGGCCCGATGGAAGTCAAACGGATTCCCGACCCCGACCCGATCGTTCTGAGCGATTTTCTGCCCTATCAGGTAACCCGGCTCGCCGACCGCATCGCGCGGCGCACGGCGGCCGTCGCCAAAGCCCATGACGGGCTCAACATTTCGCACTGGCGCGTCCTCGCCGCGGTCGCCGAAGCGCCCGGCCGCACGGCGAACGCGGTCGTCGCTGTGACGCCGATGGATAAAGGGATCGTCAGCCGCGCCGTGAAAACACTGATCGACCTGCGCTTGTTGACCCGCAAAGCCTCAACCGAAGACGGCCGTCTCGCTCATTTGTTCCTGACCGCCCGCGGCGCGCGCGCTTATGCGTCTATGGCGACCGAGGTCCGCGCAATCGACGATGCGTTGAGCGCATCGCTTTCCGGCGCCGAAAAGCGCGCATTCCTTGCTACGCTAGAGAAGTTGCTGGCCTGCGCCTAAGACCGCGGCGGCGGCGGCGATCAGACTTAGACGTATTGAACGCCGACGATCTTTTCGCGTTGCCACACGCGTTTGACGCGCGCCTCGCCCTTAAAGCCCTCGATCGTGAAGAGGAACTCGTTCGGCAGCGAAATCGAGCCCTCGAGCACGACGCGCGCGCCGGATTGCGAGACGTCTTTGACGACGCACCGTAGGACTTCATTATTGTAAAGACGGATCACGCCGATCTTATACGCGCTGCGGCGGGTCGCTTCACGGCCTTTTCGCTTCGGCAACGACTTGTCGAACCGCACCTGCGGCGCGGCTTTGATCGAGTCCAGCCGTTTCGATAACGGATTGGCCTTCTTTTTACCGAACATCGGTACCGAGCTCCCACGGCGCGCGTGCGTACGTCCCCCGCGCGCGCACTCTCTTCACCATGAAGATCAATCGGAAAAAATTACTTAACGCTGAATTTCTTCGACGTCGGGAACCCCTTCGGCGCGATCTTGCCCGCCTGGGCCCGCTTGCCGACGAAGTCTTTCCATGCGTCGACCGTCTGCACCCGGCCTGATCGATCGATCCAGGTGAGCCCCTCGTTGCGGGAAAACGCTTTAGCGTCGGACAAACCGCCTTTGGCGAACTTTTGCAGGACGACGCCTTTGCCGCGCGCCATCTCGGGCAACTCGTCGGCTGCGAAGATTAAGAGTTTCTTATTGTCGCCGAC
The DNA here is from genome assembly GCA_039187035.1 of Pseudomonadota bacterium. Taxonomy (GTDB): domain Bacteria; phylum Pseudomonadota; class Alphaproteobacteria; order Caulobacterales; family Parvularculaceae; genus JAJFFW01. Next base: position 1,938 of record JBCCZS010000183.1, on the reverse strand, counting down.
GGTCGCTACGTAGTCGCCGTCGCTCGCGCGGCAGACGGCCGCTTCGCCGCCGGCCGACACGTTGAGCACCTGTTTGCCTTTGCGCGTCGTCGCCAGACAGTCTTCCTCTTTGACGAAAAAGCCGTGTCCGGAGGAGGACGCCACGAGGAAGCGCCGCGATCCGTCGTACAAAAAGCAGGCGAGGACGTCGCAATCGTTGCCGAGGTCGATCGACAAGCGGATCGGCTCGCCATGCCCCCGCCCGCCCGGCAGATCTTTGACGTCGAATGCGTAAAAGCGCCCGTTGGTCGCGAAGGCAAGCAGCTTGTCGGTCGTCTGCGCCGGGATCAAAAACCCCTCGCCGTCGCCGTCTTTGTACTTAACGTCCCGGCCGTCCTCGACATGGCCTTTCATCGTCCGGATCCAGCCTTTCTCGGAGAGAATGACGGTCACCGGTTCTTTCTCGATCAGGCTTTCGAGATCGATATCGTCGATTTCCGGCGCGTCCTCGATTGCGGTGCGCCGTCTACCCAACGGGGATTTGGGGTCGAAGGCTTTGCGCACGTCTTTGAGCGCCTCGCCGACCTTCGCCCACTGCGCGTCTTCCGATTTCATGAGCGCCTTGAGCGCCTTCTGCTCGGCTTTAAGCGCTTTGTGTTCGGATTTGATCTCCATCTCTTCGAGCTTGCGCAAGGCCCGCAGGCGCATGTTGAGGATCGCCTCGGTCTGCACGTCGGTCAGCGAAAAGGTCTTCATCAATTCCGCTTTGGGATCGTCTTCGAAGCGGATGATGCGGATCACCTCGTCGAGATTGAGATACGCAATCAAGAAACCGTCGAGCACCTCAAGGCGCTTGGCGATTTTGTCGAGCCGGTGGCGCGTGCGGCGCAGAAGGACGTCTTTGCGGTGCGCAAGGAACGCTTGCAGGGCGTCCTTCAGCCCCATGACGCGCGGCGCGCCGTCCGCGTCCAGAACGTTCATGTTGAGCGGGAAACGCGTCTCAAGATCGGTCGTCTGGAAGAGCGCCGCCATGACGGCGTTCGCATCGAGGCTCGACGACTTCGGCTCCAGAACAAGACGGACGTCTTCGGCGCTTTCATCACGGATGTCGGCGAGCACGGGCAATTTCCGGGTCTGCATCAGATCGGCGATCTTTTCGATCAGCCGAGACTTTTGCACCTGGTACGGAATTTCCGTGACGACGATCTGGTATTTGCCGCGCCCGAGGTCCTCGGTCGTCCATCGCGCGCGAACGCGAAAGCCCCCGCGCCCCGTCGCATAAGCGCTCTCGAGGCTTTCGGCGGGCTCCACGCACACCCCGCCGGTCGGGAAGTCCGGCCCTTTCACGTATTTCAGCAACGTCTCCGGCCGCGCGTTCGGCGTCTTGATGAGGTGCAGCGAGGCGTCGATCAGTTCGGCGACATTATGCGGCGGGATCGACGTCGCCATCCCCACGGCGATGCCGGAGGCGCCGTTGGCGAGCAAATTCGGAAACGCGGCCGGCAAAACAACCGGTTCGGCGCCCTGCCCGTCATAGGTCTCGCGGAAATCGACCGCGTCTTCGTCTATGCCGTCGAGCAGCAATTGCGCGGCGTCGGTCAGCCGGCTTTCCGTATACCGCATAGCTGCGGCGTTATCGCCGTCGACATTGCCGAAATTCCCCTGCCCGTCGACGAGCGGCACGCGGACGGAGAAGTCCTGAACGAGGCGCACCATCGCGTCGTAAATCGCCTGGTCGCCGTGCGGGTGGTAATTGCCCATGACCTCGCCGACGACTTTCGCCGATTTTTTGTAACCGCCGGCGGGCGTCAGCTTCATCTGCCGCATCGCGTAAAGGATGCGCCGGTGTACCGGTTTTAGCCCGTCGCGCACGTCCGGCAGCGCCCGCGCGGTGATCGTCGACATCGCATAGGCGAGATATCGGCGGGCGAGCGCGTCGTCGAACGACTCCCCGAAAAT
>JBCCZS010000182.1:0-6419 GCA_039187035.1 Pseudomonadota bacterium | reverse complement strand
GTTTTTGCCGACGAACGCCTGGTAGACGACGAGATTGTCGATATCGAGATCGTGGTTGTTCTCCGCGTTGGCGACCGCGCTCTCAAGGACTTTCTTGACGTTGTGCGCCACCCGTTTGCGCGAGAACGTCAGATCCGCCATCGCCGTCTCGACCTTCTTGCCGCGGATCAGCTGCGCGACGAGGTTCAATTTCTGCGGCGACGTTTTGACCATGCGCGCTTTCGCCATCGCCTGGTTGTCCGCGAAACGACGGGGATTTTTCTCCTTACCCATCGTTATTTCCTCCTCGCCTTTTTATCGGCGCCGTGACCGTAATAGGTCCGCGTCGGAGAGAATTCGCCGAGCTTGTGGCCGACCATATCCTCGGTCACGTGCACGGGGATGAATTTCTGCCCGTTATAGACGTTGAACGTCAGACCGACGAATTGCGGCAGGATCGTCGACCGGCGCGACCAGGTCTTGACCCCGCCTTTATGTTTGCCGTCTTGCGCCTCGTCGGCCTTCTTCAGAAGGTGACGGTCGACGAACGGGCCTTTCCAAACGGAACGTGGCATGACGATCAGTCCTCGAACGATTAGCGTTTCGACTTGCGCGCGTGGCGCGAGCGAATGATGAACTTGTCTGTTTTCTTGTTGGAGCGTGTGCGCGCGCCTTTGGTCGGCTTGCCCCAGGGCGTCACCGGATGGCGCCCGCCGGAGGTGCGCCCCTCGCCGCCGCCGTGCGGGTGGTCGACCGGGTTCATGACGACGCCGCGCACGGACGGGCGCTTGCCCTTATAGCGGTTGCGTCCCGCCTTCCCGAGATTTTGGTTCATGTGATCGGCGTTCGACACCGCGCCGACCGTCGCCATACACGCGCCTGGCACCAAGCGCACCTCGCCGGACTGCAAGCGGAGTTGCGCATAGGCGCCGTCGCGGCCGACCAGCTGGGCGTAGGCGCCGGCGGCGCGCGCGATCTGGCCGCCTTTTTCCGGCTTCATCTCGACATTGTGGATGATCGTCCCGATCGGCATCGACCGGAGCGGCATCGCATTGCCGGGCTTCACGTCGACTTTCTCGCCGGCGATGACTTTGTCGCCGACGCTCAAGCGCTGCGGCGCCAAGATGTAAGACAGCTCGCCGTCAAGATATTTGATCAGCGCGATGAACGCCGTACGGTTCGGGTCATATTCAAGACGCTCGACTTTGGCTTCGATGTCGAAGCGCCGACGTTTGAAGTCCACCACCCGGTAAAGCTTCTTCACCCCGCCGCCGCGACGGCGCACCGTGATGCGCCCGGTGTTGTTGCGGCCGGCTTTCGACTTCAGGCCTTCGACCAGGGTCTTTTCCGGACGTCCCTTGTGCAACGCGCTCTTGTCGACGAGGACAAGTTGGCGCCGCGAGGGCGAGGTCGGTTTGAATGTCTTCAACGCCATAACGTAAATCCGTCCGTTCGCGCGCCGCGCCCTAGAGGCCCGTCGTCACGTCGATCGCGTGCCCGTCTTCGAGCGTGACGATCGCTTTCTTGATCGTGGTGCGGGTGTATTTCCGCCCACGGAATTGTTTCTTCTTACCCTTCAGCCGAAGCGTGTTGACCGCAGCGACCTTGACCTTGAAGAGCCCCTCGACCGCCTCGGCGATCTGCGGCTTCGTCGCCTCAAGCGGCACGCGAAACACAATCTGGTTCCGCTCCGACGCCAGCGTCGATTTCTCGGTGATCACCGGCGACAACAGCGTGTTGTAAAACCGCTCCGTCCGGCTCGTCGCGCTCTCGCTCATCGTCGCGTTCCTTCAACCGCTCACGTTTCGACGTCGTTGTCGCCGACGCCGCCGCCGCCGCCGCCGGGACCGCCGGGGCTGTCGTCGTCGTCGCCGCCAGGCGCGCCGGAACTATCGCCGTCGCCGCCCGTCCCGCCGCCGCCCGAACCGCCGCCGCTCGACGACATCGCTATCCGCACGCCGCCGGACGGCGCGCCGCCGCCTAATCGCGCCTCAAGGCCGGCGACGGCGCCGCGCGTCAAAACGAGCTTTCCGCGCCGGAGAATGTCGTAAACGTTCGCACCGGCGAGCGGCAAAACGTCGACGTCCGGAATGTTCCGGGCCGCCAGCCCGAACGTCGCGTCAACGTCGGCGTCGACGATCAAGGCGTCTTTCAATCCCAGCGCGTCGAACCGCGCTTTCAACGCTTTCGTCTTCGGCGCATCCACCTTGGCGTCTTCCAAGATGATTAACTCGTCCGCCGCGCGTTTGGCCGACAAGGCATGGCGCATCGCCAGCGCACGGACTTTTTTCGGCAAACCGATCGCGTGGCTACGCACGCGCGGCCCGTGCGCTTTGCCGCCGCCGCGAAACTGCGGCGCCTTACGGTCACCGTGGCGCGCGCCGCCCGATCCTTTTTGACGGACGAATTTTTTGCCGGTCGCCGTGACTTCGTTGCGCTCCTGCGTTTTGCGGGTGCCCTGCTGGCGCTTGGCCAACTGGTAGACGACCATGCGATGCAGGATGTCTTTGCGCGGCTCGAGGCCGAAAACGGCGTCGTCGAGATCGATCGACCCGGACGCCGCGTTGTCGAGCGTGAGGACGTCGCGTTTCATCAGTTCTCGTCCTTTTTCTCGACGTCGTCGCCCGCCGGTTCGCCGCCGTCGCCTTGCGCCGACGTCTCGCCGCCCGCGGCGGCGCGCAATTTCTGCGCCGCCTCGCGGTCGACCTTGGCGCGCGGCTCGCCGCCCGCAATCATCTCCTGCGCCTGCGCGAGCCACTCTTGCGTTTCCGGCTGGTCGCCGACGCCAAGCTTTTCGTGCAGCGCCGCGCGGTCGTCGTCGGACAGGGCGACGTATTGGGTCAGCTTCTCAACGCCCTCGGCGATCAGGGCGTCGGCCGTCTTCTCGCCGATGCCGTCGATCAACACGATGCGGTCGACCGCATCGACGAACCCGCCGGCGTCCGCCGCGTCGGCGTCCGCCGAGGCGCGCTCGCGCAGCTTGCCGGGCTTGGGCGCGTTGTCCGGGATCGGCCGTTTGACGGCGTCACGAACCAGCACCCAGCCGCCTTTCGGCCCGGGGACGGCGCCTTTCACCAAAATCAAATTACGTTTCTCATCGGTGTCGACGACCTCGATATTTTGCGTCGTGCGACGGCGCGCGCCCATCTGGCCGGCCATCTTTTTACCGCGGAAGACTTTGCCCGGGTCCTGGCATTGCCCGGTCGAGCCGTGCGAACGGTGCGAAATCGAGACGCCGTGCGTGGCGCGCAAGCCCCCGAAATTATGCCGCTTCATCGCGCCGGCGAAGCCCTTGCCGATCGTCACGCCCGTAACGTCGACCTTCTGGCCGGCGACGAAGTGCGACGCGGACAATTCCGCGCCGACGTCGATGAAATTGTCCGCATCGATACGGAATTCGACGAGCTTCGCCTTGGGCTCGACATTCGCTTGGGCGAAATACCCGCGCTCGGCTTTGCTGACGCGTTTGGCTTTCTTCGCGCCGGCCCCAAGCTGCAACGCGGCGTAGCCGTGCGCGTCGAGCGTGCGTTGGCCGACGACTTGGCAGTCGTCAACCTGGAGGACGGTCACCGGCAAGTGTTCGCCGTCGTCCTTGTAGACGCGCGTCATCCCGACTTTGCGGGCGATCAATCCTGTCCGTTCTCCGGCACGCATGTCTTCTTATCTCCCGGCTCGCCGCAAAGCGGCGGCGAAACGTCCCTTCTTAAGCGCCGAGGCGAATCTCGACATCGACGCCCGCCGACAGGTCGAGCTTCATCAACGCGTCGACGGTCTGCGGCGTCGGGTCGACAATATCGAGAAGGCGCTTGTGCGTGCGCATCTCGAACTGTTCCCGGCTCTTTTTGTTCACATGCGGCGATCGAAGGACCGTATACCGCTCAATTCGCGTCGGCAGCGGAATGGGGCCGCGTACGTTCGCGCCGGTCCGCTTCGCCGTCGCGACGATCTCTTTCGTCGACGAATCGAGGACCCGGTGGTCGAACGCTTTCAGTTTAATGCGGATGTTCTGTTGCATGGTGCGGCGCCGTTCAGACTGACGATCTCAAAAAAGAAAGCACGGGGACGCGAACCCGCGCCCCCGTGCTTTCACGGTGACTTTGCTATTCGATGATTTCCGCGACGATCCCGGCGCCGACGGTCCGACCGCCCTCGCGGATGGCGAAGCGCAACTTCTCTTCCATCGCGATCGGCACGATCAACTCGACGTTCACTTCGACATTGTCGCCCGGCATGACCATTTCCGTGCCCTCTTTCAGGGTCACGACGCCGGTCACGTCCGTCGTGCGGAAGTAGAACTGCGGACGGTAGTTCGTGAAGAACGGCGTGTGGCGGCCGCCTTCCTCTTTCGTCAGGATATAGGCCTCGGCCTTAAACTTCGTGTGCGGCGTAACCGAGCCCGGCTTGCAAAGAACCTGGCCGCGCTCGACCGCCGTGCGCTCGATGCCGCGTAGAAGCACGCCGACATTGTCGCCCGCTTCTCCGCGATCAAGCAGCTTGCGGAACATTTCAACGCCCGTGCAGGTCGTCTTCTGCGTATCTTTGATGCCGACGATCTCAAGTTCATCGCCCACGTTCACGACGCCGCGCTCAACGCGGCCCGTCACGACCGTGCCGCGACCGGAGATCGAGAAAACGTCTTCGATCGGCAAGAGGAAGTCCTGATCGACCGGGCGATCCGGCGTCGGAATGTATTTGTCGACTTCCGCCATGAGCGCTTTAATCGCGTTCTCGCCGATTTCGGCGTCGCGGCCCTCCATCGCGGCGAGCGCGGAGCCTTTCACGATCGGAATGTCGTCGCCCGGAAACTCGTAGGACGACAGAAGTTCGCGGACTTCCATTTCGACGAGCTCGAGAAGCTCTTCGTCGTCGACCTGGTCGACTTTGTTCAAAAAGACCACGATCGCCGGAACGCCGACCTGACGCGCAAGCAGAATGTGCTCGCGGGTTTGCGGCATCGGCCCGTCGGCCGCATTGACGACCAAGATCGCGCCGTCCATTTGCGCCGCGCCCGTGATCATGTTTTTCACATAGTCGGCGTGGCCCGGACAGTCGACGTGCGCATAGTGGCGGTCGTCGGTTTCATATTCGACGTGCGCCGTTGAAATCGTGATGCCGCGCTCTTTTTCTTCCGGCGCGCCGTCGATTTCGTCGTAAGCGCGGAAGTCGCCGAAGTACTTCGTGATCGCAGCCGTTAGCGTCGTCTTGCCATGGTCGACGTGACCGATCGTGCCGATGTTGGCATGCGGCTTCGTGCGCTCAAACTTTTCCTTCGCCATTTACCTATCTCCGTCTTGTGACGACTGAACTCGTTGTTTCGGATGCGCTTCAAAATAGTCCTGAAGCAGAACGTCTGTTGTGGACTTTAGCCCGCGAGCTTGGCCCGGACCTCGTCCTCCACCGCCTTCGGAACGCGGTCATAGTGGTCGAATTGCATTGTGTAGTTCGCGCGCCCCTGGGTGGCGGAGCGCAAATTGTTCACATACCCGAACATGTTCGCAAGCGGCACCATCGCGTTCACGACCGTCGCGTTGCCCCGCATTTCCTGGTCCTGTATTTGGCCGCGTCGCGAATTAAGATCGCCGATGACGGTGCCGGTATACTCGTCGGGCGTGACGACCTCCACCTTCATGACCGGTTCAAGGAGCGCAAGGCCCAACTCACCTTTGTTTTCACGCATGGCCCCGCGCGCGGCGATTTCGAACGCGAGCACCGAGGAGTCGACGTCGTGGAACGCGCCGTCATAAAGCTCGATTTTAAAGTCGAGGATCGGGAAGCCGACGAGAAGCCCGGTTTCGCGGATCGAGTTCAGACCTTTTTCGACGCCCGGAATGTATTCTTTCGGGATCGACCCGCCGACGATTTGGCTTTCAAACTCGTAGCCCTCGCCCGGATCTTGGGGAATGACGCGGAATTTGACGCGCGCGAATTGTCCGGACCCGCCCGATTGCTTTTTGTGGGTGTAATCGATGTCCGCCGCTTTGGTGATCGTCTCGCGGTACGCGACCTGCGGCGCGCCGATATTGGCTTCGACTTTAAACTCGCGCTTCATGCGGTCGACGAGAATGTCGAGGTGCAACTCGCCCATACCCTTGATGATCGTCTGGCCGCTCTCTTCATCGGAGGACACGCGGAAGGACGGATCTTCAGCGGCGAGCCGCTGCAACGCGATCCCCATTTTTTCCTGGTCGGCTTTCGTCTTCGGCTCGACGGCGAGCTCGATGACGGGCTCCGGAAATTCCATCCGCTCAAGGATCACCGGCTTCATCGGATCGCACAACGTGTCGCCCGTCGTCGTGTCCTTCAGGCCGCCAATAGCAACGATGTCGCCCGCATAGGCTTCCTTGATGTCCTCACGATCATCGGAGTGCATCATGTACATCCGGCCGATGCGCTCTTTCTTGCCCTTGACCGTGTTAATCACGGACATGCCCTGCTCCATC
>JBCCZS010000181.1:0-6459 GCA_039187035.1 Pseudomonadota bacterium | reverse complement strand
GAAGACCGCCGTTGAGGCCGCGCTGATCGCGGCGGCGATCCTCACGCTCTTCGGGCTGGCCGGGAATTCCATCCTTCATCATCTCGGGATCTCCATCGCCGCTTTCCGGACAGCCGGCGGCATCCTGTTGTTTTTGATGGGTTTTCGGATGTTCTTCGACCCCGACGGCGAAACCCAGGCGAAAACGCCCGGCCCCAAAGCGTCCGCGCGGGAGAATGTGGCGTTTTTCCCGATCGCGATCCCGCTCCTCTCCGGGCCCGGGGCGATCGCGTCGGTCATGTTGCTCATGGGGCCGGACCATGTCTGGTCCGAGCGCGGGGCCGCGCTGGCGGCGACTTACACGGTGCTTTTGATCGCGGTTCTCGTCATGGCCTTCGCCAGCCGCATCGGCGACGCGCTCGGCCGCACGGGCATGAACGTCATCACCCGGCTTTTGGGGATGTTCTTGATGGCGCTGTCGACGCAATACGTCTTCGACGGCGTCCGCGAGGGCGTGTTGGAACGGGCCGTCGGCGGTTAGCGACCGGCGAGCCGGAAGAACAGCCAACCGAGCGGCGCGCTGACGACCGCGCGCGCCGGAAAATAAACGAGCGCCGGCAAGTCGAACACGAAAGCCGCAAGGCCGTCCGGCAGGACGGCGAAGGCGAGCGGGCGCACCCAGTAGAGCCACGGCAGGTGCGTCTTCAGGTGCGCGTCGACGCTGAGCGACAATAGCGGCGCGTCCGCGCTCACCAGTTCATAGGCGGCGAACGCCGCGATCGCGCCGTCGCACAATCCGCCGACAACCGTCAGCCAAGCGAGCGCCGACCAGAGCCGTCCCATACCCCTGCCCTACCAACCCCGCCCTGCTATCCCCGAATGCGGGCGAGGAAGCCGCGGTAATCGTCCAGAAGCCGCGAGGCGCGTTCGATATCGACTTCGAGCAGCGGCAGATCGTCTTCGAGCCGTTCGATCTCGCGCCGGTAGAGCCGAATATTGTCGCGCAATTCGGCGCGTTCTTCGTCCGAGAGAACGTTTTCTTCGTAGCGGCTGCGCGCGCGGCGCAGCTCGTAGCGATTGTCGCGCAACTCTTCGAGCGCGCGCTCATAGTCCGCAACCGCTTCGTCATAGGCGAGTTGCCGGATGCGCAACTCCTCGCCGAGCGCGTATTCTTCCAGGAAGGCCGGTTCGGCTTCCGGCGGGCAAACGCCCTGGTACGCCCGGCCGTCCAACGCCTCGGCGAAGCCGGTTTCGGGCAGGCAATACGTCTCCAGGCCTGCTGTGCGGCCGGCAAAATAGGAATCGGCGTCCACCCCGAAGCCGAATTCGCGGCACCGGCTCGCCCGTTCGTCGAAGCGTTCGGCGATCTCGCCGTTCGCGCCGTCGATCTCGCCGAGCGCGCCCCAATCGGCGACGGCGCATTCTTCTTCCGTCATCACGCTGGCGCACCCGCCGACGACGACCGCCAAGCTGGCCGCCGCGGCCCGCCACACGCGCCGCATCGCTTCGTCAATCATGCGTCGCCCCTTTACGCTTCGCACACGCGAAATCATTCTTAACCCGCGCGGACGCCCGCGGCCAGCACACCTGGCGCGCTAGGGCGCGCCGTCGCCGCGCCGGCGCCCTAATGAAGCCGCATTCCATCACCAAATATTTATCCCAAGAGGGCGGAAGCCGGGGCGTTCCGAGGCGCGCGGCGTCGCGTAGGCGACGTGGCCGCCAATTTGCGTAAGGAGCATGACTGATGAAACCGTTGAACGCGCTCGCCCTGTCCGCCGCCGCTTTGGTCATCGCCGGGACCGCCGCAACGCCGGCCGCCGCGGGGCCGATCTACGCGGGCCCCGCCTTTGCCGGCGGCTTCTACGGGCCCGGCTTCCACCCGGGATTTTACGGCCCCCGCCACCGATTTGTCGGCGGGCGGCGCGGCGCGTTTCGCCGCGGCTTTTACCGCGGCCGGCGCGGTCGGGGCTTGAGCGGCGCGGAGGCCGCTTTGATCGCTACGGGCATTATCGGCGGCGTGATCCTGATCGACCAAGCGCTTGAGAACAACAATCGCCGCGCGCCCGTCGCCGCGCCCTACCGCGGTCGCCCCTATTACGGCGATCGCGGCGATTGGCGGACGACGGACGCCGAACGCCGCGCGCTCAACGCCGAACGCCGCGCCCTCGACGCCGAACGCCGCTTGCTCGACGCCGAACGGCGCGCCCTGGAGGCCGAGCGCCGCATCGGCGGGGAGGGCTTCATCGAGCCCGACCCCCGTTTCGGCGACGCGCCGTTCGACGACAGCGGCTTTGAGGAAGACGGACGCTTCGACGAGCAACCGCGTTACGACGCGCCGCGCGGGTCCAACCCGCCGCCCGTCGACGCCGACCCGCTGGACGATCGCCTCCTCGGCGCGGCCGATCGTACGCGTATCCAGACCGCCTATCGCCTGTGCGCGGCGGAAACCCGCGCGGCGAGCGACGCCGGCCGGCTTCTCGCCGCCTTGCCGGAAGGGCCCGGCGCGGTCGACCGGCTCGCCGGCGGCGCCTACCGGTTGACGACGTCGTTCAGCGTCTCGTCGGCCGACGGCGACATGTATCGCCGGGTTATGACCTGCGACGCCGACCCGCGCGGCGTGCAGTATCTCGCCATCGGCTAAAGAACGGCTGTCCGCCGCGGCTTGACAGCGCGGCGCGCGAGCGGGTTCACCTAGCGCTCGTTTTTCAACGACGCGGCCCGAACGCGGCGGCGGAGCGCAGCTCCGCGCTCGCCGGGCCGCGTCTCGACGTTCAAGGAAAGCCCGCCGGATGTCCGCCGCCCCCACGACGCCGTCGTCACCAACCGCCAAAGACGACGCCGCCCAATATAAAGAAACGCTTTTTCTGCCGCGTACGGAGTTCCCGATGCGCGCCGGCTTGCCCAAACGCGAACCCCAGCTCCTAGAGCGGTGGGCGCAGATGGGGCTCTACGATCGCCTCCGCGCCGAGGCGAAAGGCCGCGAGCCCTTCGTCCTCCACGACGGCCCGCCCTACGCCAACGCCCACATTCATACCGGGACCGCGCTGACGAAGATCTTGAAAGATCTCATCGTGCGCAGCCGGCAAATGGCCGGCTTCGACGCCAATTTCGTGCCGGGGTGGGACTGCCACGGCCTGCCGATCGAATGGAAGGTCGAGGAAGAGTTTCGCGCCAAGGGCCGCGCCAAGGCGGACGTTCCGTCATCGGAATTTCGCGGCGCGTGCCGGGCTTACGCGCAAAAATGGCTCGACATTCAAAAAGAAGAGTTCAAGCGCCTCGGCGGCGAAGGCGACTGGGACGATCCGTACACGACCATGGCCTTCCGGTCGGAGACGCTGATCGCGGCGGAATTGATGAAGTTCGCCAAGGCGGGTCTTTTGTATCGCGGCTCCAAGCCGGTGATGTGGTCGCCGGTCGAACAAACCGCCCTCGCCGAAGCCGAGATCGAATATCACGATCATCAGTCGACGACGATTTGGGTCAAGTTTCCCGTCGTCTCGGGCGGCCCCGAAGGCGCGAGCGTCGTCATCTGGACGACGACGCCGTGGACGATCCCCGGCAACCGGGCGATCTGCTTCGGTCCGACTTTGTCTTACGGCTTGTTCCGTGTGGACCGCATGAAAGACGGGCTGGATTTCGAGCCGTGGTCAAAGCCGGGCGATTTGCTGATCGTCGCCGATGCGCTAGCCGAGAGCGTGCGCGAGGCGGGGCTTATCGCGGAGTGGACGCGCGTCGACGATGCGGACCCGTCGGATTACGTGTGCGCCCATCCGCTCAAAGGATTTGAGGACGGCTACGGCTTCGACGTGCCGCTCCTCGCCGGCGATCACGTGACGGACGAGGCCGGCACGGGCTTTGTGCACACCGCGCCGAGCCACGGCCAGGAAGACTATGTCGCCTGGATGGACCCGGCTACGACGCCGTGGCGCGACAAGCTGCGTGCGCAATACGGCAAAGACATTCCCTATACGGTCGATGAATTCGGCGCCTATACGGACGAGGCGCCCGGCTTTTCCGGCAAGCGCGTCCTCGTGATCGAGGGCAAAAAGAAAGGCAAAGACGGTGAGGCGAACAAGGCCGTCATCGAGCAATTGATCGCCCATGGCGCGCTTTTAGCGCGCGGCCGGCTCACGCACTCCTATCCCCATTCCTGGCGATCGAAAGCGCCCGTTATCTTCCGCAATACGGCGCAATGGTTTATCGCGCTCGACAAGCCGACGGCGAACGGGAAAACGCTGCGCGAGAACGCGCTCGCGGCGATCGACGAGACCGCGTTTACCCCGCCCCAAGGCAAAAACCGGCTCCGCACGATGGTCGAAGGCCGGCCGGACTGGCTGATCTCGCGTCAGCGCGCTTGGGGCGTGCCGATCACGATCTTCGTTCACAAAGAAACCGGCGAGATCCTGCTCGACGACGCGGTCGACGCCCGCATTCTCGCCGCTATCGAAGAAGACGGCGCCGACGCCTGGTTCGATCGGCCTTCCGCCGATCTTCTGGGGCCGGATTACGACGCTGACGCCTATGAAAAAGTCGAGGACATTCTCGACGTCTGGTTCGATTCCGGGTCCACGCACGCGTTCGTCCTGGAAGAGCGTGACGATCTCACCTGGCCGGCGGACGTCTATTGCGAGGGCTCGGACCAACATCGCGGTTGGTTTCAATCCTCGCTTCTGGAGAGCTGCGGCACGCGCGGACGCGCGCCCTATCGCCACGTCGTCACCAACGGCTTCGTCGTCGACGGCGAGGGGCGCAAAATGTCCAAGTCGCTCGGCAACGTCGTCGCGCCCGACGAGATCATCAAGAAATACGGCGCGGAGATCGTACGCATCTGGGTCGCCAGCAGCGATTACACCGAAGATCTGCGCATCTCCGACGAAATCGTCGACAGCGCGGTCGACGCCTATCGCAAGCTCCGCAACACGCTGCGCTATCTTCTCGGCGCGCTCGACGGCTTCACCGACGACGAACGCGTCGCGCCCGCCGACATGCCCGCGTTGGAGCGCTACATTCTCCATCTGATCGCCGAACGCGAGCGGGAAATTTACGCCGCATACGATGCGTTCGACTTCAAAACCGCTTGGCGGCGCGCCGTTGAGTTTTGCTCCGTCGATTTGTCCGCATTCTATCTCGATATTCGCAAGGACTCGCTCTACTGCGACGCGCCGTCCGATCCGCGCCGGCGCGCCGCGCGGACCGTGATGGACGCCGCGCTTTCGCGCGTCTTGGCGTGGCTGGCGCCGATTTGCGTGTTCACGACGGAAGAAGCCTGGCTCTTACGGAATCCGGGTACGGACGGATCGATCCATCTGACGCAGTTCCCCGAAACGCCGGCGGCGTGGACGGACGATGCGCTGGCGGCGCAGTGGACGGCGCTGCGCACGGTGCGCCGCACGGTCATGGGCGCGTTGGAAGTCGAACGCCGCGAGGGCCGCATCGGGGCGGGCCTCGAAGCCGCGCCCCGTTTATGGATCGAAGACGAGGCTTTGCGCGCCGCGACCGAGGGGGTCGATTTGGCCGAACTGTTTTTGACGGGGCCCGTTGCGGTCGAAACCGGCGCGCCGCCGGGCGACGCCTTCCGCCTCGACGACGCTTCCGGCGTTGCGGTGGTCTCCGCGCGCGCGCCGGGCGAGAAATGCGCGCGCTGCTGGCGGTACACCGGCGACGTGGGCGCGCTCGCCGCACACCCCCTTTTATGCGCGCGTTGCGCCGCCGTTGTCGGCGCGGCGTGACGGGCCGTCTCGCCGACCTTGGGGCGCTTGCTGCGGCGTGGGCGCGGGACGCGAAAGCGAACCCGTTATTCATGCGCGCGCTTGCGGGCGCCGGGCTCGTCGCGGCGCTCGATCAGGCGTCGAAATTCTGGATCGTCCATATCGTCAATCTGCCGGAACGGTTTCGCCCGTGCGCGAAGTCGGCGGGCGAGTGCCGGCAGATCGCGCTCTCGCCGATCTTCGATCTCACCTATGTGGAGAACCGCGGCGCGAGCTTCGGCATGCTCGCGGGCGGCATGGGCTCGCGCATTTTGCTGTCGGCGATCTCGCTCGGCGTCGCTGCGGCGCTTGTCGTTTGGCTCGGCCGGCTTGCGCGCCCGCTCTCGGCGGCGGGCGTCGGGCTCGTCGTCGGCGGCGCGCTCGGCAATCTTTATGACCGGATCGCGTACGGCTTCGTTGTGGATTTCCTCGACTTTACAGGGCTTTACTTCCCTTGGGTGTTCAATGTGGCCGACGCGGCGATCAATGTCGGCGTGGCGCTGTTAATTCTCGACGCGGTGTTTGAGGCGCGCACGCCCGCGTCCGGCTAGGCGTTTGGCGCGACGGCCGCCGCGGTCTATAAGCGCGTCTTCGGGCGGGGCCGCCTTACCACGGAGTAGGCTTGTGACGGTTTGGAAAATAATGACGCGCGGCGCGATTTTCGCCGGCTGCGCCGCCATGGGCGCTTGTGCGGGGATTGGCGGCGCCGTCAGCGGCAAATGCCCGCCGGACG
>JBCCZS010000180.1:0-6500 GCA_039187035.1 Pseudomonadota bacterium | reverse complement strand
CGAGCGGGCTTTGCGCGTCGTTGACGAGCGCGACAATGCGTGCGCCGGCGACGCGCGCGGCTTCGGCGGCTTTGAGCAGATCCGGGCTGCGTCCCGATTGCGAGATCGCCAAAAATACCGCGCGCCTCAGATTGACGGGCGCATCGTAGACGGATGAAACGGACGGCGCGAACGAAGCGACCGCGAGTCCGAGCCGCGTTTCGAAGAGGTATTTCACGTAGGTCGCCGCATGGTCGGAACTGCCCCGAGCGCACGTCGCGACGAATGCAGGATCGAAGCTCTTCAGGTCGGCCGCGATCCTTGAGACGGCCGATGCATTGGCCTCTACCTGACCGGCGACGCGACCGGGCGTTTCGCGCGCCTCCGTCGCCATTCGTGTCGCCGCCGGCCTTGCCGACCCTGGATGTTTCTCGGTCACGCTTGGGCGCCGCCCCCCGCATTTTTCATTGTGATCGCCGACTGGTATAGATACCACTAAATAACCAATTTGCGAGCCTCGATCCACGCCGCCTGGCGCTGGCGCGCGGCGGGAACGGTGTGATGGGCCTCAAAATCGTTGCGGCGGCTTCGCTTCAAGGCGATGGCCCCGCTAATGAAGACCTCGTCGGCGGCGCGCACGCTGCAGCTTGGGTGTTGGACGGCGCAACCGGCGTCGGGGCTGACGCGCTCAACGCGCCTAGCGACGCGCATTGGTTCGTCCACGCTTTCGACCGCCGCCTCACCGAAGCGCTCACGGCTGCGCCGGGCGCCCCCGCGTCGCACGCCGTTCGCGAGGCAACGCGAGCTGTGGCGGACGATTACGCCGCCGCCTTGCCCCGGCCGAGCCCGGATTATCCCCCGTCAGCCGCTTTCGTTATGGCTCGCGCGCTAGGCGAAACCGCCGACGGCATCGCGCTTGAACTCGTCGCGCTCGGGGATTGCTCCGCTTACGTTAAAACCGTCGAAGGCCTGGTCGAGGTTTTTGACGGCGCCGGGCCGACGCCCATCGACGCCCGGAGCCTTGATGCGCTCAAGCGGATGCAGGACGCGTCGCCAGATGCAACGCCCAATGAGATCTCGGCGCGCCTGCGGCCCGTTCTCCGATCGAACCGAGATCGGATGAACGTTGTCGGTGGCTACTGGATCTTAAGCCTCGACGCCGTCGCCGCCGACCATTTGGTCCGCCGCATCGTTCGCGTCGACCGCGGCGCGCCGATTGTGCTCGCAAGCGACGGGTTTACGCGTGCAGTCGACATGTTGGCGCTTGATCCGCCGGACGTCTTCTACGCCCACGTAGTCCGCGAAGGTCCCGAAGCGGTCGCGCACGCGGTTCGCGCGGCCGAAGCTGCCGATGCGGACTGCCGCCGATTCCCGCGATTCAAACGCAGCGACGACGCGACCTGTGCGGTTCTCCTTATTGAATGACGCTACGCTGTCGGTCCGGGGACCGCTCGGTAAGAACCGCGTTCGGGTATGCTTGACGTTCGGACCGCGGCGCCGCGCACGCATATATTCTGTTTAGAGATCAAATATTACGCCGGGATTGAGGAGGTTCTTCGGATCAAAGGCCCGCTTTAGCGTCTTCATCACGGCGATTTCGGTATCGGAGCGCGTCACTCCGAGCCAAGGCTTTTTCTCCCGGCCAATGCCGTGTTCGGCAGAAATCGATCCGTTGACAGATTGTAGCGGTTCATACACGCAGCGCTCCACTTCGCGGCGTGTGCCCGCGCCAAGCGCCGCCGGGCCCTGGCCCGGATAAACAAAGAGATGCAAGTTGCCGTCGCCGATATGGCCGAAGACGTGGAACTCGCTCTCCGGGAACGCCGTCGACAGAAGATCGCGCGCCGTCGCAACATAGCCTTCCATGGCGGCGACGCCCATGCTGACGTCGAAGAGGTAGACAGGCTTTTTCCGAAGGATCGGTTCGAAATCGTCTCTGATCCGCCACATTTCGCGGCGTTCTTTTTCCGATTGGGCGAGCACGCCGTCGTCGATCCGCCCCGTTGCGATGGCTTCTTCAAACAGCGCGACGAGCGCGTCGCGGCCGGCTTCCTGGTCGCGGCACTCCGTCTCGATCAGGGCGTAATAATCGTACCCAACGGGCGTCGGCGGCCGAACCCCGAGCCCGTCGCTCACCGCGGCGTAGTACGCGCCCCACATCAATTCGAACGAGGTGAGATCGGCGCCGAGGCGCGCCTTCGACAGTCGCAAGAGGGCTGCGACCGCTTCGAAGGAGGACAGGGCGGCTAGCGCCGTCGCATGCCCCGCGACGGCCGGTTCCAACCGTAGGATCGCGCGCGTGACGATGCCGATCGTGCCTTCTGTGCCGATAAAGAGCTGTTTTAGATCGTATCCGGAGTTATTCTTCAGCATGGGCTGCATCGACGAGACGATCCGTCCGTCCGGTAAAACGGCCTCGAGACCGAGGACCAAATTGCGGACCATGCCGTAACGGATGACGTTTACGCCCCCGGCATTGGTCGCGATGTTCCCGCCGATCGTACAGCTGCCCCGCGCGCCGAGATCGAGGGGAAGAAAGAGATCGCGTTCGGCCGCCGCGTTCTGAAGGGTTTCGAGAATGACCCCCGCTTCGACTTCCGCCGTCATGGCGTCGGCGTCGATCCTTTCGATCCGGTTCATCCGTTCGAGCGATATGGCGACGTCGGTCCCGGTCGAATCGGCGCCGGCCGCACAGCCGGTGCGCCCGCCTTGGACGACGATCGTCTGATCGGCGGCGTGGCAAGCTTTGAGGATACGCGACACCTCTTCCGTCGAACGAGGGAGATAGACGGCGGCCGCTTGCAGGGGGCTTGCATCCCAGTAACTTGTGGCGCGAGCGGCGATATCGCCGGGTTCAAGCTGTGCGATGTCTTGTAGTCCAGGCAAGAGGGTGGGCGCCATCGCTAGCGAAGCTCCGTCACGAAATCATACCGGTCGCCGCGATAGGCCGAACGCGTATATTCAACGACGGCCCCGTCCGCGCGCCGCGTAATGCGTTCAATGCGCAGCACTTCGGAATTTTCGCCGATGGACAAGAGCCCGGCTTCCGTCGGCGTTGCGAGCGAGGCTCGCACTTTTTGCCGACCGATCACGGGCCGATTGCCGGTCGCTTCCAAGGCCGCATAGAGGGACTCTTCGATTTCATCGAGCGGCGGCAAAAACGCCGCGACGACGATCGCGTGCTCGATGGCCAAGGGCTCGCCGCCCGAGAGGCGCACGCGCCCTAGCCGTGCGACTTGCGCCGAAGGGGCGATATTCAGGACGTCCGCTTCTTCTTTCGTTGCGTTCGCATAGGCTTTCATAAGCCAGATGCAGCCGGGCTCGTCGCCGCGTGAGCGCGCGTCGTCGCTAAAGCCGCTCAGGTATGTCCCCGGTACTTCAATTCTCTCCGAGACGAAGGTGCCGGAGCCTTGTTTCCGGAACAAAAGTCCTTCGTCGATCAATTGACCGACGGCTTTGCGGATCGTAACCCGCGACGCCCCCGTCAGCTCGCACAGGTCGCGCTCTGACGGGAGCGCTTCGCCCGTCGAAATCCGGCCTTCATTGATTTGTCGGCGGATATTGTTGGCGATCTGAATGTAGAGCGGCGTCGAACTCGCCTTCTCAGTAGATACGTCGATCATATGTCTCGCTCGGTAACTCGGCCTTGACGGCGTACTGCGCGATCGCGTCCCGAAGAACGCCGCGCGATTGCGTGAGGAGGATCTTTGCGTCGGCCGCGCTCGCGCCCAGCGCGCACAAAACGCCGGTCTTGATGTCGCCGCGCGCAGCGTCGAGCGCCGCCGCCGCGTCGCCGGGAGTCGTCTCGGCGAGCCGCGCGATCATCGTTTCGGCTCGGCGGCGCAGCTTGTCGTTTGAGATCACCATGTCGACCATCAACCCCTTGTACACGCGCCCGCAACGGATCATTGCGGCGGTGGAGAAGAGGTTCAAAACCACCTTCTGCGCGGTCCCGGCTTTCATGCGTGTCGATCCAGCGACGATCTCCGCGCCGGTCTCCGCGCAAATGCCGATATCGGCGGCGTCAAGAATCGCGGACGGACGATTGTTCGCGATCCCGATCGTGAGCGCCCCGACCTCGGCGGCGGCGTCTATGACGGCGAGCGTGTAAGGGGTCCGACCGCTCGCCGCGACGCCGACCACAACGTCGTTCCGGGTTAAATCGATCGTACCAAGATCAGCGCGCGCGGCGGCCGAATCGTCTTCGGCGAGTTCGGCGCTTTTGACCAGCGCCTCCATTCCCCCCGCAATGACGTATCCGAGACGGTGCGCCGGCCAGCCATAGGTCGGCCCAAGCTCGACGCCGTCCTGCACCGCAAGCCGTCCGGACGTGCCGGCGCCGCCGTAAATGAGACGACCGCCCGCAAGAAATCGTTCGGCCGCAGCGTCAGCGGCTTGGGCGATCGCCGATATCTCGCTGCGAACGGCCGCGACCGCAGCCAGTTGACCTTCCCACATCGCCTCGACGGCCGCTTCGGTCGCCCATTTATCAAGGTCGGCGTAACGTTCGGATATCGCTTCGGTTTTCATTTCGGTCGGCGTCATCGAGAACCGCTCCTGGCGACCAATTCTTCGCGGCCGCGCAGCGCGATAACGCCATGCAATCCCGGGACCGCCCCCAAGAAAACGCCGCCACCCGGCATTGGCCAACTTGTATTTTAATGGTATTAGACTAATCGCCCGGTTAGGTAAAGCGCAAGAGAACGGCGAGCAACGTCGCCTGTCGCCTAGACCGGGGAGGGGCTCTATGGCGCGCGCCTCGCGTTCAACGCTTCCGGTGGCGGCGCGTTCGGAGGGCGCCTAGGCCGTCGTCTACGCATGATCGGATCACGGCGCTGCGTAGGCGGATGAACACGATGCTTGAGAGAAACGCGTACGCTCCCGCCGATCACGATCCGGGCCTTCGTCGCCCGACCGCCCGGGGCGACGAAAGCGATCCCAATTCGGCTTTCCGCTCGGGAGAACCCATCGCCAAGGTCCGGTAGGGCGGATAATCCGAGCGGGGCCCCAAACACGTGCCGGCGCCCGTCGACTTTCACCATGCGGACGGCTTCGCCCTTGCGCTATTGAGCGGCTGCGTCGTCATCACCCCCCTTAGAGGAGCCCGCCATGACGATTTTCGGCCTCGACCGTCTGCTCGCCGATCCCCAACTTCGGCGACCGCTCGCGGGCAAACGCGTCGCGCTGTTAGCCCATCCCGCCTCAGTTTCTGCAGATTTGACGCATACGCTCGACGCGCTCGCGGCTTGTGCGGAAATTGACGTATGCGCTGCTTTCGGGCCGCAACACGGGCTGAAAGGCGACAAACAGGACAATATGGTGGAGTCGGACGATTTCGTCGATCCGGTCCACGGCGTGCCGGTGTTTAGTTTGTACGGCGCGGTGCGCAGGCCCACGGACGAAATGATGGAGACGTTCGACGTCCTCCTGGTGGACCTCCAGGACCTTGGGTGCCGCATTTACACGTTCATCACGACCCTACTTTACGTATTGGAAGCGGGCGCCGCGCACGGCAAAGAGATTTGGGTTCTCGATCGGCCGAACCCCGCCGGTCGGCCGGTAGAGGGCCTCACACTGCAGCCCGGTTGGGAGAGCTTCGTCGGCGCCGGCCCGATGCCCATGCGTCACGGTCTTACCCTGGGCGAATTAGGCCGATGGTTCGTCGACCGCTTTAAGCTCGACGTTGCGTATCGCGTTATCGAAATGGACGCGTGGAGCCCCGAGAAAGGGCCTGGCTTCGGTTGGCCGTCGCAGAGCCGCGCCTGGGTCAATCCGAGTCCGAACGCGCCGACTCTCGGTATGGCTCGCGCTTATGCGGGAACCGTTTTGCTCGAAGGCGCGACGCTTTCGGAGGGACGCGGAACGACGCGACCGTTAGAGGTCTTCGGCGCGCCCGACATTGACGCGCGCTGCGTTCTGGACGAGATGGCCAAGCTTGCTCCATCTTGGTTGGAAGGCTGCGTTTTGCGGGAATGCTGGTTTGAGCCGACGTTCCAAAAGCATGCGGGCGCGTTGTGCCACGGGTTTCACATGCACACGGATCTCCCGTCTTACGTCCACGGGGCCTTTAGGCCCTGGCGGCTCGTCGCGCTTGGCTTTAAAGCGGTCCGGCGGCTTTATCCGGACTACGAGATTTGGCGTGATTTTCCGTATGAGTATGAACTCGGAAAACTACCGATCGACGTCATCAATGGCGGGCCCTCGCTTCGCGAATGGGTCGACGACGACGAGGCGGCGCCGGGCGATCTAGATGCGCTTACGAGGCCCGATGAGGCGGCCTGGGAAGACGTACAAAAAGAGTACCTGATTTATTCGTGAAACAGCACGCGATGTTGCGAGATTTATATTTGCTTTTTGTCTGACATTATCGAATAATATAGTAAATACTATGTATTAATTAGTGAGAAATTATTCAATAATTTGTCTTTTTTGCTTGGGGCAGCGTTAATCCGGCCGGTCCAAAGCGGCCGGCGATGGTCCCAACACCAAAACCCGATTTTTGTCTGGCGGGTAATTGACGG
>JBCCZS010000179.1:0-6510 GCA_039187035.1 Pseudomonadota bacterium | reverse complement strand
GGGCTCGCCAGGCTCGGGGTCTGCAAGAGGCTCAGGGTCTGCAGGCGTTTGGGGCTCTGCAAGATCGGTCTGCGCAGGCGCCGCCGCTACGGCGACCGGCGGCGCCGGCTCCGTCGCGGTCTCAGCGGCGTCGACGGCTTCGGACGGGAGTTCCGGCGTTGGCGGCGGCGGGGCCGCCGCGGCGACCGCCTCCTCGCCGGTGCGTTTGGGCGCCGGCGGTTCGGGCGTCGGCGGTTCGTCGGGCGGGGGCGCCGCCGCTGCGAGGGCGGGAACGCCGGCCGCCGCACGCAGCGCGTCTTCCAAACACGCGATGCGTTTCGACTTTTTGCGCTCCTGCCGGCATCCGTCGATCAGCCGGTCGGCGTCCGCCGGGGCCAACGGGTCGGCGGCGCCCGCGCCGGCGGTCAACGCGCCGATGCTCAGTGCGGCCAGAAAAATCGACGAACGCGCCATAACTCGCCCTCCCGGAAACGTCGTAGGACGCCGAACATAGGCCGCCGGCCGATCGCACGCTAGCGCTCCCGGGTCGCGCCACTTTTCGTCGGGCGCGCCGAGCGCGATGAGAAAATACGGGGACGCGAAGGCTTAGGCCGAAAGCGCCGCTTCCCCGTCCATGACCGCCGCGGCGGCCGCGACCACGGCGGCGATCCGCAGCGCCGTTTGCACTTGGTCGGTCGCGAGGCCCGCCTGGCGCACGACTTTCTCGTGGCTGTCGAGGCACATGCCGCAACCATTCACTGCGGACACCGCAAGCGACCACAACTCGAAGTCGACTTTCTCGACGCCGGGATTGCCGATGACGTTCATGCGCAATTTCGCCGGCAGCTTGGCGTAGTCCTCCGACGTCATCAGATGCGTTGCGCGGTAATAGACGTTGTTCATGCCCATAATGGCGGCGGCCGCTTTGGCGGCGGTCGTCGCTTCCGCCGACAGCGCCTCGCCGGCGTCCGCCGCGATCGCCTGGACGACGTCCGCGTTGCCGGCGGCGAGGGCGCTCGCCAGAAACGCGCCCCATTTTTGCTGGTCGGACAATGTCGTGTCCGCCGCCAGGGCGCCGAGGTTCAAGCGGATGTCTTTGGCGTAATCAGGGATTCGGTCGCGCAGGGCGTCGATGCTCATCGGGGCGATCCTCCAAGTGAATTGACGGGCGAACAGGGGGCGGCGGGGTCAAAAAAGGGCGCGCCGCGGCGCGCCCTCAGGCCGTCGCAGGATGTCGACGGTTAAAGCGTGTCGCCGCCGACCGGACGGTTGCACGGGCACAACTCGTCCGTCTGCAGACCGTCGAGAACGCGGAGCGTGTCTTGCGGGTTGCGGCCGACGTTCAAATTGTTGACGTAGACGTGCTGAATGACGTTGTGGGGGTCGACCACAAACGTTGCACGCAGGGCGACGCCTTCCGGCGAGCGAATGCCTAGCCCGTCGATCAACGCGCCCGTGGTGTCGGCGAACTGCCAGGCCGGGTGTTTGTCGAGGTCGGCGTGGTCGCGCCGCCAGGCGAGCTTGACGAATTCGTTGTCCGAGGAGCCGCCGAGCACGACGGCGTCGCGGTCTTCAAACTCTTTGGCGAGCCGGCCGAATTCGGCGATCTCGGTCGGGCACACGAAGGTGAAATCCTTCGGGTAGAAGTAGATGATCTTCCACTTGCCCGAAAAACTCTCTTGCGTGACCTCTTCAAAAGCCGACACGCCGCCTTCTTCAATCTCGTTGAAGCCGGGCTTCACGCCGGTTACGGAAAAATCGGGAAGCTTGTCGCCAACGCCCAGCATCGCAGTCTCCTAAACGTTCGAAGTCAGTTGGTGAAAACACGCGGGTTCCGGCCGCGGGCCGACGACGCGCGCTCTCGCGTCTCGTCGACGAGGGTTGTGTACGGGCGGTCAATCAATTTATCAAATGGATAATTGCGCTCGCGCTTATCGATAAAATTGATGGTCGCCATGCAGGCTTTGCCGACGCTTCGACAATTGCAGTTTTTTCTCGCGCTCGCCCGCCGGCGGTCCTTCTCCAAAGCGGCGGAGGACTGCCTCGTCTCGCAATCGACCCTGTCGGCGGCGATGAAAGAGCTTGAGGCGATCTTGCAGCGTCAACTCATCGATCGTTCGACGCGCTCGTTCGCGCTCACGCCGGCGGGGGAGGACGTGGTCGGGCGCGCGGCGCAAATCGTCACGCTCGCCGAAGAGATGACCGCCGCCGTCGCGACGCGCGAGCCGCTCGACGGCGCGTTCGATCTCGGCGTTATTCCGACGGTCGCGCCTTTTCTTGTCCCGAAGGCCGCGACGCGCCTTAAGAAAGCCTATCCGCGGCTCGAACTTTATCTGCGCGAGGAACTCACCGAGATCCTGATTGAGCGTCTGCAGATCGGCGCGCTCGACGCCGCCCTCTTGGCGACGCCGTACGACGCGCCGGGGATCGACTTCGAAGACGTCGGCGCGGATCCGTTCTGGTACGCCGGGCCGTCGGACGATCCGTTGACGGAGAAAGACGCCGTCTCTTTGTCGGACCTGCGCAAGACGCGGCTTTTGTTGCTTGAGGACGGCCATTGCCTGCGCGACCACGCGATTGAGGCGTGCAAACTGCGCGCGGCGGACGCGGCGGCCGCTTACGGGGCGACGAGCCTGTTGACGCTGGCGCAGATGGTTCGCGCCGGGCTCGGCGCGACGTTGCTGCCGCAAATGGCGGTTCAAGCGGGCTTTGCGAAATCCAACGGCGTCAAAGCCGTGCCCTTGGGGCCGCCGGCGCCGGCGCGGCGCATCGGCGTCGCCTGGCGGCGCGGCTCGGGACGGGCGGAAGAAGCGCGCGCGCTCGCCGCGGTGTTCCGCGACGTCCTCGATTAGCCGCCGATCGCGGGGTGTTTCAATTCGGCGATCTCGCCTTCGTCGGACATCAGGACCGCGAGCGGCCGCGTCGCCTCGAACTGCGTTAGGATCAGCATGACGCAAACGGTCATCGGGACCGCGAGCAGAAAACCCGCAAATCCCCATATCGACCCCCAAACGGCGAGCGCGATCAAGATGACCAGCGGGCTCAGATTAAGGGATTTGCCGACGATGCGCGGCTCGATGATGTTGCTCATGATTTGTTCGGCGCCGATCAAAAGGCCGAGCGTCACCAGCATTTTGTCGAGCCCGCCGCCCGGCTGCACGAGCGCCATGATCACCGGCAGGCTGATCGCTGACGCCGCGCCGAAGATCGGGATATAGTTGAGCGCGAAAATCGCCAGCGCCCAGAAGCCGGCATATTTGATATCCATGGCGAGCATGATCCCGAGGCTCGCGCCCGCGGTGATCGTGTTGGACAGCGTTTTGACGGTGAGGTACTGGCGCACCAAGACGCCGATGTCTTTGATCGTCTCATCGATCGCGTGCCGACGCTTGGGGTCCTTCGACAACAGCCCGATCTTCCTGAAGATGCGCGCGCGTTCGACGAGAATGAACGCCGTGTACAGAAAGATCACGACCGCGTTGGTGATCATCGCCCGGGCCGAGCCGGCGACGGCTGCGAGCGTCGGTTGAATGAGACCGACCGCGCGCGCGCGCACTTCCGTCAACGCGTCTTTGATCGCCTCGGCCGGCACGATCGTCTGGCGGGCGGCGAAGTCGGTCACCTCCTGGACGACGTCGCGGAACCGGTCTTCGAACGCCGGGAGATCGTCGATCAAGAGAGCGACGTTCTCCGCGACGATGTCCGCAAAAATGAAAATGACGCCGAATATTGCGGCGAAGGCCAACAGATAAGCGATCGGGTCGGGGACGTATTTCCCGACGCCGGGGATGCGGCGGAAGTTTTCCTTCAGGGTAAAGATTAAAAAGCTCAGGAACGCCGCCGTGATCAGCGGGATCATCAGATTGGCCCCGACGACCAGGATGTAGCCGATGAGGACGGTCAGCCCGAGGGAGAAAAAGAGTCGCGCCGGTCCTTTGAGCGCGACGCGAACGGGCTCGTTCGCCTCAGAAAGATGCAGCCCCAGCGGCGGGCCGGGCAGGGGCGGGGCGTCGGCGACGGCGTCGGTTTGATCGGTGATTTCTTGCGATGACACGGGTGCGACGCCGATTGTTTGCGTGGATGACGGTGCAGCGCATACCGAGTTTCAGCGCGCGGCGCCAGCGCCCGCCCCAGCGCCCCTTATCAGCGTCCGTTCGCAGCGGCCCTTTCAAGCGCGCGCGCCGGCGGCCGGCCGCTTGTCGGCGGTTGCGCCGTGATGGTATCGATAACGATGATCATCGACGCGATCGACTGGACGCCGCCGAGCCTCGCGGCCCGCGCCTACGCCGGCGTCGCCGACGCCCATCTGCTCACCGGCGGGGCGCTCGCGGCCCGTCCCGGACGGTCGGTCCTCGTCGCCGCGCCCGCGCAACTTTTTGAAATCCGCGCGGGCCGCGCGTTCGTCGACGGCGACGCCAGGGACGGCGATCCTTTCTCGGTGCTGGGCGATCTGCTTGCGGCCCGGCGGCGCGATGGCGGCGACGGCGCGCCGGACGGTTTTGTTTCCGGCGCCGTCGGCTATGTCGGGTACGAAGTCGGCGGCGTCGTCGAGCCGTCCGCTTACGGACCGCCGTCTCCCTATGCGTTGCCGGACGCGCGGTTTGGCTTTTATGACGCGGCCTATGTTTTCGACGGCGCGGCGCGGCGGGCCTGGTCGGTCGCAAAAAACGCCGACGCGGCCGCGCGATTGGCCGAGGCCGCGCGCGCGCCGGCGCACCCTCGGCCCGTGGATGCGGGACCCGTAGCGGCGGTACGGGTGGCGGCGGGACCGATTGAAGCGGGGATGGACGAAGCGGCCCACGCCGAGACGGTCCGCACCGTACGCGATGAAATTCTGCGTGGGGATTACTTTCAGGCGAACGTCGCTTATCCGATGACCGCGCGGTTGTCGGCGGGCGGACCGTTCGACTTTTTCGCCGCGCTCCATGCGCAAAGCGCGGCCCCTTTTTGCGCTTTCCTTCAATATACGGACGGCGCCGTCGCGAGCGTGTCGCCGGAGCGCTTCTTCCGGATTGAAGGGCGGCGCATCGGCGTCGAGCCCGTCAAAGGCACGCGCCCGCGCGGCCGCGACGCGCGGACCGACCGCGCGCTCGCCGCCGCGCTCGAAGCGGATCCGAAAGAGCGGGCCGAAAACGTCATGATCGCCGATCTCATGCGCAACGATCTGTCGCGATTGTGCGACGACGCATCGATCAGCGAGGACGTGATTTGCGCGCTTGAGACTTTTGCAAGCGTCCATCACCTCGTCTCGCGCATCTCCGGCGACTTGCGCGCGGGCGTCGGCCCGGCCGAAGCGCTCCGGGCGTTGGTCCCATGCGGATCGATAACCGGCGCCCCCAAGATAGAGGCGATGAACGCCATCGCGCGCCTGGAGCCGACGGGCCGCGGGCCCTACACCGGCGCCATCGGCTATATCGACGACCGCGGCGACGCGGATTTCAGCGTGGCGATCCGAACCGCGATCCTTGAACCGGACGGCGCCGCGTGGCGCGCGACCTATCCCGTCGGCGGCGGGCTCACCGCGCTTTCCGAGCCCGGGGCCGAGCACGCCGAGACGTTGGCGAAAGCCGCGCCGTTTTTCGCAGCGCTGGGTCGCACGCCGGGCGTCGCACGCGCCGCTGTCCCGTGATCCTCGTCATCGATAACTACGATTCGTTCGTGCACAATCTAGCGCGGTATGTGCGCCTCGCAGGCGGCGAGACGCGCATTGTGCGCAATGACGCCGACGACGTCGACGCGCTGCTCGCGCTAAAGCCGCGCGGCGTCGTCATTTCGCCGGGGCCGAAGACGCCGGCGGAGGCGGGGGTCAGCGTGGACCTCATTCGCCGCACGCCGCCGGACCGCCCGGTTCTCGGCGTATGCCTCGGTCACCAATGTCTCGTTGAAGCGTTCGGCGGGCGGACGGTTCGCGCACGCGCGCCCATGCACGGGCGCTCAAGCCGCATTCGCCATGACGGCGGCGCATTGTTTGAGGGAACGCCGGCGGAAATCGAGGTCGGCCGCTACCACGCTTTAGCGAGCGAAACCGCGCAGGCGGACGATCTCGTCGTCGAAGCGGTGAGCGAGGAGGGCGACGTGATGGCCGTCCGACATCGACGCCGCCCGTGGTTCGGCGTTCAGTTCCACCCCGAGTCGGTCTTAACGCCGCACGGTCTCGCCATTGTGCGCAACTTCGTGTGGTTGACGTGACGGAGGCGCCGCCCGTCGTTTGGGCGAACGGCGCGTTGGCGCCGGCCGAGGGCGCGGTCAGCGCGTTCGATCGCGGCTTTTTGTTGGGGGACGGGGTTTTCGAGACGCTGCTCGTCCGGGACGGCGCGCCGGCCTTTTGGAACGAGCACGCCCAGCGGCTGTTGCGCGGCGTCGCCGCGCTGCGCCTGCCGGCGCCTGATCTCGACGCCGCGCGCGCGGCGTTGCCGGCGCTGTTGGCGGCGAATGCGCTTGAGACCGGGGACGTCGCGGCGCGTCTCACCGACGACGTCGAGACGGAGCCCGCGCGGCCGACGCCGTCCGCCGCCGCCGTCTTCCACGACG
>JBCCZS010000178.1:0-6555 GCA_039187035.1 Pseudomonadota bacterium | reverse complement strand
GGGCCGATGAACATGACGCCCCGCTCTTCCAAATTCCACAGCGCGAACGGCACCGCTTCGCCGTCGCCGTTGGCGATCAGGACGCCGTTGCGCCGCCCCTCGATCGGCCCTTTGTGCGGCGCGTGTTCGAGATAAACGCGGTTCATCACGCCCGAGCCCCGCGTGTCGGTGAGGAACTCGCCGTGATAACCGATCAATGCACGCGCGGGCGCGTGCATGACGAGCCGCGTTTTGCCGCCGCCTGACGGAACCATTTCGACCAACTCGGCTTTCTTGCGCGTGAGTTTTTCAATCACGGCCCCCGAGTAATCCTCGTCAACGTCGATGGTGACTTCTTCGATCGGCTCGAGAATTTGTCCGTTTGCGTCCTTTCGCGTGACGACGCGGGGGCGAGAAACGGCGAGTTCGAAGCCTTCGCGGCGCATGTTCTCGATGAGGACGCCGAGTTGCAGCTCGCCGCGGCCGGCCACTTCGTAGGCGTCCTTGTTTTCCGTTTCGGTCACCGTAATGGCGACGTCGCCTTCGGCCTGACGCAACAGCCGTTCGCGGATGACCCGCGATTGGACCTTGTCGCCTTCCCGGCCGGCGAGCGGCGAATCGTTCGCCGCGAGCGTTACGGACAAAGTCGGCGGATCGATCGGCTGCGCCGGCAGCGCGTGCGTCGCGTCGAGCGCGCACAGCGTGTCGGCGACCGACGCTTTTGAATACCCGGCGAGCGCGACGATGTCCCCGGGGCCCGCTTCGTCGACCGGTTGGCGTTTGAGGCCGCGAAACGCCAGCACCTTCGTAATCCGGACACGCTCGATTTCCGCGCCGTCGCGTGCGAGCGCTTTCATGGTCGCGCCGGGCTTGGCGAGGCCGGAAACGATGCGGCCGGTGAGAATGCGGCCGAGAAACGGGTCGGCCTCAAGCGTCGTCGCCAGCATCGAAAACGGTGCGGCGTGCGCGCCGGCCTCGAGTTTCGGCGGCGGCGTATGGGTGATCACCGTGCGGAACAACGGCGCCAAATCCTCACGCGGCCCGTCAATCGCGTCGCTCGCCCAGCCGTCGCGGCCGGACGCGTAGATCACAGGAAAATCAAGCTGATCATCGTTCGCGCCGAGCGCGGCGAACAAATCGAAAGCGGCGTCGAGGGCGGCGTCCGGGTCCGCGCTCGGCCGGTCGACTTTGTTGAGCACCAGGATCGGCCGCAGGCCGAGCGCGAGCGCCTTCGACAGAACGAACTTGGTTTGCGGCATCGGGCCTTCGGCGGCGTCGACCAGCAAGAGGCAGCCGTCGACCATCGACAGGATGCGCTCGACCTCGCCGCCGAAATCGGCGTGGCCGGGCGTGTCGACAATATTAAGGCGTACCGGCGCGTCGCCGCCGTCCCACACGACCGAGGTGCACTTGGCGAGGATCGTGATCCCGCGCTCGCGCTCAATGTCGTTGGAGTCCATCGCCCGTTCGGCCATGTCGGCGTGCGCTTCGACGGCGCCGGATTGGCGCAGCATCTGGTCGACCAGGGTCGTCTTGCCGTGGTCGACATGCGCGATGATGGCGATGTTGCGGAGGGCCGTTTTTGTGCTCTGCGTCATGGCGGCGACGCATAGCGGCTTTCGGCGCCCGCGCAACCAGAATTCCGCGGGCGCCGAGGGGGCGAGACAATTAGGTCAAGCGATTACGTCACACGACGTTGAGGCGGCGCACGTCGCGACGCAGCGCGATCGGCCGCCCGTTGACGAAGACCACCGTGAACCGTTGCACCCGCGTCGACGCGCCGTTGCCGGGCGCGCGCACCCGCGCGTCGACGGCCCAGGCGGCGACGTCCCGGCGGCCGCGGACGTCGACCTTCACCCGGTACGGTTGCGAAAGAACCTCAACGCGCGCCCCGCGCGACGATCGCATGCGCGACAACAAATAACGCGCGCTGTCATTTTCATAATTCGCCGGGGCCGATCCGTGACCGCCGCTGGCGACGGCCGGCACGGACGCGGCGGAAACGGCGGCGGCGGCCAATACGATCAATAGCGATTTCCTCATCTGACTATTCCTTTCTTCAAGTCGGTCGGTCGAAATGCGCACTATTTGCGTCACACCGCTGTCATAAAACCTTCACATAAGTGGCGTCAACAAAATTGCGCACTCTTTGCGCAAAACCGCGCGGCGACTGGCTTTCCGGCGGCCGCGGGCGGCGAATCACGCACCGTCGCCGCCTGCGCGGTATTGGATTTTCGTTACAGAAGGAGCGCCCGGCACGGCGCAAGCGCGCGGCGCGGCTTTCGCCGGCTCGCGGAATTGACCTATGCTGCGGGTGAGCGCTCGATCGAACGAGCGGCAAAGGGCGGGTGGACGAGAATGGCGCGCAGGCTTGAGCGTTCGGTCCGGTTCGGGAAGCCGGGCCAATACATCTTCAACATGCTGCTGTTTTTGTTGTTGATGGCGGCGGTCGTCTATTATCTGTCGCCGCTTAGCCCCCAACCGACGACTTTGCTGATCGACGCGTTCAACGCCAACGTCGCGCTCAACGGCGTCATCCTGTTCGTTCTCTTAATCGGCGTCATTTACAATTTGCGCCAAGCCGGCGTGATCGCGCCGGCCGTGAAGTGGGTCGAGGCCTTCCAGGAGACGGTCGACCCGAAACGCTCGCGCATGCCGCGCCCGCCGAGCCTCATCTCCGCCATGGTGCGCCTGCTCGTGGAGGCCGACGACAAAGGCGGCGGGCGCTTATCGCCGGAGACGGCCCGGTCGGTTCTCGATTCCATCGGCACACGGATGGATGAAGGCCGCGAGATGGGCCGCTATATCGGCAATCTCCTCGTCTTTCTCGGCCTCCTCGGCACGTTCTGGGGGCTCCTTGAAACCGTGAATGCGGTCGCCGCGACGATCAGCGGGCTGGCGACCGGCGGCGAGGCCGAAGACGCCGTCCAACAACTCATCAGCAATCTGAAAGAGCCGCTCGGCGGCATGGGGACGGCGTTTTCCTCGTCGCTCTTCGGCCTCGGCGGCAGCCTCATCGTCGGCTTCCTCGACTTGCAAGCGGGCCAAGCGCAAAACCGGTTCTACACTGACCTTGAAGACTGGCTCGCCGGGATGACGGACACCGTCGCGCTGCGCGCCGGCACGAACGCGCACATGGCCGACGGCGACGGCGACGCCGTTCTCGCCGCGCTGCGCTCGCTTGAGGCCGCGCTCGCCGCCAACGCCGAAACGCAAATCCAAGCGCAGGCCGGCCTGTCGGCGGAATTGCGCGATGAGATCCGCGCGCTCAACCGAACCCTCATTCGCGTCGGCGGCGGGGAGTAGGCGCCATGGCGCGCCGGCGTTCCCGCGCTGAGGCCAATATCTGGCCCGGCTTCGTGGACGGTCTGTCCACGCTGCTGCTCGTATTGATGTTCGTCCTGTCGATCTTCGTCGTCGCGCAGTTCTATCTCGGCGAGCGTTTGTCGCTCGTCAAAGACCAACTCGCCGACCGCGACTCCGAACTCGCGCGCCTGACCGACCGCATCAACGAACTCGCCCGCCAACTCGGCCTCGCCGAACAACAAAACGCCGACCTGCAGTCACGCATCCTTGCCCTGCAAGACACGATCGCCGGCAAAGACGAAGAACTCGCCGCCATCGGCGCGGCGCTGGCCGCGAGCCAGGCCGCCGTCGCCGCCTCGGCGGAAGAACTCGAAGCGGAAAAGGCGCTCACGGACGATCAAAAGAGCCAGATCGCCACGTTGAACGCGCAACTCGCCGCGCTGCGCAAACAACTCGCAAGCCTGCAAGAAGCGCTCGAAGCGGCCGAAGCCAAAGATAAAGAACAACAAGCGCAGATCGAAAACCTGTCGCAGCGCCTAAACGCCGCCCTCGCGCGCAAAGTCCAGGAATTGCAGGACGTGCGCTCGCGCTTCTTTGAGGAAATGCGCGCGGCCTTGTCGGGCCTCGACATCGACGTCATCGGCGATCGCTTCGTCGTGAAAGGCGACGTACTGTTCGGCTCGTGCGACGCTAGCGTCTCGCCCGGCGGGCGCGCCGCGCTCGACAAGCTGGCGCTCGGCATTCTCGACATTGACGAACGCGTCAAAGAGCAGATCGCCGGCCGCGAGGACGAGCCGGCGACGCAAGCGGTGCAAAATTGGGTCATTCGCGTTGACGGCCACGCCGATGCAACGCCCCTCGGCCCGGCGTGCGCGGCGCGCTTTATCGACAACAAAGGCCTTTCGACGGCGCGCGCGCTGTCGGTGACCCGCTATCTGGAGAGCCGGGGCGTGCCGTCCCGGCGCCTCGTCGCGACCGGTCTGGGCTCGGATTATCCGCTCGTCGCCGGCGCGTCGGCGAGCGCCCTCGCGCAAAACCGACGCATCGAGTTTAAGCTGACCGAACGCTGATCCCCCCCGGCTGAGGCGCCGCCGGCGTTGAGCGCCGCGCCCCGCTCGGCTATGGCCTTGCGCGGATAAAAGTCGGGAGATCGCCATGCCGCTTCGTTCTTTCCTTATCGCCGCGTGCGTTTTGCTCGCCGCCCCGGCCCTCGCCGAGCCCACCGACATTACGGTGCGCGTCATCGCCAAAGGCGCCAAATTCGTCGGCACGAGCATGGGGGGCGCCCGGATCATTCTGCGCGACGCCGAGACCGGCGAAATCCTCGCGCAAGGCGTGACGCAAGGCGGCACGGGCGACACCGCGCGCATCATGACCGAGGCCCACGACCGCAAGGGCGTGCGCTGGAGTAAGGGCGCGGCGAGCTATACCGCGCGCCTCGACCTCGACGCCCCGCGGCGCGTGCGCGTCGAGGCGACCGGCCCCCTCGCCCAACGCCAAGCCGCCGCGACGGTGACCGCCGAGCAATGGGTCGTCCCCGGACGATCGATCGTCGCGGGCGACGCGTGGCTTCTTGAGTTGCCGGGCTTCGCCGTCGACGTCCTGGCGCCGGCCGCGCATTCAACGGCCGACGGCGCCATCGCCATCGAGGCGAACGTCGTCCTGACCTGCGGCTGCGGCGTCAGCCCCGGCGGGCTATGGGACGCCGACGGGTATGAGGTCGCGGCCTTCATTTATCGAAACGGCGAGAAAGTCGACGAGATCCCCCTCGCCTACGCCGGAACGACGAGCCGCTTCGCCGCCCGCTACACGCCCGACGGCCCCGGCGCCTACCGGATCGCCGTCTTCGCGCACGACCCGGCGAACGGCAACACGGGACTAGACGAAACGACGGTGCTCGTTCGGTAAGGTCTATGATCAGTCAGAACGACTAGACGTCACCAGAAGCGCACATCATCGAGAAATCAGTAGATGGCCGGATCAGGCCCTCTATCGTCTCAAAAATTGTGGAACCTTTGTCTTAAGCAACGAAATCAAGTCAGGGTCCATGAAGTCGTAGTCGTCGGGAATGCCGAGTACGAAAATACGCTTATTTTTCAGGTAGGATTTGAACTTCTTTCCAAGTTTGTTTCGATGGGCCTTCTCCATAACAAATATTATGTCGGCCCATTCAATTTGCTCGGCGGAAACCGGGACGGTGGCATCCGGCGCCAAGCCCGCGGAATCGCACTCAATAGAATCCCAGCTTGCAAAGATCTGTTCAGCGGTAGGGCTGCGCAGTTTATTTTGTGAACAAAGAAAAAGTACGTTGTAGGACATTTCACGACTATATCTCATATAAATTCGCTGTCGTGTTTAAAGATGTAGCCCGCCGTTCACGCGCTTACGATCAAATGACTTATTGGGGTCAAAAGCGATCCTTACAAATGGGTCTGGACGCTTGAGCATTACGCCCGTCCGCCCGATGCCGGCGTCTGATGGACCGCGAACGCCGCGGCCGCATACCAACCGAACGTGACAAGCGT
The DNA here is from genome assembly GCA_039187035.1 of Pseudomonadota bacterium. GTDB lineage: Bacteria > Pseudomonadota > Alphaproteobacteria > Caulobacterales > Parvularculaceae > JAJFFW01. The sequence continues at coordinate 745 of JBCCZS010000178.1, read as the reverse complement.
CGCGGCGCGCTGGGTTGCGCCGCGGTAGGCTTCCGGTTCGATGCCGATCAGCATGCCCCATAAATAGGCGAGACTGACGAAGGCGGACGCCAGCGAGACGTGTCGGAACCAACCGCCCGGGGCCGCGCGCGGAAATTCGGCGACAAAAAAAGCGGGGACCAACGACATGAAGATCGGCAATCCGTAAAGACCGTGCAGCGGGCTGCCGATCGGAAAGACGCCGTTGCCGACCATGCCGGCGCCGAACAACGCCGCCGCCAAGAACGTCCATGAAAACTGCACCCCGCAGCGGAGGAACAAGCACCCGACGGCGAAAAGAAAGACGGAGACGCCGGCCGTGGCGGCCCCGATCCGGATCGTCCAGGCGATCGGGGCCGCGCGCAATTGCAGCTCGCTCATATGTTGCGCAAGCCAATTATAATCGGCGACGAACAAGCCGATGACGATCGGCGGCAGCATCGCCAGCGGCGCGATATACGCTTGACGAATGAGGGCGTCGGCCAACCTCGACATAACGGTGCGTCGCCTTTCTGGGTTAGGGCCGCCGTCGTTTTCGAGCGCAACGCGGTCGCGGCTTCACCATCTTTGGACGGATTAGTCGCGGGGCGGCGCGACCGGGCGGGCTTCTTCGGCTTTGTGGTGGTGTTGCAGCGCGATGAGGACGCCCTTCAACGCAGGGAGCGACCAATAGGTCGCGGCGGCCGCCGCCGCGACCGCGATGAGAAACGCGGCCCAGATCGGCGCG
>JBCCZS010000177.1:0-6565 GCA_039187035.1 Pseudomonadota bacterium | reverse complement strand
TTGAGATTGGTCAATCATGCATGAATAGAGTGTCGCGGATACATCCATAGGCGATATGCCAAATTCTGTGAATGCAGCGGGACGATTGCCGCTTGCCCGCAAATGTCTATTCAACTCCGCTGCTACAATTAGCCCGATATTTTGCTGCTCTGTTTTGACTGATTCATCCCATCCGTATCCCTGAAGAAGATTTCGCAAATTACCAATGATAGCTCGACCTTGGTTCTGCTCGTTAGCTCGACTAAATGTCTGTTCATACGCCCTAAGTATAAGCGCCGCTGGATCCGTGCAATCGACTCCGGTCAAAACCTGAATTTTTGTGGAGCCAATCGATAACGTTTCGATCCTTGGCTGAGTGTGGCTGGTACCAGTTCCCGCACAACCGTAAACCGCCACGAAGGCAGCCAAACTAACAACAGTGTTTGCAAGTCGATCCACATGTTCAAAATTCATCATAAACAAGCCCCTTTGGGATATGCCCCGCATTTTCTTCAATGGAGACTAGAGCTGAAAGTATTTCCAGAAGGTCCGAGTTGTACGATGGGAACTTCGCTTCATCCTCTCCCGAAAGCCTGGAGGCTAAAAAAGCTATCTTCCAGATCAAGAAAGAAGTAAAGAGCACCAGCCGGCCCTTCATTTACTCATTATAGAGAATTATTACCCCATCGTCGGACGGTCGGCGCGGTGCAACGATGTACGCGCCCCTACTCCGCCGCGGCGGTTCGTGCGACGCGGGGGCGGTCTTCCATCGGCGGGATCGGCGCGTTCGGGGCTTGGCCGGCGGCGATGGCGACGCGGTCTTCGACGCTCAAGCCGCCCGTGTCCATCGCCATGACGCCTTCGAGCGCCTCGCGCATGCCGAGGCGGTTGGCGATCTGGATCGAGATGCCCGGCCGGCCGTTGAGCTCCAAGAGGAGCGGGCCTTTTTCGCGGTCGAGGACGACGTCGACGCCGATATAGCCGAGGCCCGTCATGTCGTAAGAGCGCGCGGCCATCGTCAGGATGTCGCGCCAATAGGGCGTCGGGACGCCCTCTAGGGAATGCGCCGTGTCCGGGTGAACGTCGATCAGGCCGTCATGCTGCATCGCGCGGGTCGTGAGGCCGGTCGCAAGATCGACGCCGGCGCCGACGCCGCCTTTGTGGAGGTTGGCCTTGCCGTCGCTCTCGGCGGTCGGCAGACGGAGCATCGCAAAGACCGGCACGCCTTTCAGAACGATGACGCGAATGTCCGGCACGCCCTTAAACGAGATGTTGGAGAAGACGTCGTCGAATTTGACGCGGTACTCAATGATCGCCCGGTCCGGCTGACCGCCGAGCGAGTACATGCCGGAGATGATGTTGTTGATGTGGAAGCGCAGGCTCTCGGCGGTCACGCGCCGGCCCGAGGCGAGCTTGAAACCGCCGCGCAAGGGCCCGTCGACGACGAGGATGCCTTTGCCCTGGCTGCCCTGCGCGGGCTTGATCACGAACCCGTCTTCGCGCGCCGTCATCTCGGGCAAGGCCCGCATGTCGCGCGCGTTCTCGATGACGCCGTAGAGCGGCGGGGTCGGGATGCCGGCCTCTTGCGCGAGTTCTTTGGTGACGACTTTGTCGTTCACCTGAATGAGTTTGGATCGTGGATTAAGCGCGCCGACATAGCGAACGTTACGTTCGTTGATGCCGATGACGCCGAGACGGCGTAGCGCGAAGTACGTGCGGATCATGCCGCCCTCGCCAGCGCGCGGAAGCGCCAGACTTCGCTCAGCCGCAGCCCCGTGTAGCGCCCCATGAGGACGCACAAGCCCATCAACACCAGCAAAAGCTCCGGGAACTGATACATCAGATATTCCACCCGGTCATTGACCATGGCGAGGTAGGTCAGGCTCGCGACGCCAAGGCTGCCCAAGCCCTGCTTGATCGCATCGCCCGCCGAGCTTTCTTCCCAGACGATCGACATGCGTTCAATGGTCATCGTCAGGATCACCATCGGAAAAAGCGAAATCGACAAGCCGATCGACTGATTGGCGCCCGTCATCGCGACCGTCAGCCCGGCCATGACGATGACGATAAAGATCAAGACGACCGCCAGCCGCGGCACGAGCAAGAGCTGCAAGCGTTCGAGGTAAAAGCGCAAGGCGAGGCCGAGGGCGATCAACAACGTGAACAGCAACAGCCCGTTGACGAGCGCGGTCTCGCGGAACGCGATGCCGATCAGGACCGGCATGAACGTGCCCAACGTTTTGACGCCGATGAACTGGCGCAAGAAGACGAGGATCGCGATCCCGACCGGGATCGTCAGGAGCACTTTGTAGACGAGCTGCGTCGTTAGCGGCAGGCCGGCGAGCGTGACGACGCCGACCGCGCCCGCGAGCTTGCCGTCCGATCGGCGCACGACGTCCAACAGGCGCTCGTCGGCGGGGCGCACCGAGAGCTGCGTGTCGACATTGGCGACGCCCGCGGCGTTCACGAGCGCGCCCGGTCCGTACCAGAGCGTGAAGAATTCCCGCGGCGCGCCGCCGGGGAAGTGCCGGTGCTCGACGCCGTCGACCGCGTATTCGAGCCAATGGCGCACGGCCTCGCGGCGTTCTTCCCGGTCGAGATAAACGCCGTGGGCGACCCGCGCCGGAATGCCCTGGGACTGCAGCGTGTGGCGCGCCAATTCGAGGCGATTGCGCACGGACGCGTCGGCCCCGAGGAGCACGGTCAGCTCATCCGCATTCGGCTGATCGCCGTCGATTTCAGCGAACGCCGCCTGCACGGCGAGATCGGCGAACGACAGGTCGTCCGCCGAGCGCTGCCGCAAATTGCCGGCGTAGACGATGAACGCCTGGCGTTTGACGACGTCGGCCTCGAAGGGGATGGCGTCCGGCTTTTCTTCCAGGAAAGACGCCGGCAGCGCGGTGCGTTCGCTCTCGCCGATCGTGCGCACCGAATAGCGCAGGACCTTGCGGTTGCTCGGATATCGATACGTCCACACGGCTTTGCGCGTTTGGGCGGGCGCGTCGTTGACGATCGAAAGACCGAACGAGCCGTTGTAGAATTGCTCGGCCGAGAGCTGGCGGTTGAGCGCCGTCGTCGGCAACAGCGCTTCGATGCGCGCGGGTTCGTCGCGCCCCTCAAATTCGATGAAGATCTCGAAGTCCCACGCGGAGGATTTCACGCCCGGCGCGAGCGGGTAGCCGAGGCCGATCACTTTAGCCAGAAAGACGCCAAGCCCCGCCGCGATCAAGACGAGGCCGAGTATCGTCGCGTGGCGCAGCTTAATCGGCATTTGTTTCGCTGCAGTCGTCCTTCGCGGCGAACGTGTTTCCGGAATCGACGAGCACGCGGTCGGCCAAGAACTCGCGGCCGATGAGCATGTCGTATTCGAAGACGTCGCGGTCGGCGAGATTGATCTCCGCACGCCCCCAACGCCCGCCGACGCAAATCGGCATACGGATCACCGGCCTGCGGATCGAGCCGCCGGTCTTGGTCTTGATCCGCGCATAGCGGACGATGCGCTGGTCGTACTTCACCGCGCGCCCGGCTTTGCCGATAAGGCGAAAGCGGACCCAACTGCCTTTTTTAGGGCGCCGGTAAATCTCAACGTCGCGCGCGTGGACGGACGTCGAATCCGCGCCGGTGTCGAGCTTGGCTTTCATTTCAAGGCCGAGAAGGCCGATCGCGGCGTCTTCAAGGTATCCGAGAACGACGGGCGGCTCGTCGTCCATGTCGTCAATCTCGTCGAGCGCGGCGGCCGGGCCGGCGGCGACCGCGGCGCACGCTGCGGCGGCTCTCCATAAAGCGCGTGTCCTGAAACGCATCGAACGGTTCCTCTCCGTCGCCTCCGCCGGCCTTTACGCGGGCGGACCGCGAAACGGACGTGCGCGAATGTGGCGTATTTCGACCGCGGGCCAAATAAAATTCCGGCAACCTCGATCGTCATGGATCCCGCGCGTTTAGCCGCGCACGAACGCCGCCACAACCTCCAGGTGGGCGGCATAGACGAACTGATCGACCGGCGCAGCGTGCGTGAGCGCGTAACCTGAGTCGACGAGAATTCGCGCATCGCGGGCGAAGCTCTTCGGATTGCACGAAACATAGACGAGCCGAGCCGGCGCCCGGTCGCCGGCCGCGGCGATTGCTTTAACCTGCGCGGGCGCGCCGGCGCGCGGCGGATCGAGGACGACGGCGTTGTAGGCGGCGAGCTCGTCGGCGCCGAGCGGGCGATCAAACAAGTCGCGGCGACGCGCGGTCAACCGGCCCGGTACGGCCGACGCGGCCGCGGCCAATGCGTCGATCGCCGGGCCGTCGCTATCGAATGCGTCCACCCGGCGGGCGCGCGCGAGCGGGAGGGCGAACGTCCCGCAGCCGGAAAAGAGATCGGCGACGCGCCGCGCCGCGCCGAGCCCGTCGCGCACCGCCGCGAGGAGCGCGGCGTCGGCCCGTTCGCTCGCCTGCAGAAAACCGCCCGGCGGCGGGGCGACCGCCAGCCCGTCGAAGCGCACCGTCGGCGCGGCGAAGGTGACGAGCGGGTCGCCAGCGATCGACAAGCGTTGAACGTTTGCAGCGGGCGCAGCCTCGGCGAGCGCCGCGATCTCGGCCGGGCCCGGTTCGGCGAGCGGGCGCGTCGACCGCAAATCGACGTCGAACCCGGCGTCAAACCGCGTCACCGCCATGGAAAACGCGTCCCACGCCGCCGGCGCAGCGGCGGCGAGCGCCCGCAACGGCGCTTCGGCGCGGGCAAAGTCCGGGTGCAGAACAAGGCACGGCCAACTCTCCACGACCCGGCGCGAACGGCGCGCGTAAAACCCCATCGCCGGCGTCGCGCCCGTCGCCCCCGCCCGGCGACGCACATGGAACGTCGCGCGGCGCCGTTCGCCCGGCGGCAAGGCGAGGAAGGGCGCAAGCGGCGGATCCAGCCCGGCGGCCGCCAACGCCGCACGCAAAGCGTCGCGTTTGAGCGCGCGGTAGGCGTCAGCCGTCAGGTGCTGCAACGCGCAGCCGCCGCACGCGCCGTAATGCGGACAGGGCGGCGCGGCGCGATCAGGGCCCGGCTCTAAAAGCGCCACCATGTCGCCGCGCTCGCCGACGGCTTCGACGCGCACAAGATCGCCGGGCGCCGTATACGGAACGAAGACGGGGCCGTCAGGACCGGCGGCGACGCCGTCGCCCTTCGCGCCGATCGTCTCGATGCGGGCCTCGAAGACTTGGCTGGGGCCCGGCGGCGCGGCGCGCGGCCGCCGCGCTTTGACCGGCCTACGGCGCGTCATGGGTTTCAGCGAGGTGGGTTTCAGCGAGATGGGTTCCGGCGAGGAGAAACTCGCGATTGCCGTCGCCGCCGCGGATCGGGCTTTCTATCCACCCGTCGGCGCGCCACCCGGGTTCGGCGGCGAGCCAAGCGGCCATGTCTTCCGCGACGCCCTCGGCGTTGTCGCGGCCCTCCTTGACGCGCCCGCCCTTGCCGATGCGCGCGGGGCCGACCTCGAATTGCGGTTTGACGAGCGCGACGAGCCGCGCGCCCGGCGCCGCGAGCGCGAGCGCCGGCGGCGCGGCTTTCTTCAGGCTGATGAAACTGACGTCGCACACGATAAGGCTCGGCGCCGGATTGATGAGCGCCGGCGAGAGATCCTTCGCATGCGTCTTTTCGAGGTTGACGACCCGCGGATCGGCGGCGAGCGCGGCGTGCAGTTGGCCGCGACCGACGTCGACGGCGAAGACGCGCGCCGCGCCGCGCTGCAGAAGGACTTCCGTAAACCCGCCCGTCGACGCCCCGAGATCGAGCGCGACGCGGCCCGCGGGATCGACGGCGAAGCGATCGAGCGCGGCCGCGAGCTTGACGCCGCCGCGCGAGACCCCGCTCGGCGCGCCCGGATCCACCGCAACGACGTGCGCCGGCGCAACGAGCGCGCCGGCCTTGCGCGCGACGGCCCCGTCGACCCGCACCGCGCCAGCATCGATCGCCGCGCGCGCCTTCGCCCGGCTTTCGAACGCGCCGTCGGCGACGAGACGCCGATCAAGGCGCATCGGTTCTGAGGCGTTCTCGTCTGCGGCCGGATCGGCGTCGGCGGGTTGGCGGCGGCGGGGGGACATGGCCCTGGCGATGTCCCACGCCGCCGCGCGCGCCGTCAATCAGGATACCGCCCCAATCCGCTCACGCTGCGCGCGTCTAGATGTGGGTTTTCAACAGGTTGTCCATTCGACGCCGATTACGAAGCGACCGTCATCGCCTCCGCACGCGGCGTCTCAGTGTTCGCGCGCGCGGACATCGAGACGCCGGCCAGGGTCGATTTGCGGCCGACTAGAAGTGCGGCCGTCTAATCCGTCGGCGGAACGCCGCGGGCGCCCGTCGTTTCGCGCGGCTCGGCGAGGCGGCGACGGAAACAAACGCACGCCTGCAGCTCGGTGCGTGCAAGCTCGCTGAAATAGCGGTGCACCGCGGCGCGCAGCAAGGTTTGTTGCGGCCGGCCGAGCGCCGCCGCGGCGATCCGCAACAAACGCCGTTCGCGGGGGTCGAGCCGGACGCCGACGCGGCCGGCGACGCCGCCCGTCGCTTGCGGGCCCGGCCCGTCCGACCGGGCGGGCGCCGGCCGGCGTTGCGGCCGCG
>JBCCZS010000176.1:0-6599 GCA_039187035.1 Pseudomonadota bacterium | reverse complement strand
GAGAACCGCCTGCCCGCCGATCGCGCGACGGTCGAGCGCGGCGAACACCGTCGCCGTCGCCGTCGTCGCAAGGTCGACGTCCTTAACGAAGTCCGACCGGGATTTATCGCCGAGCGCGGTCCCCGTATCGATGTCGACGACGCAGCCGCCTTTGGTCTCTTCAATGTGCAATCGCCCGCCGCCGGGCAGCGCCTCGCTCATCTCAAGCGCCGCCTCGAGCGCGTCGGCCGCGCCGCGCTCGCCCCCGTCGACGGGATCGTAAAACGCTTCCGGCGCGGCCGAGACGCGCGCGTGCATCCACACGCCCTCGAGCGCCGCAAACGCCTTTTCCACGGCGCGCAACGCGGCGATATCGCCGCCCACGACGACGCCGTCGACCGGACCGCCGACCTCGCCGTTTGTCGCTTCGGCCCGGCGCAAGACGGCCTCGACGGCGTCGCGCGGCGGGCGCACGACATGGGGCGGACGCGCCGTCAGCGCCGCAGCCGCGATCGCTTCGATTTCCGAATCCGTCACCGCCGCCCGCCAGTCGGCGGACAACAGCGCGCCTTTCTCGGCGATGGCCGGGCGGCGCACGCGCACGAGCACCGCCGCGCCCTCGGTGACGGGGGGATCGCCGCGGCGCAACGACAGAAGGCCGTCTTTGTCTTCGCCGACGTCGACAAAAGCCCCGCGCATCGCTGGAACGACCGCACGTACGCGCCCCACGACGACGTCGCCGGCCTCAAGGGCGCGAGGCGCGGCCTCGTCGCCGCGGGCGGGCGCAAAGAAAAAGCGCCGCGCCCCGCCGTCGACGAAAAGGCACGCGCGGGTTTGCGCCGCGCCGCAGTCGATCACGAGCGTGCGCGTCACGTCGCCCCCGCGCCGTCCAAAAGGTTCGCAACCTCATAGAGCGGCAAGCCGACGACATTCGTGTACGAACCGACCATGGAAACGACGTGGGCGGCGAAGCGGCCCTGGATCGCATACCCGCCGGCTTTGCCGCGCCACTCGCCGCTCGCCGCATAAGCGTCCACGTGATCGCGGTGCAAACGGCGGACTTTGACGCGCGTTTCGACGATACGCACCCGGATCTCATCCGCCGGGCCCGCGAGCGCGACGCCGGTCGTTACGCGGTGCGCGCGGCCGGACAAAAGCGCCAGGCAGGCGCGCGCCGTTTCTTCGTCCTCCGCCTTCGGCAGAAGGCGCCGCCCGACGGAAACGACCGTGTCGGCTGCAAGCGTCAACGCCCCGTCTTCTTCTCCGACGACCGCGAGCGCTTTTTCACGCGCCAGACGATCGGCGTACACGCGGGCCGTCTCGCCTTTACGCGGCGTTTCGTCGATGTCGGCGGGGCGCACGGCGTCCGGCGTCACGCCGATCTGCGCCAACAAATCGCGTCGCCGCGGGGACGCGCTCGCTAAGACGAGCCGCATCGGCCGGTTATTTGAAGCGGTAGGTGATGCGCCCTTTCGTGAGGTCATAGGGCGTCATCTCGACCAAAACTTTATCGCCCGCGAGCACGCGGATGCGGTTCTTGCGCATTTTCCCCGCCGTATGCGCAATGATCTCATGATCGTTTTCGAGCTTCACGCGGAAGGTCGCGTTCGGCAACAGTTCCTCGACCGTGCCTTCGAACTCCAGCGGTTCCTCTTTCGCCATGCAAATCCCTATCGCCGCCGCCGCCCTTTTCCCGGGCGTCAGAATTGTCGTCGTTCGTTCTCGATGAACGCGCCCGCCGCCGGTGAGGCGGCCCGTCATGGCCGCCGCGGCGAGCGGGAAAATGGGGGGACGTCGCGCGAAAATCAACCCGGCGTCAATCCGGGGCGCGCGCGCCGCTTGGGCCCGCGCCGGGGGCCGCGCCGGGGGCCGTTACACCGAAGCGGTCGGCGATTTTGGCGGCGAGCGCGTCGCGTACGCCGCGATAGGCGGTCATCACCGCCTCGCGGTCGCCGCGTTCGTTCGACGGGTTGGGGACGGTCCATAGTTCAACGGCCGCGTCCGGGGCGACGCGGCGCGCTTCCGCGGCGGCTTCGTCGGTGAGCGCGACGACGGCGTCGAACGCGGCGAGGTCCATCGCCTTCATGGCTTTCGGCTCGTGTTCGTCGAGCGACAAATCGAGTTCGGCGACGGCGGCCGCGGCGAACGGGTCGAGCCAGCCCTCGTAAACGCCGGCGCTATCGACCGTGAAGTCGGCCCCGCCTGCGCCGCGCAATAAGGCGGCGGCCATCGGCGAGCGGACCGAATTGAGGTTGCAGACGAACAACACCCGCATCCCGCGTCTCCTTCAGCCGACCTGGCGCATATGAAAGCTGCAAATCAGCGTGAACAGCCGGCGCGCCGTGTCGAGATCCATTTTGATTTTGTCGCCGAGCCGCTCGATCAACAATTCCGAGCCTTCATTGTGCATGGCGCGGCGGGCCATATCGACGGTCTCGATTTGCGCCGGGGCCGCGTTGCGAATGGCGTCGTAATAGCTCTCGCACAGCAAGAAATAGTCTTTGATGATCTTACGAAACGGCGTCATCGACAGGTGGACTTGGCCGAGCGCGCCGCCGTCGCCGTCGCGCACGTCGAACACGAGCCGACGCTCGACGTTCGACAGATAGAGCTGGAACGGCCCGTTCTCGACGCCGATCGGTTGGAAGTAATTCTCTTCCAAGAGGTCGTAGACGGCGACTTTGCGCTCATGTTCGATGTCGGCGCCCGCAGGCGCGAGGGAGCGCTCGTCAAGGTCGATCTTGACGATCTTGAAGCTCGCGTCCGCCGACGGCTCGCTCATGCGCGGCGCTTCTCCCCACGGCCCGGCAGCGGGCGGGACCGATCCAACTCTCCTCGTATCGTGATCGCGAGGCGGCGCCAAACGCCGCGGTCGGTCCGCGTCATTTGGTCAAACGCACGCGCACGGACGCGGCGTGGCTCGGTAATCCTTCGGCGTCGGCGAGCGTCGCGGCGTCCGGGCCGATGCGCGCCAGGCTCGCCGCGTCGCATCCGATCAGCGAAGAGCGCTTCATAAAGTCGAGGACCGACAGGCCCGAGGCGTGCCGCGCGCCGCCGGCCGTCGGCAAGACGTGGTTCGGCCCGGCCACATAGTCGCCGACGGCTTCCGGCGCGTGGCGGCCCAGGAAGATTGCGCCGGCGTGGCGGATCTTCGCCGCCAGCGCCGCCGGGTCGGCGACGGCGAGTTCCAAATGCTCCGGCGCAAAGCGATTGGAAACGGCGGCGGCCGCAGCGAGATCCTCGACAATGACGACGACGCCGTTTTCGCGCCAGGACGCGCCGGCGATCTCCCGGCGGGGCGAGGCCGCGAGATGCGCCTCGACCGCCGCCGTCACCGCGTCGGCGAATGCGTCGTCGGTCGTCACCAAGATCGATCGCGACGACGGATCGTGTTCGGCCTGGCTCATCAAATCCGCCGCAATCCAAGCGGGATCGTTTTCGGCGTCGGCGATGACGAGGATTTCGGACGGGCCGGCGACGCTGTCGACGCCGACGCGCCCGTAGACTTGGCGCTTGGCTTCCGCGACGTAAGCGTTGCCCGGCCCGACGACGACGTCGACCGGCGCGATCGGCCCCGCCCCGAACGCGAGCGCGGCGATCGCTTGCGCGCCGCCCACGGTGAAGACCTCGTCGACGCCGGCGATCGCGGCGGCGGCCGCCACGGCCGGCGGAACCGGCGCGCCGTTCGGCGTCGGCGTCACCATCGTCAGGCGCGCGACGCCGGCGACCTTCGCCGGGATCGCATTCATCAGAACGCTTGACGGATACGCGGCCCGGCCGCCAGGCGCATAGAGCCCCGCTGCATCCACCGCCGTCCACCGCCAACCGAGGTTGACGCCAGCTTCATCCGTATAAAGCGCGTCTTCGGGCCGTTGTTTTTCGTGGTAAGCGGCGATGCGGGCCGCCGCCCGTTCGAGCGCCGCTTTGACGTCCGGCGCGCACGCCGCCGCCCCGGCGGCGAGGGCGTCCGGGTCGAGCCGTGCGGCCGTCTCGTCAAGGCGGAAACCGTCAAATCGCTCCGTGTACGCTTGAACGGCGACAAAGCCGTCGCGGCGCACGTCCGCGATGACGGCGCGAACCGCTTCGCGCACGTCGTCTTCGTCAGCATGGGCGATTTCGGTCGCCCGCACGAGCGCCGCCTCGCCGTCGGCGCGCCGCAAATCGATCCGCTGCGCCATCGCTTAGCCGGCCTCCTCGCCGTGCGCCGGGCGCGAGGCCGTCGGCCATGGGTCGGACATGTCGGACACCGCGCCGTTGATCGCCTCGACCTCGAGGCGGATCGCGCCGCCGCCGGCGAAATCCAGGATGATCGCGCCGCCCCCGTCGGCGCCCGCCTCGAACCGGACGGCCAACAAGGCGACGACGCCGGCCTTGCGATCTAAGAGGAGGTTTTGTTGACGTACGGATAGAACGTCGTCGAAGTGGGCGCCGGCGCGCACGCGCGCGAAGGGGCCGTGGCGTCGATCGACCGCGCATTCCCAAACGAAGCGGTTCGTGACGAACGCAAAGCGCCGCATGTCGGGAAGATAGGCGATATCGCCGACCTTGCCGACCGCGTCTTGCAGCGTCGCCGACATCAACGACAATCCGCGCTCGTCATGGGCGACGATTTTCAGCGGCTGGTAACAGCGTAAGGTCGACATGGGTCCCGTTTCGTCCGTCTTCGATCAATCGCCTTTGACGCGCTCCACGAGCGCGCCGACAGCTTGCAATTTCTCTTCGAGGCGTTCGAAGCCGCGGTCGAGATGATAGACCCGGTTGATGATGGTTTGTCCCTCGGCGCCGAGGGCGGCGATGATCAGCGACATCGACGCCCGCAGATCGGTCGCCATGACGGGCGCGCCTTTGAGCCGCAGCTTGCCGCGCACCGTCGCCGTTTGTCCGTCGACGGATATGTCGGCCCCCATACGCGCCAATTCCGGCGCATGCATGAACCGGTTCTCGAAAATCGTTTCTTTGATCACGGCCGCGCCGTCGGCGGTCGCCATCATGGCCATGAATTGTGCTTGCAGATCGGTCGGAAAGCCGGGGTAAGGCTGGGTGACGATGTTGACCGCGCGGCGTCGGCCTTCAGCGGCGGTCACCCGCAGCCCCGCGTCGGTCTCGTCAAAGGAGAGCCCGGCCTCTTCAAGCGCGCCCACCGCCGCCCCGAGAAGATCGAGCCGCGCGTTCTGCAACACCAATTCCCCGCCGGCGACGCCGACCGCCATCGCATAGGCGCCGGTTTCAATCCGGTCGGGCAGAACGTCATGGCGCGCGGCGCCGAGCGCGTCTACGCCGGCGATGACGATCCGAGAGCCGCCGGCCCCCTCAATCCGCGCGCCCATGGCGCTGAGGCATGCGGCGAGATCGGCGATCTCCGGCTCGCGTGCGGCGTTCTCCAGAACGGTCTCGCCCGTCGCCGTGACCGCCGCGAGCATTGCGTGCTCGGTGGCCCCGACAGAAACGAACGGGAAATCGATGCGTGCGCCGTGAAGGCCGTCCGCCGCCGAGGCGACGACATAGCCGTCTTCAAGGTCGATCGACGCGCCCATCGCCTGGAGCGCCTTTAGGTGCAGGTCGACCGGTCGCGCGCCGATGGCGCAGCCGCCCGGCAGCGAGACGCGGGCCTTTCCTTCGCGCGCAAGGATCGGCCCCAACACATTGAAAGAGGCTCGCATTTTGCGCACGAGATCGTAAGGCGCTTCGGTCGACGCGATGTCGGGCGCGTGGAGCGTCATGGACGCCCCGTCGCGATCGACGCGCGCGCCGAGCCCCTCTAACAAGCGCTGAAGCATCGCGACGTCGGCGAGCGCCGGCACGTTGTCCAACGCCAGCGGCGCGTCGCTCAACAGCGCGGCCGCCATCACCTTGAGGGCTGAGTTTTTCGCCCCCGAAATCGGCAGCGCCCCATAAAGACGCCGCCCGCCGATAATCGCTAATTTGTCCATGGGGCGCAGTCTTTCGTCGGCGTTGCGGGAGAATTATGGCGCGCCTGCGGCGTCGTGGCGACGATTTCATCGCCCCGCGGCGCGGTCACCGGGTTTTGCGCCGCCTCAAATTCTCGCGCAAGGCCTTCGCGAGACGCGCCTCGCGCGCCGACCCGCCGCCCTCGGCCTTCTCTTCGGGCCTCTTTTCTGTTTGGTCGGCGTCTCCGGCCGCCGTCGGCGGCTCTTTTCGCTCGCCCGCCATCCGCTTCTCCGTCAGGTGCCGCCGCCGGCCTCGCCGAAGCGGCGTGGAGCGGGTAGCCGGGATCGAACCGGCATCCTCAGCTTGGAAGGCTGCTGCACTACCATTGTGCTATACCCGCGCGCGGCCCCCTCGATACGAGGTTTGCGCCGCGCCATCAACGGCTGATTGCGCGTCCGGCAAGTCGCATAAAAAAGACGAGGGGCCGGGAACCCCTCGTCTTCCGCCGCACGCGCGGCGTCGTCGGACCGCTGACGCCGATCCGCCGGGACGCGCGTCAGGCGAGCATGAAGTCGGCTTCGCTCACGTGGAAGACGTGCTCTAAGAGAATGCTGCCGTCTTCGGTTTGGAGAAGAAGGCCCTCGTCCGTGACTTCGAATGCGTGCACGGCCGCCGAGGCGTCCTCAAAATCATCCGCCGAGAGAATAATCTTATCGCGCCGTCCGAAGTCG
>JBCCZS010000175.1:0-6656 GCA_039187035.1 Pseudomonadota bacterium | reverse complement strand
GCTCGACGCGCGCCAGGTCAATACAGGCCGTTTTTCGTTGTTCTTTCCGGAGACCCGAAACTTCTTCTTGCAGGACGCGGCGTCCTACGAATTCGGCGGCCAAGTTTATCGCAACACCCCGAACGGCCTCCCATTCTTCACGCGGCGCATCGGCATTGTCGACGGCGCCCCGGTCGACATCGTCGCCGGCGCCAAGATTTCCGGCAAAGCCGGCGCGTTCAATATCGGCGCGATATCGGCGCGCACAGGGGCGCAAGGCGCCCTCGACGGACAAACGCTCTCGGCGATCCGCGTCTCGCGCAACGTGCTCGCCGAATCGAAAGTCGGGGTCATCGCAACCCACGGCGACCCGCAAGGCGAGGCGACGAACACCGTCTACGGCGCCGACTTTCAGTATAGAAACTCATCGCTGATCGGCGACGGCCAAACCTTGGTCGACGTCGCTTATCTACGGTCCGAAGACGATCCCGATGGGCCCGAGGGCAATCGTTCCGGCAACTTTGCGGGCGTGCGCGCGGCTTATGTCGGCGACCTCTGGAATACGCGGCTCAACTTTCAGCATCTCGGGGAGGACTACGCCCCCCGCCTCGGCTTTGCGAACCGCACCGGCATTCGCCGCTACCGCGCGGTCGGGTTCCGCAATTGGCGCGTCAACGGTGAGCGTATACGGAACATCGAGACGGGCGCTTACGGGATCGTCGTTACCGATCTCGACGACCGCGCCCTCGACCGCGATTACGGGATCTTCGGGGAGATCGAGAACAATGTCGGAGACGGCGTAGAATTCGAAATCGGGCGCGCTTACGAGGAAATCCTCGAGCCCTTCGACATCGCCGGCGAACTGCCGGTGGCCGCCGGCCGCTACCGGTTCAACACCTATGAATTCGGCCTTTACACCGCCGAAGCGCGGCCGGTTTCCGTCGGCGCGTTCGTCTTCGGGGGCGGTTCCTACAACGGGCGGCGCATCGGGGTGAGCGGTTCGATCGACTTCCGGCCCTCGCGCTTTTTCCGCCTCGCCGCGGAGTATGAGTTCGAACGCTTCGATTTGGAGACCGGCGCGCTCGGGATCCACATTGCGACCGTTAACAACACCATCGCGTTCAAACCCGACATGACGCTGAAAACGGACCTTCAGTACGACAACATCTCCGAGACGTTCACGGTCTTCTCGCGTTTCGCCTGGGAGCCGATCCCGACGCGCGAGCTTTTCGTCTCGCTCGGCCATTCCGCGTTCATCGACCGAGAGAACTTCCCGCAGCGCTATCGCGCGCAAGCGTCCGGCGCGGCGATCCGTCTGGGATACACCTTTCGGCTCTGAGCGGGCGCGTTCCGTACGCGGCGTCAAGGCATTTGCGCACGACCGCCCGCGACGCCGGCCGCCGAGCCGACACGTCGCTTGCGCATGTCGCGTATTCACGGGATGCTCCTCGCCTTGAGCGACGGAGCGCGGCCGCATGGGCCAGGAAATTGCAACCTCGACGTTTACCGAAGCCGACCGCGTCGCCTTTCGAAAACGCTTGCGCGACGAGACGGCGACGCTGAAGCGCTGGTTCCAGACCGACGCCTTCGACCGCGACGACGCGCGCACGGTCGGCCTCGAAATCGAGGGCTGGCTCATGGACGCAGACGTATTGCCGGCGCCGGAGAACGAGGCGTTCTTCGCGGCCGTTAAAGATCCGGACGTCGTCGCCGAGTTGTCGAAGTTCAATTTTGAGATCAACGCGCCCGCGCGCCCGTTGCGCAAACGGGTGTTCAACGAAACGCGTAGCGACATCGAGCGCACGTGGACGGCCTGCCGCGATGCGGCCGCGCCTTTGGGCCTGAAGCCGATGGCCGTCGGCATCGCGCCGACGGTGCGCGACGACATGTTGCAGCCGAGTTGGATGTCGGAGGGCGAGCGTTACCGCGCGCTCAATCGCGAGCTTCTGCGCCGGCGCGAAGACCGGCCGATCCTCATCGACATCGAAGGCGACGATCGCCTGCGCTATCGATGCGACCACATCATGCTGGAAGCGGCGTGCACGTCGCTTCAAGCGCACTTCAAAGTCAACCAGGACGAAGCGGTCCGCTTCTACAACGCCGGCGTTCTCTCCGCCGGACCGCTCGTCGCCGCGTGCGCGAACTCGCCGTTTCTCTACGGAAAGTCTTTGTGGGATGAAACGCGCATCCGCGCCTTTGAACAGGCGACGGCGACCGACGTCTTCCGCGACGCGCAAGGGCGGAAAGTGCAACGCGTCTCGCTCGGCCGCGGCTATCTGCGCCAGTCTTTCCTGGAGCTGTTCGTCGAGAACCTCTCCTTCCCGACCCTGTTGCCGATGCTGCACGAGGAGAGCGCGCGCCTGCCGCATGTGCGGCTCCATAACGGCGTCATCTGGCGCTGGGTGCGCCCGATCCTCGGCTTCGACGCCGACGACAATCCGCATCTGCGCATCGAACACCGCGTGACGCCGGCGGGCCCAAGCGTCGTCGACATGGTGGCGAACCTCGCCCTGTGCCACGGCTTGATGTTGGCGCTCGGGCGCGCTGAAACGCCGCCGGAGACCGAAACCCCGTTTGAAGACGCGCGCGCCAATTTCTACGCCTGCGCCAAGCACGGCCTCGCCGCCGAGGTCAAATGGCGCGGCCGCGCCGTCAACGTCCAGACGTTGTTGAGCGAAGAACTTTTGCCGGCGGCGGCGTCGGCGCTTGCGCGCGAGGACGTCGACGCCGGCGATCGCGCTTTTTACGTCGACGCGGTCTTGCACGAGCGGCTCAGAACGGGTCGAACGGGCGCGGCTTGGCAACGCAGTTTCGTGGCGTGCAACGGGCCGGACTTTCAGGCCCTGACCGCCGCGTACCTTGAACGCCAAGAGAGCGGCGAGCCGGTCCATGAGTGGGCGGTGTAAAGGACGCGATGCGCCTCGACGAGCTGGACGACTTTCCCGCAGGGCTCGGCGACCTGCCGCTCTCGCAGATCCGCAAGGCGTTCCCGGCCCCTACGCTGTTGCGCATCGCCGGCGCTAAGCCCGGGCCGCTGTTCGTTTCGACGCTCCTTCACGGCAACGAGACGACGAGCTTCGGCGTCCTGCAACACCTCGCCCGCCGCTACGGGGCCGCGCCCCCGCCGCGCGATCTGATGATTTTGGTCGGCAATGTCGAAGCGGCCGAGGCGAACGTGCGGTTCTTAGACGGCCAAGCCGACTACAACCGGGTTTGGTGCGGCGGCGCGCGGCCCGAACACGGGTTCGCCGATCAAGTCCTCGACGCGGCGCGCGCGGCCGAGCCGTTCGCGTCGATCGACGTGCACAACAACACCGGCGACAATCCGCTTTACGGCTGCGTCAACGTCATCCGCAACGCGGACCTGCATCTCGCCGCGCTCTTCTCGCCGGTGGGCGTTTACTACCGCACGCCGAGCACCACCCAATCGATGGCGTTCTCGCAACTCTGCCCGGCGATTACGGTCGAGTGCGGACGATCGGGCGCGCCCGACGGGCTCGCCGCCGCGGTTGACTTGGTCGAAGGCGCGATGCGCCTCGACGCCTTCCCGGACGCGCCGCCCGACAAAGACGCCTTGCGTCTCTACAAGACCGTCGGCCGCATGGTCGTCTCTGAGACGGCGTCGATCGGCGTCGGCGAGGCGGCCGCCGACGTGCGTCTGCGCGCGGACTTAACGGGGCTGAATTTTCGCACGACGACCCCGGGCGAACCGCTCGCCGCCTTCGACGGGCCGCCGCCGGTGCGCGTCTTCGACGAGCATGGCGACGACCTGACCGAGCGCTTCCTGACGCAACGCGACGGCGCGGTGCGCCTCGCCAGCGAAGCGGTGCCGGCGATGTTGACGCTCGATCTCGCCGTCATCCGCCAGGACTGTCTCGGCTACCTGATGACGCCGTTCCCCTAAACGCGGCGCCGGGCCGCCTCAACGATACGCCCGCCGTTAACCCTACGGAAAAGAACAGGCGCCACCATTGCGTGTATCGACCCCGTCAACACGCGCAATAGGAGGTCGGGCTATGCCGACACGGGACCGCAATCTTCTCAACGCCCTGTTCGACGTCTCGCCCATGGCCGTCGTCGTCTCCGACACCGACCGCCGGATCAAATCGGTCAACAAAGCGTTCGTCGATCTTTTCGGCTATGCGGCCGAGGACGTCGCCGGCAAACGCTCGTGCATGCTCTACGCGCACGGCGGCGCGTTCGAAAACGCCGGCTTCATGCGGTTCAACGCGCGCGCCGGCGTCAACCGCGACAGCTACCGCGTCACCTACAATCGGCGCGACGGGTCGACCTTCTCCAGCGACACGGTGGGCACCGCCGTCACCGACGAGAACGGCGAGACCGTCGGGCACATCGCCATTATCCGGGACGTGACGCCCGAGGTCGAAATGCACGCAGAAATCGTGCGCCAAAAGGAACGCGCTGAGACCGCCGCGCGGGCGAAAACGGAGTTCCTCGCAAACGTCAGTCACGAGATCCGAACGCCCCTCAACGGCGTCGTCGGCATGGCGCAGGTATTGGAGCGCACCGCTCTCGACACGGATCAACAGTCATACGTCGACGTGATCGCGAAATCCTCCGCCTCGCTCTTGGAGATCATCAACGACGTCCTGGACTTCACGAAGATCGACGCCGGGGCCGTGGAATTCGAAGAGATTCCGTTCGACGTCGGCGAATTGGCGCGCGATCTCGGGGACGTGTTCCGCCATCGGGCGGAAGAACGGGGCGTGCGCCTGAACGTTGAGGTCGCGCCGGAAGCCGCCGGCGTTTACAAGGGCGATCCGACGAAACTGCGCCAAGTGATCGCGAACTTCGCGTCCAACGCGGTGAAATTCACCCCCGCCGGCGGCCTCGTCGAGATCGCCGTGGAGCGGGCCGGCGCGCAGGCGGGCGGCGCGGATCTTCTAACGTTCAGCGTCCGCGACACGGGGCTCGGCCTCTCGCGCCGCGACGTCGCCCGCATGTTCGAGCCGTTCACGCAAGCCGACGCGTCGACGACGCGCAAATTCGGCGGCACGGGTCTCGGCCTGACGATCGCGCGTCGCATCGTCGAAGGCCTCGGCGGGAAGATCGCCGTCGACTCCGCGCCCGGCGAAGGCTCGCGCTTTTACTTCACCGTCGCGCTGCCGCGCCTAGAAAAAGAGGGGCGCGCCGTCGACGAGGCCGCCGATAAAGAGGCGCGCGACCCGGTGCGCGGCCTCTCGCTCCTCGTCGCAGAAGACAACGAAACCAATCGCCTCGTCATGCGGGCGATGATCGGCGAGCGCGTCGCTGCGCTCGACTTCGCCGAAGACGGCCGGTCCGCCGTCGACGCCTGGCGGCAAGGCGGTTACGACGCCATTTTGATGGACATTCAAATGCCGGTCATGGACGGCACGGCGGCGGTGCGCGAGATCCGCTCGATCGAGGCGCGCGAGCGCTTGCCGCGCACGCCCGTCATCGCCGTCAGCGCCAACGCCTATGACGAACAGGTCGAGAGCTATCTCGCCGCCGGCATGGACGGGCACGTCGCCAAACCGGTCAACCTCGCGACCTTGGAAAAAGAGCTGACGGCCCTCGCGCAACGCCGCGCGGCGTGACGCCTGCCGTCCGTCCGCCGCGCGCTTGAACGCGCCGGCGCCCCCTGCTACGCCGCGGGCCCACAGAGACGGCGCGGGACGCAACGGCATGAAAATCAACGGCAACGAAATCCGACCGGGGAACGTCATTCAACATGAAGGCGGGCTTTGGGTTGCGGTGAAGACGAACGCCGTCAAACCCGGCAAAGGCCCGGCTTACGCGCAGGTCGAGCTTAAAAACCTCCTCACCGGCACGAAACTCAACGAACGGTTCCGCGCGTCGGAGACGGTCGAACGCGTCCGGCTCGAACAAAAAGACCACACGTATCTTTATGAAGAGGGCGACATGCTGGTCTTCATGGACGCCGAATCCTTCGAGCAGATCAACATCACCAAAGAGATGATCGGCGACCGTGCGGCGTTTCTTCAAGACGGCATGCAAGTCATCGTCGAGAGCCACGAGGGAACGCCGATCGGCGTCCAGTTGCCCGAACAAGTCACGCTCGAAATCGCCGAAACCGAACCGACGGTGAAGGGCCAGACTGCGTCCTCATCCTATAAACCGGCGATCGCGGACAACGGCCTGCGCGTGATGGTGCCGCCCTACATGACGGTCGGCGAGCGCATCATCGTCAACACCGGCACGCTCGAATACGTCAAACGCGCCGACTAAAAGCGCGCGCCTCACGGCGGCGATCACGAAAATGCGGCTTTCGCTCACGCGCCCTTGGGGCGAGGTGATTTCCCTTTAAGGGGCCGCCGCGGCTAGCGTCCGGGCAACGAAACGCCCCTCAGAAAGGACGCCGCCATGACCCTCGCCGCCGCCGCCGCACCCGCCCACGCAGACCGCTCGACGACCGGGCTCCTGCGTCGGTTAGGAACCCTCGCTCCGCACGCCGTCGCGCTGTTCGCCGCCGCCGTCTTCCTCGACAGCCTGCGGTACAAATTTACCGACGCGCCGGAGACGCAAGTGATCTTCGGCAAGCTGAACGCCTGGGCCGGGAGCCTCGGCGCGGACGGGCTCTTCGCCCACACCGGGCTTTTCAGCCAGTACGTCATCGGCTCGGCCGAACTTGTCGCCGCGGCCCTGCTCGTCGCGGGCCTCGCGCCCGGATTGCG
>JBCCZS010000174.1:0-6725 GCA_039187035.1 Pseudomonadota bacterium | reverse complement strand
GCCGGCGAGGGGATCGCGTTCACCCCCGGGACCCACGCCGCCGTCGCCGATCAGCCCGACGCCTTCGCCGCGGCGATCCTCGCCTTAATCGACGATCCCGCGGCGGCTGCAGCCATGGGCGCGGCGGCGTCGGCGCATATGGCCGAGGCCTATAGTTGGGACGCCCAGCTGTCGCGCTTCGACGCGGCCTTGGCGCGGCTCGGGGTCGCCGGCTAATCGTCGTCGAGCGCCGCCAGCACGGTGTCCCAATCGTCATCACCGTCTTCGTCGACATAAAGACCGGCGGCGCCGTCGCGCGGACTTAAGTCGACGTCGAATTCAAAAACGTCCGGCCGCGAATAATGCCCCGCGATGTCGCAGGCGGCCTTCGCCGCGCGCACCACGCTGAGGTCGCCGTCGGCGTACAAAATCCCTTCGCCCTCCATCGGCCCGGCGATGATCTCGCCGCGCGGATCGATAATGTAGGAATGGCCGGTATGCTCCCATGGGGTGAATTCGGCGTAGGCGGAGGGGATGTCGGATAGACGACGCAATCCCGCGCTGCACACGACATAGGCCGCGGCCTGGCTGGCGAAGGCGCGCGACAACAGCAATTGCCGAGCCCAGCAATACTCGTCCTTAGCCGGTGTTTTTTCCCAGCCGGGCCACAATGCGGCGTGGATCTGCGTGCCCTGGGCGACGAGGGCGTATCCCGGCAGCATCATTTGGTGCTCCCAACAATTCAGGGCGCTGACTTTGCCGTAGGGCCGATCTTTGACGACGAGCCCGGCGCCGTCGCCGTCGCCCCAGATAATCCGCTCGGCGTGCGTCGGTTTCAACTTGCGATGGCGATTGATGACGACGCCCTCGCGCGAAATCGTCACCGCCGTGCAATAAACGCTGCCTTCGGAATAAGGGTCGCGCTCGGCGACCCCGATCACGACGTCCGTGCCCGCGTCCGCGGCCGCGCCGCACAAGGCGTCGATCTCCGGTCCGTCCAAGTCGACGGCGTTTTCAATGTAGGCCGCGCTCGCCTCCCAGGTGAGGTCGCACACGCCCCCCTCGACCCAGAACGGGTAGCCCGGCAGCCACGTCTCTCCGAAAACCGCGAAGTCGACGCCCCGGTCGCCGGCTTCTTCGATCAGCGCGCACGCTTTTTCGGTCGAGGCTTCTTTGTCGAATAGAACGGATGCGGCCTGCACCGCGGCCAACTTGAAGGTCTTCGCCATCCGGTTAGCGCCTCGCCGCCATTGCGAGCGGGCGTTTCGCCCGCGGATTTTGCACGTGCGTTTTCCCTTGGCGCCGCAGCGACGCTCTGGCAAGCGCCCGCCCCCGCTCGGTGTGCGATCGCCGTGCGATGCGCGCATGGCGATGCGTCGCGGAGGCGACAAGCGGGTCGCGCCGGCGCCGGGCGCAGGGCGCCGCCTGCGCGCAAACAAGTGATGCGCGCATGCACTTGGCGCCGCGCCCAAGCACGGCTAGACGATTATTTCTGGGGTATTCGAAGGTCGGGGCGTTTTATGGTCAGGATTTTACTCCCGCTCGCCGTCATCGCGACGTTGATTTTTGCGCCAATTTACAGCGAGACGATCGTCAGCGGCGAATTCGGTGAAAACAAGCAGGCGTATACGGGCTACAAATATGTCGGCAACACGATCGACTGTTGGCGAGCCCAAAACTTCTCCGTGAGCGACGAGTGCGAGCCGAAGGGCGGCGCTAAGGGCATGGCGATCTTTGCGGCGATTTTTGTCTCCGCCGTCGCCGCCGTTCTCGGGTTTTTGAGCATCCTGCCGGTGATCGGGCGGTTGTTCAGCGGCATCATCATGGTCGCGGGCATCGTTGCGCTCGCAGCGATCGGATTTTTTCTCGTCACGCAGATGGGCAACGACGGCGGCAGTGTAGAGTACGGCGCGTATATCGCCGGCGCCGGCGGTTTGTTGACGCTGATTTCCGGCCTAGCCGGAATGCGCCGATAGGCGCGGTTCGTTTCCAGGGAGGAAACGCGGAAAGCGCGGCCCAACGGCCGCGCTTTTTGTTTTAGCCAAGACAATTGTTCGGATAGGTCGGCCAGCGGCGGCGGCGCCAGGCGGCTTAGGGCCACTTCGCTTCCGGCGGTAGCGACGATAAGATGGAATCGACATTGCCGCCGGTTTTGAGCCCGAAGGTCGTCCCCCGATCATAAAGCAGGTTGAACTCCGCATAGCGGCCGCGGCGCACAAGCTGTTCTTCCCGGTCAGCCGGCGACCACGGCGCGTCCATCCGCCGTTCGACAAGGCGCGGGTAGACCTCGAGGAACGCCGAGCCGACGTCCTGCGTAAACGCGAAGTCTTTCTCCCAGTCGCCGGTGTCGTGGCGGTCGTAAAAAATGCCGCCGACGCCGCGCGGTTCTCCGCGGTGGGGCAAAAAGAAATAACGTTCGCACCACTCTTTGAATTTCGGGAAATAGTCCGCGTCATGGGCGTCGCAGGCGCGTTGCATGCCGGCGAAAAAGTCTTTGGAATCCTCGTGTTCCTCGTCGCGGTAGCGATCGAGCATCGGGTTCAAATCGCCGCCGCCGCCGAACCAGGTTTTGGTCGTCGCCAGCATGCGCGTGTTCATATGCGCCGACGGCGCGTGCGGATTGCGCGTGTGGCAAATCAAAGAGACGCCGGCCGCCCAAAAGCGCGGGTCGTCGGCCGCGCCGGGGATCTCGCCGCGGAACTCTTCCGAAAATTCGCCGTGTACGCATGAAAAATGCACGCCGGCCTTCTCAAAGACGCGGCCGTGCAATAGCGCCATGACGCCGCCGCCTTCGTCGGCGGTTTGCGAGCGCTCCCATGGCGTAAAGACGAAGCGGCCGGGCTCGCGGTCCGCATAGAGCGGGCCGGCGGCGTCCTCCAATGCTTCGAACGCGGCGCAGAGCCGGCGTTGCAAGGTTTTGAACCAATCGCGGGCGCGGGTTTTTTGATCGGTGTCGGCCATGGCGGAATTTTACGCGCGGGCGGCCCGGCGTCCACCGTCCTTTACACCGCCGGCGCAAAGCCGAGTTGACGCCGCGCTTCGGCGAGGGCGATCCCGGCCGCGACGGCGACATTGAGCGAGCGCGCGCCGGCGGCGAGCGGGATTATGACCCGCGCGCCGGCGGCGTCGTGCACGGCCTCGGGCGCGCCGGCCGTCTCCCGCCCCATGAGAACGACGTCGCCGGGGGCGAAGACGAAATCGCCCATGCGCTCGGCCCCGCGTGTCGTCAGTAAAACGAGCCGGCGGCCGCGCCCCGCCGCGTCGGCGGCGAAGGCGGTCCAGCCGCTATGCAGAACCGGCTCGATCCGCGCGCGATAGTCCATCGCGACGCGGCGCACGCGCCGCGCGTCCAGTGGGAACCCGCACGGGCCGACGACATCCAGACCGGCGTCGAAACAAGCCGCGATGCGGATGGCCGCGCCGACATTCTCGGCGATGTCCGGTTGGTAAAGGGCGAGGCGAAGCGTCACGATCGACGGCGGGTGTATAAACGGCGGCGGCGATTATCGGACTGTCGCACATGGCGGGTCGGGCCGGAATTCGGCATCGCACGCCCGCGGCGAGGCGTCGCAAACCGGTCCGATAACCCCGGATTCGCGACGCTCGGCCGCATTTGTCGCCGGCTTCGAATTGAGGTTTTCATCGTTATAAGAAAGCCGATCGACACCCGCGAACGTAGTATCATGTGAAGGCGAAGCGACCGCGCGACGTGCGAACGGCGCCGGCCGACGAAGGAACGATTTATGAGCGACACCGTCGAGGCCGCTGCTACGGAGGCCGAAGAGCCGACCCGGCGCGATTTCATTCACTTATTGGCGGCCGGAACGGCGGCGATGGGCGGCGTCGGCGTCGTCGTGCCGCTCGTTGCGCAGATGGCGCCGGACGCGTCGGTGCGCGCGCTGTCCAGCAAAGAAGTCGACATTTCCGCGATCGAGATCGGCCAGGCCATTAAGGTCTTCTGGCAGGGCAAGCCGGTCTTTATTCGCCGTCGCACGGCCGAAGAGATTGAACTCGCGAAAGAGACGCCGTTAAACGCCCTCAAAGACAAAGTCGCGCGGAACGATAATTTGTCGGGCGCCGTCGGCGCTGAGGACGCGAACCGCGTCGTCAAAGACGAATGGCTCGTCGTCACCGGCGTGTGCACGCACCTCGGCTGCATCCCGCTCGGTACGGCGCAAGGCGAGGTGAAGGGCGATTATTCGGGATGGTTCTGCCCGTGCCACGGCTCGCACTACGATACGTCGGGCCGCATCCGCAAAGGCCCGGCCCCGGAGAACCTGCCGGTTCCGCCGTATCAGTTCGTCAACGACACAACCATCAAGATCGGATAAGGAAGCGCGACCGATGGCTCACGAGTCCACCTACAAGCCCGGAACCGAAGTTGAGAAATGGTTGGACAAGCGCTTGCCGCTGGTCCGGCTCGCCTATGACAGCTTCGTCGACTTCCCGACGCCGAAAAACCTGAACTACTGGTACACGTTCGGCGGCATCCTTGCGATCTGCCTCGTCGTGCAGATCATTTCAGGCGTCGTGTTGGCCATGCACTACACGCCGCACGTCGACCACGCCTTCGAAAGCGTCGAGAAAATCATGCGCGACGTGAATTACGGCTGGTTGATCCGGTACGTGCACGCGAACGGCGCGTCGATGTTCTTCCTCGCCGTCTACCTGCATATGTTCCGCGGTCTCTATTATGGCTCGTATAAAGAGCCGCGTGAGGTCCTTTGGATCCTCGGCGTCATCATCTTCCTGTTGATGATGGCGACGGCGTTCATGGGTTACGTTCTGCCGTGGGGACAGATGTCGTTCTGGGGCGCGACGGTCATCACCGGCCTGTTCGGGGCCGTGCCGATCGTCGGCGATTCGATCCAAACGCTTTTGTGGGGCGGCCCGTCCGTCGACAATCCGACGCTTAACCGGTTCTTCTCGCTCCACTATCTGTTGCCGTTCGCCATCACCGGCGTCGTCATTCTCCACGTTTGGGCGCTGCACGTGCCGGGTAACAACAACCCGACCGGCGTCGAGGTCCAGGACGTGAAGAAAGACACGGTGCCGTTCCACCCGTACTACACGGTGAAAGACGGCTTCGCGATCGGGGTGTTTTTGTGTCTGTTTGCGGCGTTCGTGTTCTTCAACCCGAACGCGCTCGGCCACGCCGACAACTACATTAAAGCGAACCCGCTCTCCACGCCGGCGCACATCGTGCCCGAATGGTACTTCCTGCCGTTCTACGCGATGCTCCGTGCGATCACGTTCGACATCGGTCCGATCTCGTCGAAGCTCGGCGGGGTCATCGTGATGTTCGCGTCGATCCTGATCCTCTTCGTTCTGCCGTGGCTCGACACGTCGAAAGTTCGGTCGATGCGCTATCGGCCGGTCGCGAAGCTGTGGTTCTACCTTTTCGTCGTCGCCTGCCTCGCGCTCGGTTATTTGGGCCAAGCGCCGGCCGAGGGCGTCTACGTGTTTTGGGCGCAGATCTTCACGCTCTATTATTTCGCGTTTTTCCTGGTGATTTTGCCGGTGCTGGGCGTGATGGAAAATCCGAAGCCGATGCCGGCGTCGATCGCCGACTCGGTCTTGAAGAAAGTCAAAGCTCCTGAACCGAGCGGGCCGACCCCCGCGCCGGCCGAATAGCCGGCGCACCCGCTCGTATTTCGTTCGTTACAAAAAAGGCGTCGATATGGGACGTTTGAATGCATCGCTCACCGCCGTCGCGCTCGCCGCGGCGGCCGCCCTGGCCGCCCCGTCGGCGATCGCCGCGGGCGGGCAAGTCAAAGAGTACAAAGACATTAAGTGGCACTTTGAAGGGCCCTTCGGGCGCTACGACAAAGACGCCCTTCAACGCGGCTTCCAGGTCTACCGGGAAGTTTGCGCCAACTGCCACGGCATGGACCTCGTGTCCTTCCGCAATCTCGGTCAGAAAGGCGGGCCGTTTTACTTGGAAAGCTGCCCGGAGGGCGTCGCCGAAACGATCGACTGCTCGAACCCGAACGACAATCCGATCGTTAAGGCGCTCGCCGCCGAATACACCGTCATGGACGGGCCGGACGAGTACGGCGACATGTTCGAGCGCGCGGCCATTCCGGCCGACCGGCTCCCGAACCCGTATGACAACGTGCAAATCGCCCGGCTCGCCAACGGCGGCGCTTTGCCGCCGGATCAGTCGTTGATCGTCAAAGCGCGCCCGCACGGCGCGGACTACATTTACAGCCTTTTGGTCGGGTACGTGGAGCCGCCGGAGACCATCGAGACGCCGATCGGCCAGTACTACAATCCGTACTTTCCCGGCGACATGTCTCAGTATCTCAACGAAGAGTTCGTCGACGAAGAAGGCCATCCGAAAAAAGACGTCGAGGTGCCGTACGGCGGTTTCCTCGCGATGGCGCAGCCGCTTTACGACGAAATGGTCGATTACGCCGACGAGGAAACGCCGGAAACGATCGAGCAGTACGCCAAAGACGTCGTCGAATTTCTCATGTGGGCGGCCGAACCGAAGCTGGAAGCGCGCAAGAAACTCGGCGTCATCACGCTCGGCTATCTCTTGATCATGACCGGGATTTTGTATTGGTCGTATCGCGAAGTTTGGTCGAACGTGAAAACGAAGTAGCCTCGGCTCGTATACGGCAAGTCGACTGACCAACCGTCCGAATAAAAAAGCGCGGCCCACGGGCCGCGCTTGTTCAGTTTGCGACGGCGCCCGCTCCGGGCGCCGCCGCGCACTCCGGGGGGCTCTCCAGACGCCGCCG
>JBCCZS010000173.1:0-6813 GCA_039187035.1 Pseudomonadota bacterium | reverse complement strand
TTCGGCGATGAGCGCGGGGCCTTTGTCGGCGCGGGCGGCGGCGCGGGCGGCGAGCGCGGCGGCGAACCCGCGGGGCGGCCCCGTCTCGCGCGCCAGCGTGTCGAGCGCGTCAAAGGACGCGTTTGCTTTCGCGGCCGCGACCTCGCGGCGTTTATACGCGATGATGTCGTCGAGGACCGTCATTGCGCCCCGCCGTTCGTGACCGCGACCAGCGTGTCGAGCGTGCGCGCCGCGGCGCCGTCGTCAAGGGCGGCGAAGGCCCTATCGAGACCGTCGATCAACGTCGCGCAACGGTCGGCGACGACGAGCGCCGCCGCCGCGTTCAACGCGACGACGTCGCGGTGCGCCTTGGCGCGCCCGGTTTTCTCGCCCGCAAAGATCGCGCGCAGCGCGTCGGCGTTGGCGCCGGGGTCGCCGCCTTTCAACGCGTCCGGCGCGACGATCGGGAGCCCAAGATCGCGCGGGCTGATTTCAAAGCGCGTGACGCGGCCGTCGTCGAGGCTCGCCACAAAAGTCGACCCGGTCGTCGTGATCTCATCGAGCCCGTCGCGCCCGTGGACCGTCCAGGCCCGCCGCCCCCCAAGCGCGCCGAGCGCCTGCGCGAGCGGCTCCAACAACGCCGCGTCGTAGACCCCCATCAATTGACGGCGCGCGCCGGCCGGGTTCGTCAGGGGGCCGAGCAAATTAAAAATCGTCCGCACGCCAAGCGCCTTGCGCACGCCGGCGACCCGCGCGACCGCTTCATGGTGGGCTGCGGCGAACAAAAATCCGATGCCCGCCTCGCGGATCGCCGCTTCGACGCGGTCGGGGCCTGCATGAATATTGACGCCGAGCGCGGTTAGAACGTCGGACGATCCGGATTTTGAACTCACGGCCCGATTGCCGTGCTTGGCGACGCGCGCACCGCAGGCGGCCGCCAGGATCGCCGCGCCCGTTGAGATATTGATCGTGTCGGCGCCGTCGCCGCCGGTGCCGCACGTGTCGACGACGTCTTCCGGCGCGTCGACGGCGAGGGCGCGCGCGCGCATGGCTTCCGCCGCGGCCACAAGTTCGTCGACGGTTTCGCCGCGGACTTTGAGCGCGCTCAAAAAGCCCGCCGCCTCAACGTCCGACGCCGCGCCTTCCAACAGCAAATCCATCGCGTCGCGCATGGCGGCGGGGTGAAGCCGCGCGCCGGAAAGCGCGCTTTTGAGATAGGGCGCGAAAGCGCTCATGGCGCGCTCCATTGTAGGAAATTGGCGAAAATCGCCGCGCCGTGCTCGGAGGCGACGCTTTCGGGATGAAATTGGACGCCCGCGATCGGCCGCGTTTTGTGCGTCAGCGCCATCACTTCGCCGTCCTCCTGCGCCGTCGCCGAGACCGTGAGATCGGCGGGCAGGGCGGCGCGATCGGCAATGAGCGAATGGTAGCGCGTTGCGGTGAACGGCGCTGGCAGGCCCGCGAAGAGATCGCGGGCGTCGTGCGCGATGCGGCTGGTCTTGCCGTGCATCAGTTTGCCGGCGCGCCGCACCGGGCCGCCGAACGCGGCCGCGATCGCTTGAAGGCCCAAACAGACGCCGAAAACGGGTCGGCCCGCCTCGGCCGCGGCGCGCACGACGTCGACGCAAACGCCCGCCTTGTCCGGCGTCGACGGCCCGGGCGACAGGACGATCGCCCGCCATTTCGGGTCGAGCGCCGCCTCAACGGAAATCGCGTCATTGCGCACGACCGTGGGCGGCGCTGTCGCCGCCGCGATCAAGTGCGCGAGGTTCCAGGTGAAGCTGTCGTAGTTGTCGATCAATAAAATCATGGGGCGGCGGCCCCCGGCGACGGCGGGCCCTTCTACGCGTTGTGGATAACCGTCGCCCCGGTCGATCCGCGAATCATGGTGACGCTGAGGGCCGTTTCAAAACGATCGCAACGCCCGGAGCCCCGTCCATGGCACGAACGCGCCGTCCCGTCCAATCGTCCGCCAAAGCGCGGGCGTCCCGTCGTCGCGCCATAAAACGCGCCGGGCGCGGCGCGGCGGCCGCAACGGCGCTCGCCGGCGTCGCGTTGGGCGCGTTCGGCGTTTACATGGCGGGGCAGGGGGCCGAGGTCCACGCCGCCCGCCTGGCGGCCGCAGCGAGCGGATCCGCCGAACGCACCGTTCTCAACGGGGCCGACGCGGCGTTCGCCGCGCGCGCCGCCTATGTCGACGACCTTGTAACCCAAACCGAGCCGGAAGCCGCACATCTTGGCGCGACGCCGACGCCGACGCCCCGAAGCGACCCGCTCGATCCGGGCGCGGGGCGGCGCGTGTTTCAGGAGATCGCGCCGCGCCGGCCGAAGATCATCGTCATCTTCGACGATATGGGGCTCGACGCCGCCAGCTTCGATCGGTTGATGGCGATGCCGGGGCCGCTCACTTTTTCGTTTCTTCCCTATGCGGACGGCGTGCAAGCCATGGCGGACCGCGCGGCGGCGCGCGGCGACGCGGTGATGCTTCATTTGCCGATGCAGCCGATCGGCGGCGAGGACCCGGGCCCCGGGGGCTTGCGCCCGGACATGACGGCCTCGGAGCTTTTATCGACGCTGCGCGATCATCTCGACGCCTTCGACGGCTATGGCGGCGTCAAAAATCATATGGGTTCGGCCTTTACCGCCGACCTTGCGGGCATGAAGACGGTCTTGTCCGTTCTCGATGCGGAAGGGGTCTTCTTTTTGGATTCGCTAACGACGGCGAAAAGCAAAGCGGCCGCCGCCGCTCGGGCCGTCGGGGCGCAGATCTTTCGGCGCGACGTTTTCCTGGATCCGGACCTCGACCGCGCGACGGTGTTCAAGCAGCTGCAAACGGTCGAGAAAATTGCGCGTGAGACGGGCTACGCCGTCGCCATCGCCCATCCGCGCGTCGCGACCATCGACGTTATCGGGCCGTGGTTGACGACGGCGCCGGCCCGCGGGTTCGATTTGGCGACTGTCGATTATCTGCGTCAGGTTGATCTGACGCTCGCCGAGCGCGACCGCGCGCGCCCGCGTTCCGACAGCTGACGATACATCTAGAAGTCGTCGCCGCCGGCAGCTCGACGCGTTACGTGCCCGGCGGCTGATCGCACGGACACGGCTCGCCGGCGGGAGGGAAAGCGCCGTCGGCGCATTGCGGGACGCAGGGCGCATCGGGTGGTTGCGGCGGGTCAGGATCGGGGCTTGGCTCGTTCGGCTCTTCGTCGCTGATGAAGATCAGGTCGTTTTTGTGGCCGTCGCCGACTTCCCCGTAAACGCAGGCGGACAAGAGACCGCCCGCCAACGCCAACAACACCAAACGCGCCATGATCGCCCCTCTCGATCCCCCCGCGGCGGCAGTAGACCATCGCGCCGTTAATCGGGCAAGGCGCGCCCCAGTCGGTCGCGAAAGGCGGCGTAGTCGAACGCCGAGACCGGCTCCAGGCGGCCGTCTTCATGCCGCACGGCGAGGTTGGCGAGCGGGACGCCGTTGAACGTGTTCGTTTTGACGAACGCGTAGTGCATCTGGTCGGCGAAAACGAGCCGGTCGCCGACCGCAAGCGGCGCAGGGAACGCGTACTCGCCGATAACGTCGCCCGCCATGCAGGTTTTCCCGCCGAGCGTATAAACGTGCGGCTCGTCCCCCGGCGCGCCGGCGCCGATAATGCCGGGACGATACGGCGCTTCCAAAACGTCCGGCATGTGGGTCGACGCCGACGCGTCGATGATGGCGAGGTCTTTGTCGTTCCGGTGGAGCGCCAGCACCGTCGAGACAAGCTCGCCCGTATCGACGACGAGCCCGGCGCCGGGTTCAAGAATGACGTCGACGTTGAAGCGCGTGCGAAAATCGATCAGTGCCCGGATCAGAGCGTTGACGTCATAGCCCGGCTTGTTGATGAAATGCCCGCCGCCGAAATTCACGGCGTCGACGCGCGCCAGATAGGGCGCGAACCGGTTGGCGACATGGTCGATCAGCGCGAGCGAGCCGTCGTGCAGCGACTCACAAAGCGCGTGGACGTGAAAAATATCGACGAGGTCCCAATCGACGGCGTCGAGCCGGTCCGGGACTTCGCCGAACCGCGATCCCGGCGCGCACGGATCATAAAGAGCGCCGCCGAGGGTCGCGTTCGAAAAGCCGGGGTTGACGCGCAGCCCCGTCGCCGCGCCCGCGGCGCGCACGACCGGCGCGAACCGGGCGAGTTGTTCGGCGGCGTTGAAATAGATATGGCGGGCAAGCGGGAGGAGGGCGTCGATTTCGCCCGGCGCATAGGCCGGAGAATAGACGTGCACGTCCTTGCCGAATTCCTCCGCACCGAGGCGCGCCTCGAAAAGCCCGCTCGCCGTCGTCCCGTCGAGATAGTCGCGCATCAGCGGGAAGGCCGCCGGCATGGCGAAGGCTTTCGTCGCGAGGAGCACCGTAACGCCCGCCTCGCGCCTGATGCGCGCCGCCGTTTCGAGATTGGCGCGCAGGCGTTTGAAATCGAGGACGAAAACCGGCGTATCGAGGCCGTCAGCCGTCAGATCGTCGGCTTGCGGATCGGCGCCGCTCACGTCTCGACGGCGAAAAGGGCGCGCTGCGCGTCCGGCGCCAATTCAATCACCTGCCACGGCAGGCCGCGTTCGGCGACGTCGTTCAAAAAGGGTTCGGCCGGAAACTCTTCGACGTTGAAGACCCCGGCGCCCGACCAGACGCCGTCGAAGAACATTTTTGCACCCGATACGGGCGGCACGCCCGTCGTATAAGACACCGCCTGCGCCCCGACCTCGCGGAACGTTTCGGCATGGTCGGTGACGTTATAGATCATCTTCGCGCAGGCGACGCCGTCCTTCCGGCCACGAACAATGACGCCGATCGACGTCTTCCCGGAATAGTCCTGCGCCAGCGACGAAGGCGGCGGCAGGAGCTCTTTCAAGAACTCCATCGGGACGACGGGAGCCCCTTTGTACATAACGGGATCGATGCGCGTCATGCCGACATTCTGGAGCACCTCCAGATGCGTGATGTAGGCTTGCGAGAACGTCATCCAGAAGCGGATCTGTTTGAGCCCGCGAATGTGTTTGACGAGGCTCTCTTCTTCTTCGTGGTAGATCAGATAGGACGCGCGCGGACCGACTTCCGGGTAGTCGATATCGACGTGTACGGAGAGGGGGTCGATCTCGATCCACCGCCCCTCCCTCCAGTACTTCCCGCGTTGCGTGACCTCGCGCAGATTGATTTCCGGATTGAAGTTCGTCGCGAACGCTTTGCCGTGGTCGCCCGCATTGCAGTCGACGATATCGATATAGTCGATCTCGTCGAACAAATGCTCTTGGGCGTAGGCGCAATATACATTAGTGACGCCCGGGTCGAAGCCGCAGCCGAGGATCGCGGTGAGGCCGGCGGCTTTGAATTCATCATGGTACGGCCATTGCCATTCATAGGTGAATTTGGCCTCGTCGCGCGGCTCGTAGTTCGCCGTGTCCATGTAGTTCGCGCCGGCCTTCAGGCAGGCGTCCATAATCGGCAAATCCTGATAGGGCAGCGCCATGTTGATCACGAGATCGGGCCGGACGCGCTCGATCAACGCGGCCGTCGCCTCGACGTCGTCGGCGTCGACCTGGCTGACGTCGATCGGCGTCGGGCAGGCCGCGGCCACGGCGTTGCAGCTTTCCAGCCGGCGCGACGCGAGGTGGACGGTTTTGAACGTCTCGCGATCCGCCGCCGCTTTCTTGGCGACGACGGACCCGGCCGCTCCGGCCCCGATGATCAACAAAGCGTCTTTGGCGCGCGACATGACGGGAGCTCCTTGGCCGACCTTGGTCGGAAAAACCCGCGTCATACGCGCGCCGTGCAAGACGCGCTAGCCCGTTTGCGGCACCGGACCCGCGTCACCGGCCCTGCGTCACCGGCCCCACGTCACCAGATCGGGTCCAGGCAGATCACACGTTCGGTGCGGCGCATTTCAGCGTTGATGCGATCTCAGTAACGGCGTCGGCGCGCGGGTTCGCCGCCCGGGCCAACGCGCTCGAAGGCGCGCGGGCCGGCGACGACGAAGCAAGGTGGTTCCGCGTCGCGCCGGCCGCGCGACCCGCGACGGCTCTCCCAATTTAGCAAGCGGGGGCACGCCGACTTTCGGGTCAAAAAAGATTCCGCGGAAAAAAGGACGGCCCTGGGGGATATCATCCAATGTTCGCTTCTCCAGGAACCGCACATTGCTGTCTACGACGTTTGCGACTTGGCGTCTGCTGGGCGCTCAGGCGCCGCGTTGGCCTGCGCAGTCGGCGCAAACCGAGTACGTAGTCGATGGTTTCCGGCGCCGTTCTTGGTACGGTCACCACAAATCGTTCGTTCGGTCGGTGCGCCCGTGATCGCTCAAGCACTTGTTGATACGCTCGTTCAGCTGGTTCTTGTTCTCCTCGTCGCATTTGCGGTTTGGGGGCTAGCCGGACGCCGCCGCGCGGGCTTCTTTTCGTGGGTCGGTTTGACGCCGCCGTCCTTGCGCGCGCTGCTTTGGGCGCTTGTCGCCGCCGCCATTTTAGCCCCGGCGTCGTTGCTCGCGTATTTCTACGCGCCGCTTTACGCGCTCGCGACGGGACCGGACAGCGTTATCAGCGACTTCGCCGCCCTCGGGCTCACGCGCGACGCGGCGGCGATGATCGCGATCAAGGCCGTCCTACAAACAGCGTTGACGGAAGAAATCTTCTTTCGCGGCCTGATCGGCAAACGGCTCATGAATGCGTTCGGCTTCGCCGCCGGCAATTTTCTTCAGTCGCTTGTCTTTTGCGGGCTTCACTTGTCGTTCTTGCTCTTGCCCAGCGCGCCGCCGGTCACGTGGCCGCTGGTCGCGGTGATGACGGCGCTGATTTTTCCGC
>JBCCZS010000172.1:0-6820 GCA_039187035.1 Pseudomonadota bacterium | reverse complement strand
TGGCGCGCGGTCGGCGTGTCGACCGCGGCGGACGTCGCGGACGTCGCGCCGGGCCCGGCCGATGCGCTGTTGTTCGACGCCCGCCCGCCCGCCGGCGCCGCGTGCGAAGGCGGACACGGGGTCGCGTTCGATCGGGCCGCGCTTCGCGCCTACCGCGCCGCGCGCCCCTTCGTCCTCGCCGGCGGATTAACGCCCGACAACGTCGGGCCGGCGGTTCGCGAGGCGCGCGCCGTCCCGGGGTTTTGCGGCGTCGACGTATCGTCCGGCGTTGAGCGCGCGGGAACCGGCAAGCGGCGCAAAGATCCGGAGAAAATCGCCCGCTTCGTTCAGGCCGCGGTTGCGGCGTTCGCCGAAGAACCGGCGCAATGCGCGTCCGGGGCTTGAAGCCGGCCGGCGACCCCTTGAAAAGCGACGCAGTCGCGCGATGGTCGGTCTAACGATCGTCCCCGCGACCCGACAACCCGCTGAAAGCGAGATCGACCATGACCGCCGCCCCCGCCCCGAACAGTTATCGCGCCGGCCCCGACGCCGACGGGCGCTTCGGCGCATTCGGCGGCCGGTTCGTGGCCGAGACCTTGATGCCGCTCGTGCGGGACCTCGACACGGCCTACGCGCAGGCCAAAACCGATCCCGCGTTCAAAGCCGACCTCGACTACTATCTCACCCATTATGTCGGGCGGCCGAGCCCGCTCTATTACGCCGAGCGCCTGACCGAGCATGTGCGCGCCGGGGCCGCCGCCGGAAAAGGCGCGAAAATCTACTTTAAACGCGACGAGCTCAATCACACCGGCGCGCATAAGATCAACAACTGCATCGGCCAGATTTTGCTGGCGCGCCGGATGGGCAAGACGCGCATCATCGCGGAGACGGGCGCCGGCAAACACGGCGTCGCGACGGCCACGGTGTGCGCGCGCTTCGACTTGCCGTGCGTCGTTTACATGGGCGCGACCGACGTCGAGCGCCAAAAGCCGAACGTTTTTCGTATGGAGTTGCTTGGCGCGGAGGTCCGCTCCGTCACCTCCGGCCGCGGAACGCTCAAAGACGCCATGAATGAGGCGCTGCGCGATTGGGTCACGACCGTCGCGGACACGTTTTACATCATCGGCACGGCTGCGGGCCCGCATCCCTACCCGATGATGGTGCGCGATTTCCAAAGCGTGATCGGCGTCGAAGCGAAGGCGCAGATGCTGTCGGCCGAGGGCCGGGCGCCCGACGTCGTCATGGCGTGCATCGGCGGCGGCTCCAACGCGATCGGGCTTTTCCATCCGTTCCTGGACGATTCAGACGTGGAGATCATCGGCGTCGAGGCGGCGGGGCTCGGCGTCGACAGCGGCGCGCACGCGGCCTCGCTCACCGGCGGAAGGCCGGGCGTTCTCCACGGCAACCGAACGTATTTGTTGCAGGACGCGGACGGACAAATCCTCGACGCCCATTCGATTTCCGCGGGGCTCGATTATCCCGGCATCGGACCTGAGCATGCTTATCTGCACGAGACGGGGCGCGTCACCTATTTGAGCGCGACGGACGACGAAGCGCTGGCGGCGTTTCAGCTCTGCGCGCGCCTTGAAGGGATCATCCCCGCGCTCGAGCCGGCGCATGCGCTCGCGCGGGCCGCCGATAAAGCCCGCGCGATGGCGCGTGAAGAGATCCTGCTTCTCAATATGTGCGGGCGCGGCGACAAAGACGTCTTTACGGTGATGGAAAGGCTGGCCGCCGATGAGACCGCTTAAAGCCTTTGGTCGCGCCGCGGCGGGGATCGCCGCCCTCGCGGCGGCCGCTTGCGAGCGCGGCGCGGATGAAGAGACGCCCCGCGCGCCCGACCAGTCGACCGAGCGGCGCGTCTCCGCCGAACAGACGATCGTCGGGTATGTGGACGAGAGCGGCGCGGCGGTGTGGCGCGGCGTGCGGTTCGCGGACACGACCGCCGGCGACAATCGCTGGCGTGCGCCCCGCCCGCCGAAAGCCGCGCCCGGTCTGACGCGCGCGCTGGAAGATCCCGACCGGTGTCCGCAATTGACCAACGCCTTCAACGCCCCCGGCGGCGAACCGGGACGCCTCACCGGCGACGAGGACTGCTTGAAGATGAACATCTTCGCGCCGCCGGACGCTGAGGGCGCGCCCGTGATGGTCTTCATCCACGGCGGCGGCAACGTTTGGGGCGGCGCCGGCGACTTTGACGGGGCGCGACTGGCGGCGAACGAAAACGTCGTCGTCGTGATGCCGCAATACCGGCTGGGGCCCCTCGGCTTTTTCGCGTTCGATGCGCTGCAGGAGGCCGCGCGCGATGCGGCGGCGGACGGCGACCCCGACGACGCCGGGTCCAACGCGCCGCCTCGGGATGCGGCGGCGAATTTCGCCCTATTGGATTTGATCGCCGCGTTGGAATGGGTGCGCGACAATGTCGACGCGTTCGGCGGCGATCCGGAGCGCGTGACGATTTTCGGGCACAGCGCGGGCGGCCGGAACGTCGCCGCGCTCCTCGCCTCGCCGTTGGCCAAGGGGCTCTTTCACCGCGCGATCGTTCAGTCCGGGAACTTTACGTCGACGAATATGGCCGACGCGCGCGGCGATGAGCCGGGTGCGGAGAATTCCGGCCGTGTGATCGCGCGCCGCCTCGGCGCCCGCACGCCGGGGGACCTGCGCGCCTCGCTCTTACCGTCGATCTTCGCCGCTTACGAACCCAACGATGGCGGGTTCTTCGAGCTACCGCAGATGGTGGAGGACGGCGTAACCCTGCCGGCCGCGCCCTTGCGCGAGGCGGTGACGGGCCCGGACGCGTCCGACGTGCCGATTGTCCTGGGCGTAACGCGCGATGAGATGAAGCTGTTTTTCGCGCTCGAAGAGGCGATGTCCAAAAGGCTGTTCGGGGTTTTTCCGACGCCGCGCGACCCCGTCATCTACGAAGCGACGGCCCGCTACACGAGCCGGGCGTGGCGGGTTCTCGGCGTCGATGAACCGGCGCGCAGGCTCGTCGACGCGGGCCGCGAGGTCTACGCGTACCGATTTGATTGGGACGAGGGCGGACGGATATTCTTCACCGACTTTAAAGTGATGATCGGCGCCGCCCATGCGATGGAGCTCCCGTTCGTCTTCGACCGCTTCGCGCTGTTAGGGTTCGCCGATCGCTTCATGTTTCAGCGCCGCACGCGCGTTGCCCGCGAAGAGCTTGCGAGCGTTATGGGCGAATATTGGTCGTCTTTCGCGGCCGCCGGGGTCCCGACGGCTGAGGGCGCGCCCGCCTGGCCGACTTACGGCGCTGAGGGACGGGTCTTGCGGCTCGACACGCCGGTCTCGAACGGCGGGATCGACGTTATGACCGGCGGCGATTCGATTGAGCGCATCGTGTCGGACTTGCAGGCGGACGACGCCTTAAGCGCGGCGACGAAGTGCGATATCGCGTTGCGCATTTCATTATGGGCGCCGCGGCTGACGGCGACCTTTTCCGACGCCTTCGACTGTTCTTAACCGCCCAACCGAAAAAGCTCTGATGTCACGGATCGCTTCGACGTTTGACGCCTTGCGCCGGGAGGACCGGGCCGCCTTCGTGCCGTTTGTGATGGCGGGCGACCCGGATTACGAGACCGGTCTCGATATTCTGCGGGCGCTCCCGCAAGCCGGCGCCGACGTGATTGAGTTGGGCGTGTGTTTTACCGATCCGATGGCGGACGGTCCGGCGATCCAGGCGGCCGGCTTGCGCGCGCTATCCAACGGCCAGACGCTTGCAAAAACGCTCGACATGGTGCGGGCGTTTCGCGCTGAAAACGACGACACGCCGTTAATCCTGATGGGCTACTGCAATCCGTTCGCGTCTTACGGCTTCGACCGCTTCGCCGCGGACGCGGCCGCCGCCGGGGTCGACGGCGCGATCGTCGTCGACCTGCCGCCGGAGGAGGACGCGCCCCTGCGCACGGCGCTCGTCGCCGCCGGGATCGACCTTATTCGGCTCGTCACGCCGACGACGCATGACGATCGCCTCGAAACGGTCCTCGCCGGGGCGAGCGGTTTCGTTTACTACGTCGCCGTTGCGGGCGTGACCGGCCGCGCGAGCGCGGCCCCGGCGGCGGTCCGCGCGGCCCTTGCGCGCGTAAGACGGTATACGAACCT
Organism: Pseudomonadota bacterium; assembly: GCA_039187035.1. Lineage (GTDB taxonomy): Bacteria > Pseudomonadota > Alphaproteobacteria > Caulobacterales > Parvularculaceae > JAJFFW01. The sequence continues at coordinate 2,716 of JBCCZS010000172.1, read as the reverse complement.
GCCGATTTGCGTCGGCTTCGGCGTGAAGACGCCGGAACAGGCGCAAACGATGGCGCAATCGGCCGACGGGGTCGTCGTCGGCTCCGCCCTTTGCGAGGCGCTCGCAAGGGCGGCGGAACGGAAAACGGCGGCCGGCGGCCTTGAGACGGGGCGTGGCGAACCCGATACTATCGGTAACGCGGTGTTGACCTTAGCGCGCGACATCGCAACGGCGACAAGACGCGCGCGCAACCCCGAGTGAGTGAGGCGTTCCGATGAATTGGCTCTCCAACATCACCCCGCCCGGCGTGAAGAACTTCCTCAATCGGCAAGCTGAAGAGGCCGATACGCTGTGGATGAAATGCCCCAGCTGCTCGGATATGATTTTCCTGCGCGACCTGGAAAAGAACCTCCACGTTTGCCCGAGCTGCGGTCACCACATGGCGATCGGCGTCGAAGACCGTCTCGCCGCCCTCTTCGACGAGGGCGCGTACGAGAAAATTGCGGCGCCGGAACCGGTTTCCGATCCGCTGAAATTCCGTGACGAGAAGAAGTACGCCGATCGTTTGCGCGATTACCGAAAAAAGACCGGTACGAACGACGCGCTCGAGGTCGCCGCCGGAACGGTTGACGGACACGTCGTCGTGGCGGCCGTTCAGAATTTCGCGTTCATGGGCGGCTCGATGGGCATGGCCCTCGGCGAAGCGTTTCTGACCGCGGCGCAGGCCGCCTGCGATCGGCGCGCGCCCCTTGTCGTCTTCACCGCCTCCGGCGGCGCGCGCATGCAGGAAGGCATTCTCTCGTTGATGCAAATGCCGCGCACGACGGTGGGCGTCCAAATGATGCGGGAGGCGCGCCTGCCGTTCGTCGTCGTCTTGACGCATCCGACGACCGGCGGCGTGACTGCGTCGTTCGCGATGTTGGGCGACGTGCATTTTGCGGAGCCGGGCGCGCTGATCGGATTTGCCGGGCCCCGCGTCATCGAACAGACCATTCGCGAAAAGCTGCCCGAGGGCTTTCAGCGGTCTGAGTTTCTCCACGACAAGGGCATGGTCGACGCCGTCGTGCCGCGCGCGGAGATCCGCACCGCGCTGTCGCAATTGTTTTCGGTGCTGGCCCCCGCGAACGCGGTGAACCTCGCGCCCGTGCAACCCCACGCCGCGCCCCCGGCGCCGGCCCCCGGCGCAGCGGCTTCGCCCGTACCGGAAGCGGCGAACGACGCGGCTCCCGACAAAGCGGCCGAATAATCTCTGTCCGGACGATAGCCAGACGACCCGGCCGATGCGCGACCTAGAAGCGACGCTCGCGGCGCTCGCCGAGCGGCGGCCGAAACTGATCGACCTCGGTCTTTCCCGCGTCGAACGCACGCTCGACAAACTCGGCCGCCCGCACGACGCGTTACCCCCCGTCTTTCACGTCGCCGGCACCAACGGCAAAGGATCGACCGTCGCGTTTTTGCGCGCGATCCTGGAGGCGTCCGGCGCCCGGACCCATGTTTACACCTCGCCCCATCTGGTGCGGTTTAACGAGCGCATCGTCCTCGCCGGCGACGAGGTGCGCGACGAGACGCTCATCGACCTGTTGCAGCGGGTCGACGCGGCCGCCGGCGACGATCCGTTGAGCTTTTTCGAAACGGCGACATGCGCGGCGTTTCTCGGCTTTGCGGAGACGCCGGCCGACTACGTCGTCGTCGAGACCGGGCTCGGCGGACGGCTTGACGCGACGAACGTTCTCGCCAGGCCGGCCGCTTGCGCGATCACGCCGGTCGCGCTCGACCACCAAGGCTATCTCGGCGAAACGCTGGGCGAAATCGCCGGCGAAAAGGCGGGGATCGTCAAACCCGGGTCGCCGGTCGCCGTCGGCCCCCAAACGCCTGAAGCGATGGCGGTGCTCGCCGATCGCGCCGCCGCGGTCGGCGCGCCGGCCCGGCTTTACGGCGTCGACTGGACGGCGCGGTTCGAGCACGGACGGTTCGTTTACCAAGACGACCGCGGTCTTAGCGATTTGACGCCGCCGCGCCTCTCGGGCGCGCACCAGGCGATGAATGCGGGGCTCGCGATTGCGGCCTTGCGCGCGGCCGGCGTCAATTTCGACGACGCGGTCTTGTCGGCGGGGCTCGCCCGGGCGCGCTGGCCGGCGCGGTTGCAGCGGCTCGTGGCCGGCCCGTTCGTCGAAGCGATGGCGCAAGCCGCCGCCGCGGGGTCGGAATTATGGCTCGACGGCGGGCATAATCCGCATGCGGCGCGGGCGGTGGCGGCGACCTTGTCGGAATTTCAAGACAAAGCGCCCGCCAAGCTCGTCCTCATCGCCGGGCTCCAAAACGCCAAAGACGCGCGCAACTTCTTCGCCGCGTTTGACGGGATCGCCGCATCGGTGTTCGCCGTGCGCTCGGCGAACCCGAATGCGTCGTCGGCGGACGACGTCGCCGCCGCCGCGGAGGCGGCGGGCCTGCCCGCGCACCCGTGCGCCAGCGTCGACGAGGCGCTCGCCTTGGCCCTCGGCTCGGGCGGCGAGCGCCTGCGCGTTCTTATTTGCGGCTCGCTCTATCTCGCCGGCGAACTTCTCGCCGAGCACCGCTAGAACGCAGGGCGTTACGCCGCCGCGCCGCCGCCGATTTCTTGTTTGATCCAGGCGTCGATCGCCGACTTCGGCGCCGCGCCGACTTTCGTGGCTTTGAGTTCGCCGCCGTCGAAGATCATCAGGGTCGGGATGCCGCGCACGCCGAATTTGCCGGGCG